>NZ_JBHUSG010000012.1:0-227955 GCF_042673745.1 Kitasatospora sp. NPDC057015
GCGGGCGCCGGCCGGCCCCCCCCGCCCCCACCCCAACTCACCCATCTGGAAGGCGATATGTCCGTCGAAGCCCTACCCACCCCCCCCCAGGCCCGGCCCGCGCGGGCCGCCGGCCCCGCGCAAGCGGCCGGACCGGCCTTCCCGCCCGGCTTCCTCTGGGGCGCGGCCACCGCCGCCTACCAGATCGAGGGCGCCGCGAGCGAGGACGGCCGGTCGCCGTCGATCTGGGACACCTTCAGCCGCACCCCCGGCAAGGTCCGCAACGGCGACACCGGGGAGATCGCCGCCGACCACTACCACCGGTTCCGCGAGGACGTCGCCCTGATGTCCGAACTCGGCCTGGGCGCCTACCGGTTCTCGCTCGCCTGGCCGCGGATCCAGCCGGCCGGCGAGGGCCCCGCCAACGAGGCCGGCCTGGACTTCTACGACCGGCTGGTGGACGAGCTGCTGGCCCACGGCATCACCCCGGTCGCCACGCTCTACCACTGGGACCTCCCGCAGGTCCTGGAGGACCGGGGCGGCTGGACCGACCGCGGCACCGCGTACCGGTTCGCCGAGTACGCCGCCCTGGCCGCCCGCCGGCTCGGCGACCGGATCCCCGCCTGGACCACCCTGAACGAGCCCTGGTGCAGCGCCTTCCTCGGCTACGGAGCCGGCATCCACGCCCCCGGCCGCACCGACCAGGCCGAGGCCCTGACCGCGCACCACCACCTGCTGCTCGCCCACGGCCTGGGCACCGCCGCGCTGCGCGCCGAACTGCCGGCCGCGGCCCAGGTGTCGCTGACCCTCAACCTGGCGGCCGTGCGCCCGCTCTCGGACACCCCGGGGGACCTGGACGCGGCCCGCCGGATCGACGGCCTGGCCAACCGGATCTTCCTCGACCCGGTCTTCCACGGCAGCTACCCCGCGGACGTGCTGGCCGACACCGCGCACCTCACCGACTGGTCCTTCGTCCGGGACGGCGACCTGGCCGAGATCTCCCGCCCGATCGACTCGCTCGGGATCAACTACTACACGCCGACCGTGGTCGCCGCCGACGACCCGGCCGCGCCCGCACCGCGCCTGGACGGCCACGCCAGCGAGCTCTCCCCCTGGCCGGCCGACGAGGGCGTGCGCTTCCTGCCGGCCGAGGGCACCCGCACCGCGATGGACTGGCCGGTGGACGCGGACGGCCTGTACGAGCTGCTCACCCGGCTGCGCGACGACCTGCCCGGCGTACCGCTGCTGGTCACCGAGAACGGCGCCGCGTACGAGGACTACAGCGACCCGTCCGGGGCCGTGCACGACCCCGAGCGGATCGCCTACCTGCACGGCCACCTGGACGCGGTGCGCCGCGCGGTGGCCGACGGCGCCGAGGTGCGCGGCTACTTCCTCTGGTCGCTGCTGGACAACTTCGAGTGGGCGTACGGCTACAGCAAGCGGTTCGGCATCGTGCACGTGGACTTCGCCAGCCAGCGCCGCACGCCGAAGGACAGCGCCCGCTGGTACGCGGAGGTGATCCGCACCGGGCAGCTGCCCGAGCGCTGAACCCGCGCCGCACGACCGTACGGCCGCCCCGGGGATCTGACACCCCGGGGCGGCCGTACGGTTCTCGCCGTCCGCGGCGCCCGCCGGTCAGCGCTTGACCGGGAACCCCGAGCCGCGGACCGACTTGGTGATCGACTTCCACTTCTTCAGCCGCTCGGCGGCGAGCCGGGCGTCCGTGCGGGAGGCGATCCAGGCGTTCTCGCGCTGCAGCTTGAGGTAGCTCTCCCAGCGGCGCTGGGAGAGGGTGCCCTCCGCCAGCGCGGCCTGGACCGCGCAGCCGGGCTCGGTGTGGTGTCCGCAGTCGTGGAACCGGCACTCCTCGGCCAGCTCGCCGACCTCGGAGAAGGCCTGGGCCAGGCCCTCGCCGCCGAACAGGCCGACCTCGCGCAGTCCGGGCGTGTCGATCAGGACGCCGCCGTGCGCCATCGGCACCAGCTCGCGCGCGGTGGTGGTGTGCCGGCCCTTCTCGTCGACCGAGCGGGTCTGCTGGACCGTCATCACCGCCGCCTCGGCGAGCATGTTGGTGAGGGTGGACTTGCCGGCGCCGGACTGCCCGATCAGCGCGGTGCTGCCGGGGGTGCAGGCGCGCAGCACGTCCATCCCCTCGCCGGTCTCGGCGCTGACCACCAGCACCGTGACGCCGGGGGCGATGCCCTCGACGTCGGCGCGGATGTAGTCGGCGTCGGAGACCAGGTCGGCCTTGGTCAGGACGACCAGCGGCTCGGCGGCGGGCCGCTCGGCGCCGCCCAGCAGGGCCTCGCCCGTACCGCTGGAGGCGACCAGGGCGAGGAAGCGCTCGATCCGGCCGAGGTCGACCTCGGAGGCGAGCGAGACGCAGATCGCGATCTGGTCGACGTTGGTGGCCAGCACCTGCGCCTCGGACCGCTTGCTGTTGGTGGAGCGCACCAGCGCGGTGCGCCGGGGCAGCAGGGCCCGGACGGCCGGGCGCCCGCCGGGGGCCTCGTCGACGGCGACCCAGTCGCCGGTGCAGACGTAGCGCATCGGGTCCGGGGTGGACACGTCGGCCATCTCGGCCCGCAGCAGGCGCACCGCGTCACCGTCGGCGACGACGACGCTGCACAGCCCGCGGTCGACCCGCACGACCCGGCCCGGCAGCAGGCCGACGGCGGTGTGGAGGGAGAAGTCGGCGGCCCAGTCCTCGTCCCAGCCGTAGCCGGTGAGCGGGTGGGCGACCGAGGTGGACGGTGCGGAGGAGGTGGAAGGTGCGGAGGAGGTGGAGACGGTGGAAAGGGTGGAGAACGACAAGACGGGGTGACCCTTCAGGGGGTGGCCCCGGCTGCGCGCGCTCGGCGCGTCAGGAAGGTACGGACGTCCCGCAGGGGTGACGCCGGGTCAGCCGGAGACCAGGGGGGTGAGAGCGATGACCTTCTGGACGCGGACGGCGCCCACGGCGGCGACAGTCGTCACGATCCTCACCTCCCGGTGCACACACGGCTTCGACGGCGCGGCCCACGACGGGCCGTACCGGACGACGCCCACGGTAGCCAAGGGCGTCAGGCGCTGCCAGTCATTTTTCGCGGACCGGCCGGGCGGGGAGGCCCGCCCCGGCCCCTCCCGGCCCGGGCTGGCCTCCCCGCCCGGGCGGGGTCAGACCTGCGCCGCCTGCTCCGGAGGGGCGGGCTTCCGGGAGCCGGGCCCGTACCAGAGCAGCACGGCCGCCAGGATCGCCAGGACGGTGGCTCCGGCGGCCCAGACGAACACCGTCGAGACGGTGTCGGCGATCTCGCCGTTCCCGCCGGTGAACGGGATCAGCAGGACGGCCAGGCCGAGCGAGCCGCCGACGGTCAGCGCGGTCTGGAGCACCCCGGCGGTCACACCGGCGTGCTCGGGCGGGGCCGTGCTGAGGATGATCATGTTGAACGGGATGATCGCCACCCCGACGCCGAGGCCGACGAGCACGATCTGCGGGAGCACCCCGGTGACGTACGAGCTGTGCGCGTCGAGCAGGGTCAGCCAGGCCACCCCGATCAGGACCACGCCCAGGCCGAGCAGGGCGCGGGTCTTCGGCCCGACGCCGGAGACGTACCCGGTGAGCACCTGGGTGGAGACCAGCAGGGCCAGGCCGAACGGCAGGACGGCCAGACCGCTCTGCAGGGCGTTGAAGTGCAGGACGCCCTGCAGGTACTGGACCAGGTAGATCAGGAAGCCGGTGAGCACGGCGGCCAGCAGGAGCAGGTTCACGAAGGCGCCGGCGCGCTCGCGGCCGGCGAAGACGGCGGCCGGCAGCAGGGGCTCCGCGGTGCGCGGGTCGACGACCGCGAGCAGCAGCCAGAGCACCACCGAGGCGGCCAGCGGCGCCAGCGTTCCGGCGTCCCCCCAGCCCTTCTCGGCGGCGTGCACGAGCCCGTACACGGCGGTGGTGACGGCGGCGGTGACCAGGGCCGCGCTGAGCAGGCCGAGCGGGCGCGAACGGGCGCCGGTGCCGGCGAGGCCGAGCGTCCTCAGCGAGACGACGATGATCAGCAGGCCCACCGGGACGTTCACCAGCAGGCTCCAGCGCCAGTCGCCGGCCCAGGTGAGCAGGCCGCCCAGCACCATGCCGGCGGAGGCGCCGAGGCCGGTCACGGTCGAGTAGAGGCCGAAGGCGCGCTGCCGGCACTCACCCTCGAAGACCACCGCGAGCAGGGCCAGGCCGTTGGGTCCGGCGAGGGCGGCGCCCGCGCCCTGGAGCAGCCGGCCGGCCAGCAGCACCTCGATGTCCGGGGCCAGGCCGGCCAGCAGGGAGGCCAGCACGACCAGGCCGAGGCCGCCGACGAAGACCCGGCGGTGACCGAGGACGTCGCCGAGCCGGCCGGCGAGGAGGAGCAGTCCGCCGAAGGCGAGCAGGAAGGCGTTCGGGACCCACGACCCGGAGGCCGCCGAGAGGCCCAGGTCCGACTGCAGGGTCGGCAGGGCGACGTTCACGACGGTGCCGTCCAGCTGGAGCATGAACTCCGCGCCGACGATCGCCACGAGCAGCAGGCCCCGGGCCTGTGACCGGGTGTCCCGGGCCGGGACTTCGCCGGCAACAGCGTCAATGCTCATGAGTCCTCCGTGGCAGTGGCCCTGGCTGCATCCTGAGGCAGCCTCAGGTTAAGTGACGTCAGTTAAACTGAGGCTGCCTCAGGTAGTCAAGCAGGAGGATCCAGTGGCGCAGACCGAGCCCTACATCGCGCAGCGGCCCAAGCGGGCCGACGGGCAGCGCAACTACGACGCCGTCCTGACCGCCGCCCGCGGGGCCTTCGAGGCCGACGGCTCCAACGCCTCGCTGGAGGACATCGCCGCCCGGGCGGGCGTCGCGATCGGGACGCTGTACCGCCACTTCCCCACCCGCGCCACCCTGGTCGAGGCCGCCACCAGGGACGGCCTGCGCGATCTCGTCGCCCAGGCCCGGCGGGCGACCCCCGGCGACGACCCGCTGGACACGCTGACGGACTGGATGCGGCAGGCCGTCCGGCACTTCAGCACCTTCCGCGGACTGGTCGGCATCCTGGCCGCGAGCATGTACGACGAGGGCACCCCCTCGCACGCCATGTGCACGGCCATGCACGACGCCGGCGCCGAGCTGCTCGGCGCGGCCCAGCGCGCCGGACGGGTCCGCCCCGACCTCACCCCGGACGAGTTGTTCGACCTGCTCAGCGGCGCCGCCTGGGTGCGCGAGAACGCCGCGCCCGGCCACGACGGCAGCCCGCGGTTCCTCGCACTGGTGCTGGAGGGCCTGGTGCTGCCCGACGGGGCGCGCTGACCGGCGGGGGCGCCACCGACGCTCCCGACGGCCGGGCCCGGGCCGGACGGCCGCGCGGCACCGCCCCCGGCGCCCGACCGGAACGGGCACAGGATGTCGGGTGCGGCAGGGTGGCCCCTTCCTACGGTGAAGGCAAGGAAAGGAAGGACACCGGGTGCTGGAGCGACTGAATCAGGCCATGGAGCACATCGAGTCCCGGCTGGACGGGCAGATCGACGTGGCCGAGCTGGCCCGGATCACGATGACCTCGGAGTACCACCTCCGGCGGATGTTCTCGGCACTGGCGGGGATGCCGCTCTCGGAGTACGTCCGGCGCCGACGGCTGACCGTCGCGGGCGCCGAGGTGCTGGCCGGGCCGGGGACCCTGCTGGAGATCGCGGTGCGGTACGGCTACGCCTCGGGCGAGGCGTTCGCCCGGGCGTTCCGCGCGATGCACGGCGTCGGGCCCGGCGAGGCCAGGCGCACCGGCGCGGCCCTGCGCTCCCAGCCCCGGATGTCCTTCCGGCTCGTCGTCGAAGGGAGCAGCAGCATGAGGTACCGGATCGTGGAGCGGGCGGAGTTCCGGGTGGTGGGGCGCAGGGCCCGGGTCCCGCTCGTGCACGAGGGGGTCAATCCGGCCATCGCGGAGTTCATCAGGTCCGTCGGGCCGGAGACGGCCCGGCGGATCGCGCAGCTGTCGGACCAGGAGCCGGCCGGCATCGTCTCGGTGACCGACAACATCGACGAGAGCCGGGCCGAGGGCACCGAGCTCGACTACTACCACGCCGCGCTGACCCGGGCGGACCCGCCGGAGGACCTGGACGCCCTGCTCGTCCCGGCCGGGACGTGGGCGGTCTTCGAGAACACCGGCCCGTACCCGCAGGCCCTGCAGTACCTGTGGCGGGACGTCTACACCCAGTGGTTCCCGTCCAACCCGTACCGCAGCCGGCCGGGGCCGGAGATCCTCGCCGTCCGGCCGTCGCCGGACGGTGCGCAGGCCGACGCCCAGCTGTGGATCCCGGTGGAGCGCGGGGCGGCCTGAACCGGGCCGTGCCCGGACGCCCGTCCGGTCAGCCCTGCTCCCAGGGCGGGCGGGGCGGGCGGCCGGGGGGCTGGGCGCCGGGGAACCGGTGCTCGCCGAAGTCCGGGCCGAAGCCGGGGCCGTCCTCCGGACCGGGCTCGTCGCCGGGCGGCGGACCGGCCGGCCGGTCGCTGTCCGGCGGGGGCGGGCCGGGGCGGTGGTGGTGCGGGCCGCGGGCGGCCAGTCGGCCCTTGACGTTCTCGGGCGGCAGGAAGTCGGCCCAGCGCTCGGGGTACTCCGAGGGCGCGTCGCCCTCGTCGCCCTCCTCGCCCTCGTACTCCTCCTCGTAGCCCTCGGCGAGGCCGAGCTCGCGGGCCCGCCTGGCCCGCTCCACGGCCCGCCGGGCGGCGACCTCGCGGACGACCGCGGCGGCGGCCTCCTCGTGGGCGCGCTCGTTCTCGGCGCGGGCGTCGGCGGTCTCCAGGGTGGGCCAGCGACGGTCTATGGCCGCGTTCATCGCGGCGCCGATCAGGACGGCCAGCGCGACCACGCCGATCCAGAGCAGCACGGCCACCGGCGCGGCCAGCGACCCGTACACCGAGGGGCCCTCGACGGAGCTGACCAGGTAGACCCGGAGCAGCACGCTGCAGACCACCAGGACGACCAGGGCGACCAGGGCTCCGGGGATGTCCTCGCGCCAGGGCGTGGAGACGGGGACGGCGAGGTGGTAGAGGGTGGTGAGGAAGACCACCAGGAGCAGGATCGCCACCGGCCAGTAGAGCGCGCTGACCAGGCCGGCGGCGTTCGGCAGGGCGGCCACCACCAGCCCGGGCCCGGCCACCAGCAGGGGCAGCACCAGGGAGCCGATCACCAGCGCGCCGAGGTAGAGGCCGAGTGACATCAGACGGGTCTTGACGATGCCGCGCTTGCCGTCGAGGCCGTACATCACGGTGATGGTGTCGATGAAGATGTAGAGCGCCCGGGAGCCGGACCACAGGGACAGCAGGAAGCCGATCGAGATCAGGTCCGGCCGCTTGTCGTCGAAGACGCCGTGCAGCAGCGGTTCGACGATCTGGTGGACGGACGACTGCGAGAGCACCGTCCCAGCCGCTGAGACGATGTCCTGCTTCAGCTTGTCGATGGTGCCGGCGCCGAGGAACTCGTCGAGGTAGCCGAGCGTCCCCGCCAGGCAGAGCAGCAGGGGCGGGATCGAGAGCAGGGTGAAGAAGGCCGCCTCGGCGGCGAGGCCGGTGACCCGGTACTCGACGCAGGTGTTGGTGGTGTCCTTGATCAGCGCCCAGGCCGTACTCCGCCAGGTGACGCGCTTGGCGGCGCGTCGGGAGCCCTTGCCCCGCCGCCGGGAGGGGCGGTCGGGGTTGGGTCTCGTCATCTCGCCGGCTGGTTGCACAGCCCTACGGTATCGGGCCCGGCCCCGGAGACGGATCTACGGGCCCCCGGGCGGACGTCACGGGTCCCCGCCGGGGGGCCGGACGGCGGGGACGCCTCCGTGGGAGGGGACTCGGCGGGGGGTGCGGGTGCGACCGCGCGACGGGCCGTAACCTTCCGAGCGTGGGAAAGAGCCGCTTGTCTCACATCGCGAAACCATTACGTCCACTATTCGGACGTTAGTGGACCGACAACCGCCAGGCGTGCCAATCTCTTGCCATGCCTAGCGCCGGAACCACCCTGGTTGGTCGACTCCACGTCGATCTCCTCCGTGTGTCCAGCGCCATCTGTCCGGTGACCTGAGCTCCCACCCCGCCGCCACCACCGCACCCGGCGCCACTCCTCGTCATCCTCGCTGAAGCGGATGCGCGGGCGCCCACCCGGCCCCGGTCACTGTCCCCTGGTCCGGCACGTCACCGCGTGCAGGCCCGCAGGTCACAGCAGCGCCGCACCGGAGCAACGCCCAGCGCCTCCCCTCAGCGTCAGAGCCACCTGCCCGTAAGGATTCACCATGGCCACCACTCCCGAACCGGTCGAGCCCCAGGAAGAGAGCGCCCCCGCGCGCCGTCCCGCCGCCGCCCGCAAGGTGACCCGCCACCGCGGCGAGGGCCAGTGGGCCATGGGGCACTTCACCCCGCTGAACGCCAACGAGCAGTTCAAGAAGGACGACGACGGTCTCAACGTGCGGACACGCATTGAGACGATCTACGCCAAGCGCGGCTTCGACTCGATCGACCCGGCCGACCTGCGCGGCCGGATGCGCTGGTGGGGTCTGTACACCCAGCGCAAGGAGGGGATCGACGGCGGCAAGACCGCGATCCTCGACCCGCACGAGCTGGACGCCGAGTACTTCATGCTCCGGGTGCGCATCGACGGCGGCCGCCTGACCGTCGCCCAGCTGAAGGCCATCGCCGAGGTCTCCGAGCTGTACGGCCGCAACACCGCCGACCTGACCGACCGGCAGAACGTGCAGTACCACTGGATCCGCATCGAGGACATGCCGGCGATCTGGCAGAAGCTGGAGGGCGTCGGCCTCTCCACCACCGAGGCCTGCGGCGACACCCCGCGCGTCATCCTCGGCTCCCCGGTGGCCGGCATCGCCGAGGACGAGATCATCGACGGCACCCCCGCCATCGACGAGATCCAGCGCCGCTTCATCGGCAACCCGGAGTTCTCCAACCTGCCGCGCAAGTTCAAGTCGGCGGTCTCCGGCTCCCCGCTGCTGGACGTCGCGCACGAGATCAACGACATCGCCTTCGTCGGCGTCGTCCACCCCGAGCACGGCCCCGGCTTCGACCTCTGGGTCGGCGGCGGCCTCTCCACCAACCCCAAGCTCGGCGTGCGCCTCGGCGCCTGGGTCCCGCTGGAGGAGGTCGCGGACGTCTACGGCGGCGTCATCGGCATCTTCCGCGACTACGGCTACCGCCGGCTGCGCAACCGCGCCCGGCTGAAGTTCCTGGTCGCCGACTGGGGCAAGGACAAGTTCCGCCAGGTGCTGGAGGACGAGTACCTCAAGTACAAGCTGGTCGACGGCCCCGCGCCGAAGGAGCCCAGCGGCACCTGGCGCGACCACGTCGGCGTGCACCGCCAGCAGGACGGCCGCTACTACGTCGGCTTCGCACCGCGGGTCGGCCGGGTGGACGGCAAGCTGCTCGGGCAGATCGCCGACCTGGCGGCCGCGCACGGCTCGGACCGCCTGCGGACCACCGCCGAGCAGAAGATGATCGTCCTCGACATCGCCGAGGACCGCGTCGAGTCGCTGGTGGCCGGCCTGGAGGCACTGGACCTGCGGGTCACCCCCTCCCCGTTCCGCCGCGGCACGATGGCCTGCACCGGCATCGAGTACTGCAAGCTCGCCATCGTCGAGACCAAGGAGCGCGGCCGTACGCTCATCGACGAGCTGGAGGAGCGCCTGCCGGAGTTCGCCGAGCCGCTGACCATCAACATCAACGGCTGCCCGAACGCCTGCGCCCGCATCCAGGTCGCCGACATCGGCCTCAAGGGCCAGCTCGTCACCGACGAGAACGGCGAGCAGGTCGAGGGCTACCAGGTGCACCTGGGCGGCGCGCTGGGCCTGGAGGCCGGCTTCGGCCGCAAGGTCCGCGGGCTGAAGGTCACCAAGGACGGCCTGCCGGACTACGTGGAGCGGGTCCTGACGCGCTTCCAGGCCGAGCGCACCGAGGGCGAGCGGTTCGCCCAGTGGACCGCCCGGGCGTCCGAGGAGGCCCTGTCGTGAGCGAGCGCGCCGCACCCTTCCACTGCCCGTACTGCGGGGACGAGGACCTGCGCCCCTCCGCCGAGGGCGGGCACGGGGCCTGGGAGTGCGCGAGCTGCCGCCGGGCGTTCCAGCTGAAGTTCCTCGGCCTGCTGTCGCCGTCGAACACCGGGCACCGGAGCACACCCGCGAACGGGGGGAACCAGGATGACCAGCACGGTTGATTACGAGGCGATAGCCACCGCCGCCGGCCGCGACCTGGAGGAGGCACCGGCGCAGGAGGTCCTGCGCTGGGCCGCCGAGACCTTCGGCAAGCGGTTCTGCGTCACCTCCTCGATGGAGGACGCGGTCGTCGCGCACCTCGCCTCCTCGGTCTTCCCCGGCGTGGACGTGGTCTTCCTCGACACCGGCTACCACTTCGCCGAGACCATCGGCACCCGGGACGCGGTGGCGGCGGTGATGCCGGTCAACGTCATCACCCTGACGCCGCTGCGGAGCGTGGCCGAGCAGGACGCCGAGTACGGGCCGAACCTGCACGACCGCGACCCGGACCTCTGCTGCTCGCTGCGCAAGGTCGAGCCGCTGAACCGCGGCCTCGGCGGCTACGACGCCTGGGCCACCGGACTGCGCCGCGACGAGTCGCCGAGCCGCGCCGGCACCCCGGTGGTGGCCTGGGACGCGAAGCGCCGCAAGGTCAAGATCGCGCCGATCGCCCGCTGGACCCAGGAGGACGTGGACGCCTACGTCGCCGCCAACGGCGTCCTGCTCAACCCGCTGCTGTGGGAGGGCTACACCTCGGTCGGCTGCTCGCCGCTGTCCTGCACCCGCAAGCCCGCCGAGGGCGAGGAGGGCCGCGCCGGCCGCTGGGCCGACTCGGGCAAGACCGAGTGCGGCATCCACCTCTGACCCCGCCCCACCGACCCGTACCACCAGGAGATCCCACCGTGACCACAGACACGTCGGCCGTCGACGGAGCCGCAGAGGCGGCCCCTTCGGCTGCCCCCTGCGAGCGCGGCGCCACGGTGTGGCTGACCGGGCTGCCCAGCGCGGGCAAGACCACCCTCGCCTTCGCCCTCGCCGAGCGCCTGCGCTCCGAGGGCCACAGGGTGGAGGTCCTGGACGGTGACGAGATCCGCGAATTCCTCTCCAAGGGCCTCGGGTTCAGCCGGGAGGACCGGCACACCAACGTGACCCGGATCGGCTTCGTCGCCGAGAAGCTCGCCGCGAACGGCGTCAAGGTGCTGGCCCCGGTCATCGCGCCGTACGCCGCCTCGCGCGCCGCCGTCCGCGAGCGCCACGGCGCGCAGGGCACGGAGTTCCTGGAGGTCCACGTGGCCACCCCGGTCGAGGTCTGCTCGGAGCGGGACGTCAAGGGCCTGTACGCCAAGCAGGCGGCCGGCGAGATCTCCGGCCTCACCGGAGTGGACGACCCGTACGAGGCACCGGAGAACCCGGAGCTGCGGCTGCAGACGCAGGGCCGCGCCGTCACCGAGTCCGCCGCCGAGCTGCACACCTTCCTGACCACGAGGGGACTGGCATGACGACCGCGACCCACACCCTGCCCGGTACCGCAGGAGAGAACCCCGGCGGACCGTTCGCCCTGTCGCACCTGGACGCCCTCGAAGCGGAGTCGGTGCACATCTTCCGCGAGGTGGCAGGCGAGTTCGAGCGCCCGGTGATCCTCTTCTCCGGCGGCAAGGACTCCATCGTCATGCTGCACCTGGCGCTGAAGGCCTTCTGGCCGGCGGCGGTGCCGTTCGCCCTGCTGCACGTCGACACGGGCCACAACTTCCCCGAGGTGCTGGCCTACCGCGACCGCGCGGTGGCCGAGCACAACCTGCGGCTGCACGTCGCCCACGTCCAGGACTTCATCGACGACGGCCGGCTGCGCGAGCGCCCGGACGGCCTGCGCAACCCGCTGCAGACCGTCCCGCTGCTGGACGGCATCGAGTCCAACAAGTTCGACGCCGTCTTCGGCGGCGGACGCCGCGACGAGGAGAAGGCCCGCGCCAAGGAGCGCGTCTTCTCCCTGCGCGACGAGTTCGGCGCCTGGGACCCGCGCCGCCAGCGCCCCGAGCTCTGGAGCCTCTACAACGGCAAGCACGCGGTCGGCGAGCACGTGCGCGTCTTCCCGCTCTCCAACTGGACCGAGCTGGACGTCTGGCAGTACATCGAGCGGGAGAAGATCGAGCTCCCCGAGATCTACTACGCCCACGAGCGCGAGGTCTTCGCCCGCAACGGCATGTGGCTCACCGCCGGCGAGTGGGGCGGCCCCAAGGAGACCGAGACCGTCGAGCGGCGCCTGGTGCGCTACCGCACGGTCGGGGACATGTCCTGCACCGGCGCGGTCGACTCGGACGCGGCCACCATCGGCGACGTGATCGCCGAGATCGCGGCCAGCCGGCTGACCGAGCGAGGAGCGACCCGGGCGGACGACAAGATGTCCGAGGCCGCCATGGAAGACCGTAAGCGCGAGGGGTACTTCTAACCATGCCGACCGACCTGCACAACACCCAGGCCCCCTCCGAGAACCCGTTCGGCGAGGAGGCGTCGGCCACCGCGCTGCTGCGCTTCGCCACCGCCGGCTCCGTCGACGACGGCAAGTCCACCCTGGTGGGACGGCTGCTGCACGACTCCAAGTCCGTACTGGCCGACCAGCTGGAGGCCGTCGAGCGCGTCTCGCTCGGCCGCGGCCAGGAGACCCCGGACCTCGCGCTGCTCACCGACGGCCTGCGCGCCGAGCGCGAGCAGGGCATCACCATCGACGTCGCGTACCGCTACTTCGCGACCCCGCGCCGGCGCTTCATCCTCGCCGACACGCCCGGCCACGTGCAGTACACCCGCAACATGGTGACCGGCGCCTCCACCGCGGAGCTCGCCGTCGTGCTGGTCGACGCCCGCAACGGCGTGGTCGAGCAGACCCGCCGGCACGCCGCCGTGGCCGCGCTGCTGCGGGTGCCGCACGTGGTGCTCGCGGTCAACAAGATGGACCTGGTCGAGTACGCGGAGCCGGTCTTCGCGGCCATCGCCGCGGAGTTCACCGCGTACGCCGCCTCGCTCGGCGTCCGGGACGTGGTGGCGGTGCCGATCTCGGCGCTGGCCGGCGACAACGTGGTCGAGCCGTCCGCCCACATGGACTGGTACGGCGGCCCGACCCTGCTGGAGCACCTGGAGACCGTGCCGGTCGGCAGCGACCCCAGCGAGGAGCCCGCCCGGTTCCCCGTCCAGTACGTGATCCGCCCGCAGAACGCCGAGTTCCCGGACTACCGCGGCTACGCCGGCCAGCTCGCCTCCGGCGTGCTGCGCACCGGTGACACCGTCACCGTGCTGCCGTCCGGACACGTCACCACGGTGGCCGGCATCGACGCGCTCGGCAAGGAGACGGACATCGCCTGGGCCCCCCAGTCGGTCACCGTCCGCCTCGCCGAGGACATCGACGTCTCGCGCGGCGACCTGATCGCGGCCGGCGACGTCCCGACGCCCACCAAGGACGTCGCGGCGACCGTCTGCCACCTGCACGAGCGCCCGCTGCGGGTCGGGGACAAGGTGCTGCTCAAGCACACCACCCGCACGGTGCGCGCGCTGGTCAAGGAGATCGGCTACCGGATCGACATCGACACCCTCGAACAGCGCTCCGGCGCCGAGGGCCTGTCGGTCAACGACATCGGCCACGTGGTGCTGCGCACCGCCGAGCCGCTGTCGCTCGACGACTACTCCGACAACCGCCGGACCGGGTCCTTCCTGCTGATCGACCCGGCCGACGGCACCACCCTCACCGCCGGCATGGCGGGCGAGGCCTTCGACACGATCGCGCCGGACGCGACGGACGAGGAGGACTGGGTCTGATGCCCCACGAGGCGTTCTCGGGCATGGACAAGGAAGGCGGCCGCATCGGCAGCGGCGTCCTCGGCAGCGGCCAGGGCGGACTGACGCGATGTGTGGGCGGACAGGGGCACTGATCCCCTGTCACCGGGCCGGCTGCCCTGTGCCATCCCACAGTTGGCACAGCAGGCACCGCCCGGCTTGCCCGGCATCACGATGCCGCGAGCGATACCCCCAGCCTCCGTACCAGGGACGTCAGTTGACGGCCCGTCCATGAACAGGACGACTTCTCATGGCTTCGAACCAGTTCCCCCATAATGCTGCCCGCACCCCGGCCGGCCGGATCAGACGGTCCGCCGTGGCGGTCGTCGCCGGCCTCACCGCCGTCACCCTGCTGACCGCTTGCGGCTACGGCTCGAAGAGCACCGACAACAAGGCGGCCGGCTCGCCGGCGGCGGCCTCCCCCGCGGGCGACGTGAAGCTCTCCACCGACACGGTCAAGATCGGCTACTTCGCCAACCTGACCCACGGCACCCCGCTGGTCGGCCTGAAGGAAGGCATCTTCCAGAAGGAGCTGGGCACCACCCAGATCAAGCCGCAGATCTTCAACGCCGGCCCGGCGGAGATCGAGGCGCTGAACGCCGGCTCGATCGACATCGGCTGGATCGGCCCCTCCCCGGCCATCAACGGCTTCACCAAGTCGGACGGCAAGTCGCTGAAGATCATCAGCGGTTCGGCCTCCGGCGGCGTCAAGCTGGTCGTCAACCCCGACAAGGTCACCTCGCTGGACGACCTCAAGGGCAAGAAGATAGCCACCCCGCAGCTGGGCAACACCCAGGACGTGGCGCTGCTCAACTACCTCTCCACCAAGGGCTTCAAGGTCGACGCCAACACCGGCGCCGGCGACGTGTCGGTCGTCCGCACCGACAACAAGGTCACCCCGGACGCCTACAAGTCCGGTGCGATCGACGGCGCCTGGGTGCCCGAGCCGACCGCCTCCAAGCTGGTCACGCTCGGCGCGAAGGTCCTGCTGAACGAGAAGTCCATCTGGCCGGACAACAAGTTCGTGATCACCAACATCATCGTGTCCCAGAAGTTCCTCAAGGAGCACCCGGACGTGGTGGAGGCCGTACTGCGCGGCTCGGTGAACACCAACGCCTTCATCAAGGCCAACCCGGAGAAGGCCAAGGCCTCCGCCAACGCCGCCATCAAGGAGGCCGCGGGCAACGCGCTGGAGCCCGCCGTCCTCGACCCGGCCTGGCAGGACATCGACTTCCTGGACGACCCGCTGGCCGGCACCCTGCAGTCGGAGGCGGACCACGCGGTGACCGCGGGCCTGCTCAAGAAGCCCGACCTGAACGGGATCTACGACCTGACCCTGCTCAACAAGGTGCTCAAGGCCGCCGGTCAGAGCGCCGTGGCGGACGCCGGGCTCGGCACCAAGTAGCCGGTATGCCGCGGCCGGCCCACCGCCGGCCGCGGCACCCGCAGCGCGACCCGCACAAGCTCCGCGGTCCGGAACCCCGCCCACCCGGTCGATGCCCAGTCACAGGGCCGGGCGGGGCCGGACCCCGGCTCCCACTCAGCCAGTCCGCCAGTCCACTCATGCAGGAGGTGCCCGGATGAGCCCGGCACTGACCACCTCGGAAGACGCCCCCGGCGCCGGGGTCCTGGACGGCTCCCCCGCCGTCCGGATCTCGCACGTCCACAAGTCCTTCGGCCGCCCCGGCGCCGCGACCCACGTGCTGGACGACATCACCCTCGACGTCGCCCCCGGCGAGTTCGTCACGCTGCTCGGCGCCTCGGGCTGCGGCAAGTCCACCCTGCTCAACCTGGTCGCCGGCCTCGACAAGCCCTCCTCGGGCACCATCGAGGTCCCCGGCGGGCGCCCCTCGCTGATGTTCCAGGAGCACGCGCTCTTCCCCTGGCTCACGGCCGGCAAGAACATCGAACTCGCGCTGCGGCTCAACGGCGTGGCCCGCCCCGAGCGCCGCCCCGAGGCCGAGCGGCTGCTGGAGCTCGTCCGCCTCAAGGGCTCCTACGGCAAGCGCGTGCACGAGCTCTCCGGCGGCATGCGCCAGCGCGTCGCGATGGCCCGCGCGCTCGCCCAGGGCAGCTCCGTCCTGCTCATGGACGAGCCGTTCGCCGCGCTCGACGCGATCACCCGGGACGTCCTGCACGACGAGATCACCCGGATCTGGGCCGAGCAGAAGCTCACCGTCCTGTTCGTCACCCACAACGTGCGCGAGGCCGTCCGGCTGGCCCAGCGCGTGGTGCTGCTCTCCTCCCGCCCCGGCCGGGTCGCCCGTGAGTGGCGGATCGACCTGCCGCAGCCGCGCCGCATCGAGTCCGCCGGCGTCGCGGACCTGTCCATCGAGATCACCGAAGAACTGCGTGGGGAGATCCGCCGCCATGGCCAGCACTGACACCGCCCCCGGCCTCGTCAAGGACTCGGTGCCGGACTCCGTCAGCGTCGAGGCCGGCCTCGACGCGCTGGAGACCGTCGCCGCCCCGGGCCAGTCCTTCGCCCAGACCCTGCGGCAGAAGGCCCTCCCCCCGCTGCTCGGTGTGCTCCTGGTGCTCGCCCTCTGGCAAGGCGCGTACAGCCTGGAGCTGACCAGCTCCTACAAGCTGCCCAGCCCGGCCGACGTCTGGGACGCCGCCGGGGACCTGTGGAACGCCGGCACCCTCTTCGAGATCATCTGGACCAGCGTCTGGCGCGGCCTGTCCGGCTTCGTCATCGCCGTCGTCATCGGCACCCCGATCGGCCTGCTGGTCGCCCAGGTCAAGCCGGTCCGGGCGGCCGTCGGCCCGATCCTGTCCGGCCTGCAGTCGCTGCCCTCGGTCGCCTGGGTTCCCGCCGCCGTCATCTGGCTCGGCATCAACAACCAGATGATGTACGCCGTCATCCTGCTCGGCGCCGTCCCCTCCATCGCCAACGGCCTGGTGGCCGGCATCGACCAGGTGCCGCCGCTGTTCCTGCGGGCCGGTCGCACCCTCGGCGCCAGCGGCCTCTCCAACGCCCGGCACGTGCTGCTCCCCGGCGCGCTGCCCGGCTACCTGGCCGGTCTCAAGCAGGGCTGGGCGTTCTCCTGGCGCTCGCTGATGGCCGCCGAGCTCGTCGCCAGCTCGCCCGACCTCGGCCAGGGCCTCGGCCGCTACCTGGAGAACCAGCGCGAGTTCTCCGAGATGTCCGGCGTGCTGCTCGGCATCATCCTCATCCTGTTCGTCGGCATCGCCATCGAGCTGTTGGTGTTCGCCCCGATCGAGCGCCGGGTGCTGCGCAACCGCGGCCTGCTCGCCGCCGCCCGGTAAGGTCGAAGGTCATGTTCCTCACTCGGCTGCCCGCTGCTCCGCCGGCGGGCAGCCCTGCCCTGCTGCTGATCGCCCACGGCAGCCGGGACCCGCGGCACGCCGCCACCGTGGACGCCCTGGTCGGGCGGATCCGCGGGCTGCGGCCCGCACTGGACGTCGCCACCGCGTACCTGGACCACTGCGCTCCCCGGATCCCGCAGGTCACCGGCCGGCTGGCCGGCGCACCGGCGGTCGCCGTGCCGCTGCTGCTGGGCCGGGCCTTCCACGCCAAGAGCGACATCCCGGCCGCCCTGCGGGAGGCGGGCTCGGACCTCCCGCTGGCCGGAGTCCTCGGCCCGTCGCCGCTGCTGCTCGCCGCGCTGGAGCGCCGGCTGGCCGAGGCCGGGCTGGACGTCGGCTCGGCCGCCGTCCGGGCCCGGACGGGCGTGGTGCTCGCCGCGGCCGGCTCCTCCGACCCGGCGGCCGACGCCGCCACCAGGGCCCTGGCCGCCGACTGGCACCGCGGCCGCGGCTGGGCCGGTGTGGAGGTCGCCTACGCGTCCGCCGCCGGCCCCCGGGTGCCCGACGCGGCCGACGCCCTGCGCGCGGGCGGCGCCCGCCGGATCGCCGTCGCCCCCTACCTGCTCGCCCCCGGGCTGCTGCCCGACCGGATCGCGGACGCCGCCGCGCGGGCCCGGGCCGACCTCACCGCGACCGTGCTGGGCGCCGCCCCGGAGGTCGCCGAGCTGATCCTGCGCCGCTACGACGAGGCCCGGACGGCCGTCACGGTGGGCGCCCGGCAGCAGGCAGCGGTCCTCAGCGCCTGATTGACCGGCCCCTGAGTGCCCGGCGCCCGTGTGCCCGGCCCCTGAGTGCCCGGTGCCGAGCGGCCGCCGTACGGCGGTCAGCCCGTGACCTCGCCCGCCACCGCGTCCCCGCTCCCGGACTCCGCCAGCAGCTGCGCGAGCGGAGTGCGCGCCAGCACCACCGCGCCCGCCAGGATCGCCAGCGCACCCGCGATCTCCGGCACCAGCCACCAGCCCGTCCGGACCGTCTCCTCGTACAGCGCGACCCCGAGCACCAGGCTCACCAGCGCGTCCGTGAGGGTCAGGGCCGGCTGCGAGGCCACCAGCGGACCGGACTGCATCGCGTTCTCCAGCAGGAACACCGCACCGGCGCCCGCCAGCGCGAAGCCGTAGGTCTGCCAGGCCTCGAAGAACCCCGCGACCCCGTCGCTCTGCCAGGCATGGGTGGCCGCCTTCATCAGCGCCGCCGTCAGCGCGTTCCCGATCGCCGCCCCCGCCGCCAGGGCGCCCGCCCGCAGCCGGCCCGGCGGGTGCCGCCGCGCGACCAGGACCAGCAACGCCACCGCCCCGGTGCAGCAGCCGACCGCCACCGCCCAGCGCCCGTCCGGCGGCTGCGTGATCCCGCCCTGCGGGTCGGCCGCCGCCAGGGCCACCCCCAGACCGGCGACCACGGCCAGCACCGCCAGCCAGCTCCCCCGGGTCAGCCGCCGCCCGAGGACGACGCCGGCGATCAGCATGGCCATCGGCAGTTCCAGCACGAACAGCGGCTGCACCAGTGAGAGCGCGCCCTCGGACAGCGCCAGCGCCTGGAAGCAGGCCGCCAGCACGATCGCCCCGAACCCGGCCAGCCACACCGGCCGGTGCAGCAGCTCGACGATCAGCCGCAGCCGGAACCCGGCCGACAGCGGCACCGTGGCGGCCGCCTTGCGCTGGAGCACGGTGGCCGTCGCGTTGCTGGCCGCGGCGAGCAGGGCGAACGCGACGGCCCAGACGCTCTGCACAGCTCACTCCGCTCCGCCGGAACCCACAGCACCCGGCCAGCCTGCCATCCGGCCGGCCCGCCCGGGCGCGCCGGCGGGCCGTACCGACGCCGGTCACCCGGGCGGCGGTACGGCCAGCAGCCGTCGGCCGGCCGGACGAGCGGGCGAACCGGTGCGGCGGGGTCTCAGATCACCCGGTCTCAGACCCGGCGCAGCACGAAGGTGTCGGACGTGGTGCCCGCGAACAGCAGGTCCATCCGGCCGGCGAGCTGGTAGTGGTGACCGCCGGGGCCCGCCGTCACGGCGGTCGGCGCCGGGTCCGCGGAGGGGTGGACGGCGGCCAGCCGGGCGGTGCGCCAGCCGTCGGAGGAGCGCAGCTCCACCTGCGCGTCCCGGCCCGGTGCACCCAGCGCGTTGGTGATCCCCAGCACGGCGCCGCCGCGGCCGGCGGCCAGCCCGTCGAGCCCGACCAGGGCCCCGCCCGCCCCGCCGACCGGCACCGGCCGGACCTCGGACGGGTGCCGCAGGGCGACCCGCCAGAGCGTGCCGTCGTCGTACTTGCCGAGCAGCAGCGCGCCGTCCTGGTACACGATCCCGTTCAGCCCGTAGCCGCCCGGTGCGGCGGCGAGCCGCTCGTCCCGCAGCAGCACGGAGGCCCGGCCGTCCACCCCCACCCGGTAGACGATCGGCGCGCGCGAGTCCGTGACGTACGCGGTGCCGTCCGGGCCGAAGGCGATGTCGTTGGCGAAGTGCGGACCGCCGTCGCCCGCCACCGCGGCGAGGTCGGTGTAGAAGATCCGGCGGCCGGTCTCCAGGTCGTACGCGCCGATCCCGGCCAGCAGGCCCGTGGTGGCCGCCGAGCTGCGCAGGCCCACGCCGTTGTCCCCGTTGGCCAGCAGGACGCGACCGCGCGCGGGGTCCGCGTGCAGGCCGATCACCGAGACGAGCGCCGACGGATCGTCGACCAGGGTGCGGACGCTGCCGTCGGGCCGGACGACCGAGACCGTACCGTGGCGGAGGGAGCCCACCAGGAACCGCTGGTGGGCCGCGTCCCAGGTCACGCCCTCGGGGTGCAGGCTGGGCGCGTGGCCGTCGACCACGGCCGGATAGCGGGCGGGGGCGTGCTGCGCCCCCGCGGCCGGGGCGGTGGTCGCGGCGCCGGCGGCCGGGACCGCGACGACGGTGAGCAGGGTGGTGGCCGCGGCGGCCACCAGGGCGCGGCGAAGCTGACGCCTCATCGGATGCTCCTCGGGTAAGGGATCTTCAACGTGCTGACGGGTCAAGCCTCGTGCGGGGCGCGGGGACGCGGCAGTGCGTGGCGATACTGGTAGTACGGCTACCAGGGACGCGACGGCGGGGGCGGATCATGACGACGACCGGAACGGCGGCGAGCACGGCGGGGGCGGGCGGCACACCGCGGCGGACGGCGCTGTCCAACTTCCTGCGCAGCCGGCGGGCCCGGCTGACGCCCGAGGACGTGGGGATGGCGCCCGGGCTGCGCCGCCGCACCCCCGGCCTGCGGCGGGAGGAGCTCGCGGTGCTCGCGGGCGTCGGGGTGACCTGGTACACCTGGCTCGAGCAGGGGCGGGCGATCAACCCCTCCCCCGAGGTGCTGGCGAGCCTGGCCCGCACGCTGCGGCTGGACCAGGCGGAGACGGAGTACCTGTTCCGGCTCGCGGGCAGCCACCCGCTGCCGACCGAGGGCTCGGTGCCTGAGCGGGTGCCCGCCGCGCTGCTGCGCCTGCTGCACGCGCAGTCGCCGTCCCCCGCCTTCCTGATCGACGCCGACTGGGACGTCCGGGGCTGGAACCCGCAGGCGGACGCGCTGTTCGAGTTCTCCCGGTGGCCGGCGCGGGAGCGCAACCTCGGCTGGGTGATCTTCGCCAACCACGCGCACCGGGCGCGGACGGTGGACTGGGAGCGTCATGCCCGTCGGGCCCTGGCGCAGCTGCGGGCCGCCTACGGCGAGCGGGGCGGCGACGGCTCGCCCGGGGCGCGGCGGATGGCGGCGCTGATCGCGCGGCTGCGGGCGAACTTCCCCGAGGCGGACCGCTGGCTGGACGAGCACCAGGTGCAGGAGCGTTCGGGCACCGAGAAGGAGCTGCGGCACGAGGCGCTGGGCCTGCTGCGGATCGACCAGTTGATCCTGCGGGCGCAGGCCGAGCCGCAGTTGGAGCTGGTGGTGCTCGCGCCGCGGGACGACGAGACCGCGGAGCGGCTGCGCCGACTGGCGCCGGAGCGGGCGTCGGATCAGGAGCCGGAGTGGGGCCGGGAGCCGGCGTACGGGCACGCGGAGGGCTGATCCCCGCCGCGCCCCGGCGGCGGGACGCAACGACGAAAGCGGGCACCGCCCGGAGGCGGTGCCCGCTTTCGTGTACCCGCCGGACGGGCCGGCGGGGTGCGTCAGTTGGCCTGGCGGCGCTGGCGGCCGGTGCCGTAGTTGCCGCCGCTCTTGGAGCCGGAGCCGGGCTTGGAGCCGCTGCTCGCCTTGCCGGAGAAGCCGGCCGCGGTGTGGGTGGCGCCGCCGCCGGTGGTGCCCATCCGCTGCTTGGGGCGGCGACGGCGGGCGTTGCCGTTGATGTCGACGTCGGTGGGCAGCGAGGAGCGCGGGCCGGAGGTGCGGCGGCGCGGGGCGCTGGTGGTGCTCGCCGCCGGGGCCTGGCTGATCGGCACGGCCAGCGTGACCGCGACGCCGGAGGGCGTCCGGGCACCGGTGATCCGGGCCAGCTCGGCGTCGCCGGGGCGGACCTTGGTGGTGGTGGGGCGGATCCCGGCGGTGGTCATCAGCCGGGTGACCTCGCGGCGCTGCTCGGGCAGCACCAGGGTGACGACGGTGCCGGACTCGCCGGCGCGGGCGGTGCGGCCGCCGCGGTGCAGGTAGTCCTTGTGGTCGATCGGCGGGTCCACGTTGACGACCAGGTCGAGGCCGTCGATGTGGATGCCGCGGGCGGCGACGTTGGTGGCGATCAGCGCGGAGACGTGGCCCTCGCGGAACTGGTCCAGCGTCCGGTTGCGCTGCGGCTGGGACTTGCCGCCGTGCAGGGCGGCCGCCTTCACGCCGGTGGCCAGCAGCTGCTTGGCGAGGCGGTCGGCGCCGTGCTTGGTGTGCACGAACATGATCACCCGGCCCTCGCGGGAGGCGATGTGCGCGGTGGCCGAGGCCTTGTCGGCCGTGTCGATCTGCAGCACGTGGTGGTCCATGGTGGTCACCGCGCCGGCCGACGGGTCGACGGAGTGCGTCACCGGGTCGGTCAGGAAGCGGCGGACCAGGCGGTCCACGTTGCGGTCGAGGGTGGCGGAGAACAGCATCCGCTGCCCGCCCTCGGCGACCTGCTCCAGCAGCTTGGTGACCTGCGGCAGGAAGCCCATGTCGGCCATCTGGTCGGCCTCGTCGAGGACGGTGACGGCGACCTCGTCGAGCCGGACGTCCTGCCGGTTGATCAGGTCGTCGAGCCGGCCGGGGGTCGCGACCAGCACCTCGGCGCCGCGGCGCAGCGCGTTGGCCTGCCGGGTGATCGACATGCCGCCGACCACGGTGGCGATCCGCAGGTTCACGGCCGTCGCGTACGGGGTGAGGGCGTCGGTGACCTGCTGGGCGAGCTCGCGGGTCGGCACCAGCACCAGGGCCAGCGGGCGGCGCGCGTCGGCGCGCTTGCCGGCGGTCCGGGCGAGGATCGAGAGGCCGAAGGCGAGGGTCTTGCCGGAGCCGGTGCGGCCGCGGCCCAGCACGTCACGGCCGGCGATCGCGTCGGGCAGCGTGGCGGACTGGATCGGGAAGGGCTCGGTGACGCCCTCGCGGGTCAGCGCGGAGAGCAGGCCCTTGGGCATCTCCAGCTCGGCGAAGGTCGCCGCCGGCGGGCGGGCCGGGGTGCCCTCGGGGATGGCGAAGTCGGCGGGCGCCTCGACGGCGCGCTCGCGGGGCGCGGCGCCCCGGCCGCGACCGCGGCCGCCGGCGCCACCGGCACCGCCGGCGCTGCGCAGGCCGCCGCCGCTGGTGCCGCTGCGGCGCTGGGCGTCGCTGAAGCCGCCGCTGCTGCTGGCGTTGCCACCGGTGCGGGGGCGGCCGCGGCCGGCCTGGCCCGCTGCGGCGCCCTGGGTGCGGCCGCCGGTGCTGCGGTTGCGCTGCGGGCGTGACTGATCGGTCATGGAGTGATTTTCCGTCCTGATGCGGCCGACGGCCACGGCTGTGCCGTGGTGGCGGACCTTGGGGGTACCCCCCGCGGAGGCTGGGGGTAGGGCCCCCAGCGGGGAGCTGGGGAAGGTCGGCCGTCAGGAGAGGAATGAACCACTGCCGCCCCGGCCGTTCGGCGGCATGCACGAGGGCCCGCACCGTGCGGTACGGGCCCTCGCTTCGCGACGTTGAGTCAGCTCGGAGGCTGGACTCAGATGACGCGGATGTTCTCGGCCTGCGGGCCCTTCTGGCCCTGGGTGACGTCGAACTCGACCTTCTGGCCCTCGACCAGCTCACGGAAACCGTTCGCCTGGATGTTCGAGTAGTGGGCGAACACGTCAGCGCCGCCACCGTCCTGCTCGATGAAGCCGAAGCCCTTTTCGCTGTTGAACCACTTCACGGTGCCGGTAGCCATAACCGTCTCCTCATACTGGGGCATCAGGACCCACACCTCGTGGGCCCCAAAGTAGCCGCGATCCCCATCCGGAGACTGAAACACCGGACAAAACAAATGCGCCTGTTGGTTGGTACCAGCAGGCGCACACATACGTTCATGGGAACCAAAACTGCAACTGCGTCGACTGTAGCACGGCCGCCACCGGAATGATCGAGTGATTTTTGCCGGACACGTCACGTTTGCGGCCCCCGACAGCAGGGCACGCGGCGCCCGCCGAAGCGGTCGCCGCGTGCCCTGTGACCTGGGACTCCCCGCCCGCGTCCGACCGGTCGAGCGCGGTCGGCCGGGCGCGGTCGGGGGCGGGTGTCAGTGCCGTCCGGCCGGCTCCGGGGCGCCGTGCGCCTCGGCGACCGCGACCCCCTCGTCGTGGCCGGCCGAGTCGCCGTGGCCGGGCCACCAGGCCGCGTGGCCCAGCAGCGCGGTCAGCGCCGGGGTGAAGAACATCGCCATCACGAAGGCCGCCAGCACGATGCCGAAGGCCAGCGAGAAGCCGATCTCCATGAGGAGCACGTTGCCCGCGAGCATGAAGGTCGCGAACGAGGCCGCCAGGATGAAGCCGGCCGACGCGACCGTCGGACCGCCGTGCCGGATGGCCTCACGGGCCGCCTCGCGCGGGGTGCGGCCCGCCCGGACCTCCTCCCGCAGCCGGGCGATGATCAGGATGTTGTAGTCGGTGCCGAGCGCCACCACAAACAAGTAGATGAAGATCGGCAGCATGAACATCAGGCCGGCCTCGCCCTTGACGTTCTGGAAGATCAGCGTGGTGGCCCCCAGGGTGGCGGCGAAGCCGAGGCCCACCGAGGCCATCAGGTACCAGGGGGCGACCAGGCTGCGCAACTGCAGCCCCAGGATGATCATGATCAGCAGCCCGGCGACCGGGAAGACCAGCGTGTAGTCGTGCACCATCGCGGTGTTGATGTCCTTGTACACCGCGCTGATGCCGCCGACGTAGGCCTTGGTGTCGGCCGGCGCCGCGCTGTGGGCCACGTCGCGCACCCGGGCGACGGCGTCGATCGCCTGGTTGCTGGCCGGGGCGTCCTTGAGCAGGACGGTGAAGTCCGCCGTGCCGCCGTCCTTGCTCAGCTCCGGCTCCGCCGGGACCTGCGCCACGCCCTTGACCTCGCCGAGCTTGGCGGCGAAGCCGCTCAGCGCGGCGGGGTCGAGCTTGGCGCCGTCCCTGGTGCTGGTGAGGAAGACGTGACTGGGGTCGGCGGCGCCCGCCGAGAAGGCGGTCATCAGCTTGTCCTGGACGACCAGCGACTCCTTGTCCTTCGGCATGGAGCTGGCGGCGAGGTCGAAGGTGCCGTTGTAGCCGATGCCGCCGAGGGCCAGCACGGCCAGCACGCCGCCGGAGACCAGCGCCACCAGGCCGGGACGCTTGCCGGTCATCCGCCCGAGCGCCGCGAACCGGGCGTTCGAGGGCTCGTTCATCCACTTCTTGCCCGGCCAGAACACCCCGCGGGACGGGATGACGGAGAGCACGGCCGGGGCCAGGGTGAGCGAGACGAGGGCCGTGACGACCACCGCGATCGCCAGCGCCGGGCCGAGCGCCTTGAACATGCCGAGGCTGGAGAGCACCAGCACCGCGAAGGCCACCGCGACCGCGCCGGCCGCCGAGGCGATCGCCTCGCCGACCCGGCCGACGGCGTTGACCACCGCCTCCTTGCGCTCGTCGCCGGCCCGCAGCCGCTCGCGGTAGCGGAAGGCCAGGAACAGGAAGTAGTCGGTGCCGACACCGAGCACCACGACGATCAGGATCGCCGAGGTGATCGGCGAGCTCTTCAGGTCGAACAGCTTGGTGGCGTCCGCGATCAGGCCGGTGGCCGCCGGCATGGCGACACCGAGGGAGAGCAGCACCGGCAGCAGGCCGGCCAGCAGGCTGCGGAAGATGATGCCGACGATCAGCATCACCAGGACGACGGTGCCGAGGGCGATGATCGCGTCCGCCGCCCCGGAGGCCTCCTCCTGGTCCAGGGCGCTCGCGGCCTGGCCGCCGACCTGGTACTTCAGCGAGGTGCCGGAGGCCAGCTCGGCGCCCTTCTCGCGCAGCTTCTTGGCCGCTTCCAGGTACTCGGGGCTCTGCTGCTTGGTCTTGTCGATCGAGACCATGGTCAGCGCGTACTTGCCGTCCTCGGAGAACGACTTCTCGCCGACCGGCAGCACCTGCTCGACCGACTTGATGCCGGCGTCGGAGAGGCCCTTGACCACCTTGTCGATGCCGGCCTTGTCGGCGGCGTCGAGCTTGCCGCCGTCACCGCGCTCGAAGAGCAGCAGCGCGCCGGGGGTGAAGCTGGCGGGGAAGGCCTTCTCCTGCACCTCCGAGGCCTGGATGGACTCGTAGTGCTTGGGGAGGAACGCCGCCTCGTCCGTCTGGGCGCTGATGGTCGGCGCCGTGATGGCGATCGCGATGGCCGCGACGAGCCACGTCGCGATCACCCACCACGCACGACGAACCACGAATTGTCCGATTCGGTGGAACATGCTCGCAATGCCTCCTGGGCATGGTTCACCGCAGCCCTGGGGGACGGGACGCCGGGCGACGGCTGAGGACCGGCGACGGAAGCCCTGGGGGGAGTTCCTTAGCCGGTCGGCAGGTAAGTGATTGAGGGCATCATCCTACGAGCACTTGCCTGCCGCCCGGCAGTCAACCCCCGTCGAACCGCTCTCAGGGGCGCAGACCCCGTCGCCCCGGACCATCCTCCCCCGGCCGCCACCACCTTGACCTCGTGCTCGGGGTGGAGAGCCCTCCCCCTCAGGGTGGAGATTCCCGCCCCGCGCCCCCCGAGGGCATCAGGGTCACGGGTAGGGAAAACCCCACCCCACCCCCCAGGCGGACCCCCGGGTCGACTCCCCCGTCAGCCGGATACCGGTCGAACTCCCGGTTTTCTAGATTCAGTTGCGACGCCGAACCACACCGGCAACACGACTCCACCGCGCATCCGACAACGCCATCCGCAGCACGATCCGGCGGCCCCGCACCGCCGCACTCCCCGGGGGGAACCACACCGTGACACCAGGCCCTGCCCGCTCCCGCTCGCCGCGACCGCCCCGCCCGGGACTCGCCGCGGCCATGGGCGCCTGGAGCGCCCGCCACCGCAAGACCGCCGTCTTCGGCTGGCTGCTCTTCGTCGTCCTCACCGCCTACCTCGGCGGGGTGCACGGCAGCGACCAGGTCACCGAGTCCGAGTCGATGCCCGGTCAGGTCGCCCGCGCCGCCAGGATCCTCGACGAGGCCGGGATCAAGGCACCGGCCTCCGAGAGCGTGCTGATCCAGAGTCCGACCCTGACCGCCGACGACCCGGCCTTCCGCGACGTCGTCGACCAGGTCCGGACCGCCGTCACCGGCACCGGCCGGACCGCGGACCTGCGCTCCCCGTACGACACCCAGGCCTTCTCCGCCGACCGGCACTCCGCGCTGCTCCAGTTCACCGTCACCGGCGACCGTGAGAAGGCCGTCGAGAACATCCCCGCCGTCCTGGACGCGGTGGCGAAGGTGCAGGCGCAGCACCGCGACCTGACCGTCGAGGAGCTCGGCGAGGCCAGCTCCGGCAAGTGGTTCGACGACCAGTTCGCCGACGACTTCCAGCGCGCCGAGTGGACGGCCGTACCGCTCGCCCTCGGCATCCTGCTGATCGCCTTCGGCGCCCTGGTCGCCGCCGTCCTGCCGGTGGTCCTCGCGCTGACCGCCTTCGTCGCCGCCGGCGGCCTGGTCGCGCTGAGCAGCGGCCTGCTGCACACCAGCAACGACGCCAGCTCGGTGATGCTGCTGGTCGGCCTCGCCGTCGGCGTCGACTACTGCCTCTTCTACCTGCGCCGCGAACGCGAGGAGCGCGCCGCCGGCCACGACGCCGAGACCGCCCTGCGGATCGCCGCCGCCACCAGCGGCCGGGCCGTGCTGGTCTCCGGCGTCACCGTGGTCGTCGCGATGGCCGGGATGTTCCTGACCGGCATCGCCACCTTCCAGGCCATGTCGTACGCCACCATCGTGGTGGTGGTCACCGCCGTGCTCGGCTCGCTCACCGTGCTGCCCGCCCTGCTCTCGATGCTCGGCGACCGGGTCGACAAGGGCCGGGTGCCGCTGCTGCACCGCCTGCGCCGCCCCGGGGCCGCCGCGACCGGCGGCCGGTTCTGGAACGCCGTCCTGACCCCGGTGCTGCGCCGCCCGCTGGCGGCCACCGTGCTGGCCGGCGGCCTGCTGCTCGCGATCGCCGCCCCGCTGACCACCATGCACACCGCCAACCTGACCTTCCGGCAGCAACTGCCGGCGGGCAACGCCCTGGTCGCCACCTCCGAGCGGATCCAGGCCGCCTTCCCCGGCAGCCCCTCCCCCGCGACCGTCGTGGTCCGGGCCGCCGACATCGACTCCCCCGCGATGACCGCCGCCATCGACGACCTCAAGACCCGGGTACTGGCCGACCGCCGGATGCACGGCCCGATCGACGTCACGGTGCACGCCGGGCAGAACGTCGCCACCGTCGACATCCCGCTGATGGGCTCCGGGAACGACAGCACCAGCACCGCGGCCCTGCGGGCGCTGCGGGAGGACATCATCCCGGCCACCCTGCTCAAGGTGCCCGGCACCGAGGCGCCGGTCACCGGCTCCACCGCCGGCTCGCACGACTTCAACGAGCAGATGACCGGCAGCATGCTGCCGGTGTTCGGGTTCGTGGTGGCCTTCGCCTTCCTGCTGATGCTCACCTCGTTCCGCTCGCTGGCCGTCGCGATCACCGCGGTGGCGCTCAACCTGCTCTCGGTCGGCGCCGCGTACGGCGTGCTGACGCTGGTCTTCCAGCACGGCGTCGGCGCCTCGCTGCTCGACACCGCCGGGGTCGGCGCGATCGACAGCTGGGTGCCGCTGTTCCTCTTCGTGATCCTCTTCGGGCTCTCGATGGACTACCACGTCTTCGTGGTCTCCCGGATCAAGGAGGGCCACGACCGCGGCCTGTCCACCCAGGCGGCGATCGCGCACGGGATCCGCTCCACCGCCGGGGTCGTCACCAGCGCGGCGGTCATCATGGTCGCGGTGTTCGGGGTCTTCGGGACGCTGTCCATGCAGTCCATGAAGCAGATGGGCGTCGGCCTCGCGGTCGCCGTGCTGATCGACGCGACCGTCATCCGCGGGGTGCTGCTGCCCGCCGTGATGAGCCTGCTCGGCGAGCGCAACTGGTACCTGCCGCGCTGGCTCGGCTGGCTCCCCGACTTCTCGCACACCGAGCACACCGAGCACGCCCCGCTCGCCGCCGCTGCCTCGACGGCCTCCGCGGCCTCCGCCGCCGGGACGCGGTCGGAGCCGGACGGTGCGCGCCACCGCCGGGTCGGCGTCTGACCCTGCTCGGCACCGGGCCGGGCCCCGCGATCCGCGGGGCCCGGCATCGCCGTGCCGGCTCGCCCAGTCGGCTCGCTCAGTCGGCGATCAGCACGGTGAACTCGTCACTCGGGTACGTCCCGGGCCGGCCCTGCGCCGCGTCCAGGACCTCCCGCAGGGTCCGCAGCAGGCCGACCGTCAGCTGCAGCGGCGGCTCGTCCGGCTGGTACGTCGTCCCGCGCGGGTACTCCTCACCGGGGACGGTCGACCGCTCGACGTGGCAGCCCAGGACGTGGGTGACCGGGTTGGCCTCGCAGAAGGCCAGCAGCCGGTCGACGGTCGCCGAGAAGGCCGCCGCGTCCTGGACGTGGAGCAGCCCGGGGTAGAACGAGTCCCCGGTGAACAGCAGCCCGGTGTTCCGGTCGTGGAACACCAGCGCCGCCTGCTGGTGCCCCGGCCCCGGGATCAGGTCGAGCACCCGGCCGCCGAGGTCCAGCTCACCGAGCCCCTCCGGCCACTCCTTTAGTCCGAACGCCTCGACGACCTCCGCCAGGCTCCGGCCGACCACCGTCGTCCCCGGTCGCCCCGCGAACTGGGCGTCCCCCGCGACGTGGTCGCCGTGCCCGTGGGTGTGCGCGACCAGCAGGTCGTACCGCCCGCGCCCGAGCGCCTGCGGGTGCCGCTCCAGCCAGTCCGCGACCAGGCCGTCCACCGTCCGGCGCAGCGGGAACCACTGCGCCTCCGCGGTCGCGCCGGTGTCCAGCAGCAGCGCCCGCTCGGCGCCGAACAGCAGGAACATGAACGGCGCCTCGTAGTGCACCGACTTGTTCTGCCGCAGGATCACCGTGTGCTCGTCGTAGGCGTGCACCTGGATCTCCGGCGCCGGGTCGTGCTTGGCCGACGGCCAGCCGGCGTGCCAGCTGACGTCGAGGTTCCCCGGCTTGGGTCGCTCGCGCACCTCGTCCTTGTTCGTCACGCCCGCCACGGTACCGGCCGGTAGCCGTCGGTCCGGCGGATTCCCGGTCGAACCGCGGACCGCGGGGTACGAGCGGCGCCCGGGCAGGCACCCGGTCAGTCCGCCTGCGGGTAGCCGATCTCGGTGAGGTCCTCGGCCAGGTCGGCCAGGTCCAGCTCGTCGTTCAGGGCGGCGACGACGTCGGCGGTGAGCGGGCGCAGCGCGTACACGTGCCGGACGGCCGCGAGGTCCACGGAGACCTCGTAGTACTCCTCGGCCCAGCGCTGGTAGGCCTCGGGCGAGCGGTCGGCCAGCAGCTCGAACAGGCCCTCCGCGCCGTCGGGGTCCGAGGTGCCGGCCGGGAACTCGATGGTGCCGTGCCGCCAGTGGTCGTCCGTGTTCTCCCGCCACAGGCAGACGGTGACGGCCGGGATGCCGTCCTCGTCCGAGAACGCGGGCTCCTCGACCTGGGGGCGGAACACCGGGGGCACGTCGTCGAGCAGTCCGGGCCAGGGGGCGCCGCCCCGGCCGAGCGCGTACGGGCTCAGCTCGGCCTCGTGGGCGAAGCCCCGGACGTACGCGCCGGCGGCCGTGAGGACGACGGAGTAGTCGTCGCCCTGGCCGTTGCGCATCGAGGCCATCTCCTCCGCCTCGGCCCAGGTGCTGTCGAAGGAGTGGTACCTGCTCTCCCAGTCCGGGGACAGGATGGCGTCGAGGGTGGCGAGCGCACGGCAGTGGTCGCGCAGCTCGGGCAGGGAGGGCAGCCGGCGGGCCACGTCGTAGACGGTCATGCGGTCAGTCAAGCGGATGCCACTGACACACCTGCCAGGGGGGTGTGCGCACGGCCCGGCCCTGGCCATGGGTCATGATGAGGGACTCCACCGCAGATCGGAGCAGCCCATGACCCCCTTCGACGAGGGCCGCGCGCGGGCGCTGCTCGCCCGGGCCTGCTCGGCGGCCGGACTGCCGGAGCCGGTCGGCGCGCGGCTGCTGGCGCTGAGCGAGAACGCGGTGTTCGACCTCGGCGACCCGGCCGTGGTGGCGAAGGTGGGGCGCGGACCGGAACTGTCGGAGCGGGCGCGGCGGGAGTCCGAGGTGGCGCACTGGCTGGCCGGACAGGGGATCCCGGTGGTGCGTCCGTACGAGGGTGCGGTGCCCGGGCCGCAGTTGGCCGACGGACACCCCGTCACCTTCTGGCACCGCCTCGCACCGGCCGTGCGCCCGGCGCGCCCGGCCGACCTGGCGCCGCTGCTGCGCGCCCTGCACGCCCTGGAGGCGCCGCCGTTCGCGCTGGGGCGGCGGGATCTGCTGGCGCCGGTCGGTCGCTGGCTGGCCTCGGCCGAGGGGCAGGTCGATCCGGCGGACGTGGCCTTCCTGCGGGACCGCGAGGCGTCGTTCGCCGCCGCGACGGCGGACCTGACGCCGCACCTCGCTCCGGGCGTCATCCACGGGGACGCGCTGCCGCGCAACGTCCATGTCGGCCCGGACGGTCCGGTGCTGCTGGACCTGGAGACCGTGTCGGCGGATCTGCGCGAGCACGACCTGGTGGTACTGGCGCTGAGCCACGACCGCTACGGGGTGTCCGCCGAGGACTACGAGGCCTTCACCGACGGGTACGGCTGGGACGTCCGGGACTGGCCGGGCTTCGCCGTCCTGCGCGGGGCCCGTGAGACGGCCAGCGCCTCCTGGGTCGCACAGCAGGTGCCGGGCAACCCGGCCGCCGCCGCCGAGTTCCGGCGCCGGGTCGACTCCCTGCGGGACGCGGCCACCACCGTTCGCTGGTACCCGTTCTGACGGTCCGACGGCTCGGTGGGGCGGAGGCCGGACCGGGCCCTCGATCGGGGGAACCGGGACGGCGGACCGGGCGTCTTGTCCGACAGTCATCCCGGTCGGGCGACCGGTGGGACGTCAGGAGGCGCTGCCATGTCCTCGGAACACACCGTCACCCGGTCCGGCCCGCACGGCCCGAACCGAACTCGCTCCGACCAGGCCCGGTCGGACCGCGCCCACGCTGACCGGACCCGCCCGAACCAGGCCCGCTCTGACCTCGCCCTGCGGCGCGCCCTCCGGGCGGCCTGCGCCGCCCTGCTCGTCGCCGCCGTGGTCACCGGCTGCGGCACCGCACAGGGCGCGCTCCGGGCCGAGGTGACACCGGGCCCGTCCTGGCCGACGGCGCCGAGCCCGACGGCTGCTCCCGCTACGCCCACCGCACCGGCCCCCTCCCGGGCGTCGGCCTCCCCCACCGCGAGCGGCTCCGGTCCGGCCGCCCCCGGCTCCGCACCGCCCACCTCGCCCGGCCCGTCGAACGGCCCGTCCGTACCCGCCGTGCCGAAACCCGCGCCCACCGCCACCCCGGCTCCGCCGCCGGCCACCGCGGCGCCGGTGCAGCCGCCCGCCGGCACGGGCGTCTCCGCCGCGCTCGTCGCCACCACCGCGCACGGCGGCCGTACCGTCGCGCTCACCTTCGACGACGGCCCCGGCCCCGCCACCGGGCAGGTGCTCGACGTGCTGGCGCAGTACGGCGCGAAGGCGACGTTCTGCCAGATCGGACCGCAGGCCGCCGCGAACCCGGCGGTGGTGAAGCGCATCCTCGCGGCCGGGCACCGCCTCTGCGACCACAGCGTGCACCACCCGCAGCCGTTCGCCGCGCTCTCCCACGACCGGCAGGTCCAGGAGATCGCGACCGCCAAGGACATGATCGTCCGGGCCGGCGGGGCGGGCACCGAAGTCCCCTGGTTCCGCGCGCCGGGCGGCGGCTTCACCGCCGCCAACCAGCAGGTCGCGGCCTCCTACGGGATGCGCCCGCTCACCTGGACGGTGGACACCCGGGACTGGACCAGGCCGGGGGCACCGGCCATCGTGGCGAGCGTCCAGCGCGCGCTGCGCCCGGGCGGCGTGGTGCTGATGCACGACGGCGGCGGCGACCGCACCCAGACCGTCGCGGCGCTGCGCCAGCTGCTGCCCTGGCTGACGGCCCAGGGGTACGCCTTCGACTTTCCGGCCGTCTGACCCGCCGGCCGCCCGCCGACCACCCGCGCCGACGGCCGGGGCAGGACGCCTGGCCCCGGCGGCGGTACCGGACCGGGGCAGGTCAGGAGCCCCGGAGGTCTCAGCGCAGCGGCCAGCGCGGGTCGATCACGGCCTCCGGGTCCTTGCCCTTGCGCAGCCAGGCCTGCAGCCCCTCGGCCCACTCCCGGTACCAGCCCACCTGACGGTGGTGCAGCTCGGCCAGCGCGACGTCCCCCACCTGCGCCGGGTAGCGCTCCCCGAGGGCCACCGCGACGAGGACGGCGGCCAGCGCGTCGCTGCCGGCCTCGTGGGCGTCGGTCAGCTCCACGCCGTAGACCTCGCAGACCCGCTGGAGGGTGCGCGAGCCCTTGCGGTACTTGTCGACCGCGCGGTCGATCACCAGGGCGTCCAGCACCGGGGTGACCGGGCCGCCGAGCCGCTCGGCCAGGTCGGGCAGGCCGTACCGGCGCAGCTCGGCGTCGAGGAGGGAGAGGTCGAAGGGGGCGTTGAAGGCGACCACCGGCCGCCCGGCCCGGATCCGCTCGCACAGGGCGGCGGCTATCTCCTCGACGCCCTCCTTGGCCGGGCGCCCCTTGCTGCGGGCCAGGTCGTCGCCGATGCGGTGGATGGCCTCGGCGTCGGCGGGGATCGGGACACCGGGGTCGAGCAGCCAACTGGTGGCGCTCTCCCGGCGGCTGCCGACCGTGTCCACGAGGGCGGCCGTGACGATCCGGGACTCGGCCGGGTCGGTGCCCGTGGTCTCCAGATCGAAACCGACCAGTGGCTCATGCCACCAGCTCATAGGGGTGTGTCCTTCCGTCCGGCCGCTCTGACGTCCCCTATCATCGCCCGGGCCACCGACAACCCGGCCGGTCGGCCCCCACCCGGACCGCTCCCGGGCCCCTCCCGGGCCTGGTCGGCGCGCGCCCCGGGCCGGTGCCGGAGCCGTCCCGGACCTGCCGGAGCCTGGCCGGCGCAGGTCACGGGAGCAGGCCCCGGCACAGGCCCCGGAACAGGTACGGAGCCCGGCCCGGCCGGCCCGGGGAGAGCGGCCGGAGCCCGGGCCGGACGACCCTCGGACGGCGGGCCGGGCGACCCTCGGACGGCACGGACGCCGACGGCGAAACGGCGCCGGGACGGCGCCGGTCAGACGGCGGCGAACAGGCTCCGGGCGAGCCAGTCGGAGGCGTCCCGGACGCCCGGCAGGGCGAAGAAGTAGCCGCCACCGGTCGGCCGCAGGAACCGGGCCAGCGGCTCGTCGGCCAGCCGGGTCTGGACCGCCTCGAACTGCCGGACCAGGTCCTGCTGGTAGCAGCAGAAGGCCAGCCCCAGGTCGGGGTCGCCCGCCGCGTCGATCCCCCGGTCGTAGTTGAACCCGCGTCGCAGGATGCGGCTGTCGGCGCTGCGCTGGTCGCGCGGGTTGGCCAGCCGGATGTGGGCGTCGAGCGCGATGCCGGCCCCCTCCGGGTCCTTGCCGTAGTTGGGGGCGTCGGTCTCGGAGCCGTACCCGAGCGGCGCGCCGGTGGCCTTGTTCCGGCCGATGATCCGCTCCTGCTCGCCGAGCAGCAGGCCGTCCCAGGCGTCGGCCAGCGTGCGGATCACCCGGATCACCTGGTAGCTGCCGCCGGTGGCCCAGCCCGGTTCGCCGCCGCCGTCGACGACCCAGACCAGCCGGTCCATCAGGCGGGCCGAGGTGGTGTCGGGGTTGACGATGCCGTCCTTGAAGCCGAGCAGGTTGCGCTGGGCGCCGCTGGGCCTGGGCCGGTTCTGGAACCCGTCGACCTGCCAGCGCGCCCGCATCGCCCCCCGGGTGTGCCGGGCCAGGTCGCGCAGGGTGTGCAGGACGGTGTCGCGGCTCTCGGCGCAGACCTGGAGCGAGAGGTCCCCGTGCAGCTCGCCGGGGTGCAGGTCGTCGTTGGGGAAGGCCCGCATCGGGGTGAGCCGCAGCGGCCGGGCGGGGCCCAGGCCGTACCGGTCGTCGAAGAGCGAGGCGCCGACACCCACCGTGACGGTGAGGTCGTCGGTGGGCAGCACCGGGCCGAGGATCCCGCTGTCGGACGGCGGGGCCGCGGGGCCGAAGTCCGGCGGGGTGCCGCCGGAGGCGAGGAAGCGGATCCGGGCGGTCAGGGTACGGAACAGGGCCTCCAGTGCGGGCCGGTCGGTGGCGGTGACCTGGTAGGACACGAAGGAGGCGTAGGCCGGGGCGGGGGTGGTGATGCCGGCCTGGTGCACTCCGTGGAAGGGGACGAAGCCGGCGTCCGACCGCTGCGCGGCGCCCGCCCGGGCGGCGGCGGGCCCCGCGCCCAGCGCGAGCGCGCCGGCCGTACCGGCCCCGAGGGCCGTTCTGACGAAGCCGCGCCGCGAGGGCGCGGGACCGGCCGGGCACCCGCCGGCGGCGGACGGGACGGGGCGGGAACCACTGGCGGCGTGCTGGCTGGTCATGGTGGCCTTCCGGTCTGGGGCGAGGCGGGGATGCGTGCGGACGGCCCGGCGACGCGCGCACGCCCGGCGCACCCGCGCGAGGACGGCGCACGGATCGACCCGCGAGCGGGCGTACGGGACGGCGCGGCGGGCGGCGGCACGGCGGCCGGGGCAGGTGCGGCAGCCGGCGGGCGGAGCAGAACGAGGCGGTCGGGCAGGCAGGCAAGCGGGGAGGCGGGCAGGCGGGGAGGCAGGGAGGCAGGCAGGCGGATCGCAGGTTCGGGGCGGGGACGGCCACCGAGCTGTTCGATCATGGAAACGCTAGCAAGGGGCGCCGCCCGGCGCGCGGTGCAGGACGTACCGGCTGACCGCCCATCGGCCGAATACCGGTCGGTTGCCATCCGTCCGGCCTATCCGTACGACTGGCCGGGGTGGAACGCTCCGGGGCCGACGGGAACCGGCGGGAACCGACGGTGCGTTCGAGGCCGGACGTCGAAGCCCGACGTCGAGGCCCGACGTCGAGGCCCGGCAGCGGTCCACGCCCCGGTGCCGCTGCCCGGGGCCGTGGCACCGGATCGCGGCGTCGAGCGGTGGACGGCCCCGGACGGCCCCGGGCGCCCGGCTCGGGGTCAGGAGACCGGCCGGGAGTCCCCCCAGACGCCCTCGAACTCCTCGCGGTAGACCTCCAGCAGGCCCGGCTCGGTGGCGCCCGGCTGCTGGCCCGCCCCGCCGCGCAGCACCAGCGCCGGCGACTCCATGCCGCGCGCCTTGCGCAGGTAGGGCTGGACGACGCCGAGGTCGGTCGACTGGCGCCGGCCACCGGCCTGGCCGGACGGGCGCGGGCCCTCGACCAGGTAGGCGGTGAAGCGCGGGGTCTCGTCGAACACCCGGATCTCGAAGCCGCCGGGGTCGCGCAGCCGGGCCCGGACCCGCCGGACGTGCATGATGTTCATCTCGATCGAGCGGGCCAGCTCGCCGCGGCCGAGCCCCAGCTCGCGTTCGCGCCGGCGCACCGCGCTGCTGGCCGGGTTGAGGAACAGCAGGCGGACCCGGCAGCCGTCGGAGGCGAGCCGCACCAGCCGCCGGCCGGTGTAGTTCTGGCAGAGCATCCCCAGGCCGATGCCGAGCGCGTCGAGCCGCCGGGCGCCGTCCAGCAGGTCCTCCACCGGCAGGTCCCGCTGGAGCCGGACCCGGTCGGCGTGCACCGCGACGACGTCCGCGTACCGGCCGGCCACCAGGGCCTCGACCACGTCGGCGGGCACGCCGCCGCTGCCGCCGTCGAGCACGGCGAGCAGCCTGGCGGCGGCCCGCTCGGTCTGCGCCAGGACGGTCTGCGAGAGGGTGCGGTTGCGCGAGACGACGTGCCGGGCCACCTCCAGCTCGTCCAGTGCGAGCTCGATCTCCCGCCGGTCGGCGAGGAAGGGCTCGAAGCAGGGCCAGTGCTGGACCATGAGCTCGCGCAGCTGGGGCAGGGTGAGGAAGACCAGCGGGTCGTCGTCGGCCGGGTCGAGCAGGTAGCCCTTGCGGCGGCTGACCTCGCGCACGGCGCCGGCCCGGTGGGCCCACTCCTCGCCGGCCGGGCCGGCCGCGGCGGTCACCCAGTCCTCGCCGTGCGCCGGGGCGTAGACCGGTCGCAGCACCTCGTCCACCAGGGCCCGCAGCCGCTGTTCGACCAGGTTGAGCCAGACGTACGCGCGCCCGGCGAGCCGCACCCGCTGGTAGGCGTCGTCCCATTCGCCGGCGGACCAGGCCAGGGCGGGTACCTCGACCGGGCCGCCCTGGGCCGGAACGGCGGCGCGGGAGGCCAGCGAGGGGCGCATCACGACGGTCGGCGCCTCGCTGCGCCCGGGGCCCCGGTCGGTGCCGCCGCCCCTGCCGCCGGCGGGGAACACCATGCGCTACCTCACCTCTCGGCCGCCGGGAGTGACGGGTCGTTCACTGACGGGCCGTGGGCCGGAGGCCCTCGACCACGGGGTGGCGGTGCCCGCCCCGCACGGCGCCGGTGCGGCCCGGGAGTTCCGGGACCCGCCGGACGATCAAGGGTACTGCCCGCCGGACGGCGTCCGCAGCCGGATGGCCGACCGTGGCGCGAAACGGGCCGGTCGTCCCTCTCGTCCCAGCAGCCCCACGGACACCCGTTCGGGCGAACAAGTGGCGAATGGAGCACAGGTCGGAGGGAGCGTCGGGGAGGATGGCGACTGTGCCGTGCGTCACGGTACGCGACAGCCGCACATGCCCGGCCGCCCGGCCGGGCAGAAGCCGGAAAGAGCTGGGCCGAGGCCGAAGAGATCGTCAGTTCCCGTCATTCATACAGAAGTTGAGGACTTATGCAGGTCTGGCCAGGTCAGCCGTACCCCCTGGGCGCCACCTTCGACGGGGCCGGCACCAACTTCGCGGTGTTCTCCGAGAGCGCCGACCGGATCGAGCTCTGCCTGTTCGGCGAGGACGGCTCGGAGACGGCCGTGGAGCTGCGCGAGACGGACGCCTTCGTCCGGCACGCCTACATCCCGGGCGTCCAGCCGGGCCAGCGCTACGGGTTCCGGGTGCACGGGCCGTACAACCCGGGGCTGGGGCAGCGGCACAACAGCGCCAAGCTGCTGCTCGACCCGTACGCCAAGGCGATGAGCGGGAACATCGACTGGGACGAGGCGGTCTACGGGTACCACTTCGGCGCGCCCGAACGCCGCAACGACCTGGACTCGGCGCCGCACACCATGCACTCCGTGGTGATCAACCCGTACTTCGACTGGGGCACCGACCGGCCGCCGCGCACCGACTACCACCGCACGGTGCTCTACGAGGCCCACGTGAAGGGGCTGACACAGCTCCACCCGGGCATCCCCGAGGAGATCCGGGGCACCTACGCGGGCCTGGCCCACCCGGCGGCGATCGAGCACCTGGCGAAGCTGGGGGTGACGGCGATCGAGCTGATGCCGGTGCACCAGTTCGTCCGCGACCACCGGCTGCGCGACCTCGGCCTGGCGAACTACTGGGGCTACAACACCATCGGCTTCTTCGCCCCGCACTCCTCCTACTCCTCGGGCGGGGACCGCGGCCAGCAGGTGCAGGAGTTCAAGTCGATGGTGAAGGCGCTGCACGCGGCCGGCATCGAGGTGATCCTGGACGTCGTCTACAACCACACCGCCGAGGGCAACCACCTGGGCCCGACGCTCTCGCTGCGCGGCCTGGACAACGTCTCGTACTACCGCCTGGCGCAGGACCAGCGCTTCTACGAGGACACCACCGGCACCGGCAACAGCCTGTTGATGCGCAGTCCGCACGTGCTTCAGATGATCATGGACTCGCTGCGCTACTGGGTCACCGAGATGCACGTCGACGGGTTCCGCTTCGACCTCGCGGCCACCCTCGCCCGGCAGTTCCACGAGGTCGACCGGCTCTCCTCCTTCTTCGACCTGGTCCAGCAGGACCCGGTGGTCTCGCAGGCCAAGCTGATCGCCGAGCCGTGGGACCTCGGCGAGGGCGGCTACCAGGTGGGCAACTTCCCGCCGCTGTGGACGGAGTGGAACGGCATGTACCGCGACACCGTCCGCGACCTGTGGCGCGGCGAGAACGCCACCCTCGCCGAGTTCGGCTCCCGGCTGACCGGCTCCTCCGACCTCTACCAGGACGACGGCCGCCGCCCGATCGCCTCCATCAACTTCGTCACCTGCCACGACGGCTTCACCCTGCGCGACCTGGTCTCCTACAACGAGAAGCACAACGAGGCCAACGGCGAGGACAACCGGGACGGCGAGTCCTTCAACCGCTCCTGGAACTGCGGCGCCGAGGGCCCGAGCGAGGACCCCGCGGTCGAGGAGCTGAGAGCGCGCCAGCAGCGCAACTACATCGCCACCCTGATGCTCTCCCAGGGTGTGCCGATGCTCTCCCACGGCGACGAGCTGGGCCGCACCCAGCACGGCAACAACAACGCCTACTGCCAGGACAACGAGCTCTCCTGGGTGCACTGGCCCGCGGAGCCGAAGGCCGGCCCGGACGGCACCGACGACGCACCGGGCGCGGAGGGCACGGCGGCCGAGCCGGCGGGAGCCGGGTCGGACGCCCGGCTGCTGGAGTTCACCCAGGGCATGATCTGGCTGCGCCGCGACCACCCGGTCTTCCGGCGCCGGCGCTTCTTCCACGGCCGCCCGGTCTCCGGCACCCACGACGACCTCACCGACATCGCCTGGTTCACCCCGGCCGGCGAGGAGATGACCAAGCGGGACTGGGGCGCCAGCTACGCCAAGTCACTCACGGTGTTCCTGAACGGCGACGCGATCTCCGAGCCCGACCGGCGCGGCGGGAAGATCACCGACGACTCCTTCCTGCTGATGTTCAACGCCCACTTCGAGCCGCTGGAGTTCACCGTCCCGGCCGGGCACGGCAAGGAGTGGCACGTGGTGGTGGACACCGCCCAGCCGGTGCTGCCCGCCCCCGGCACCGGGGCCCGGGTGAAGGCCGGGGACGCCCTCTGGCTCACCGACCGCTCGCTGATGGTGCTCCAGCGGCGGGCCTGAGCGGTACGGGCCGGGCGCGCGGCCGCCCGGCCCCGCCCGGTCGGCACCACGGCCGGTACCACGACCGGCAGCGCCGGCGGCCCGTTCACCCGTTCGCCCGACTGCGGGCCATAGGCACCCGCCACGGCGGGTAGGTATGGACTCATGACCTCACCCGCCGAGCCCGCACAGCCACGCCCGGCCGGTGACGGCCCGGCCGGGGCCGTCCGGCCTCCCACCGCCAGCTACCGGCTCCAGTTGCAGCCCGCCTTCACCCTGCGCGACGCCGCGGCCGCCGTCCCGTACCTGGCCGCGCTCGGCGTCTCGCACCTGCACCTGTCGCCGCTGCTGGAGGCGACCGCCGGCTCCACCCACGGCTACGACACCGTCGACCACGGCCGGGTCAGCGAGCAGCTCGGGGGCGAGGGCGCCCTGCGCGAGCTGGCCGCCGAGGCCGGCCGGCACGGCCTGCGGCTGATCGCCGACCTCGTGCCCAACCACATGGCCGTCCCCGTCCCGGAGCAGCTCAACCAGCCGCTCTGGCACGTCCTGCGGGACGGTCCTGACTCCCCCTACGCGCGCTGGTTCGACATCGACTGGGCCGCGCAGCCGGGCCCGGTGGACGCGCCCGAGCGCGGCCGGCTGCTGCTCCCGCTGCTCGGCGACCGGCTCGGCGCCGTGCTCGGCGAGCTCACCGTCGACGGGGAGGTGCTGCGCTACCACGACCACGTGTTCCCGCTGCGGCCCGGTACCGAGCGGCTAGCCCTGCCGGAGCTGCTGGAACGCCAGTGGTACCGGCTGGCGTGGTGGCGCCTGGCCAGGACCGAGCTGAACTACCGCCGGTTCTTCACCGTGAACGACCTGATCGCGCTGCGGGTGGAGGTGCCCGAGGTCTTCGAGGCCACCCACGGCACGCTGCTGCGCCTGCACGCCGAGGGCGTGCTGGACGGGTTCCGGATCGACCACCCGGACGGGCTCGCCGATCCGCGCGGCTACCTGCGGCGCCTGGCCGACGCCACCGGCGGCGCGTACACCGTGGTCGAGAAGATCCTGACCGGCGACGAGGAGCTGCCGACCGACTGGCCCTGCGCCGGCACCACCGGCTACGACGCCCTGCGCCGGATCGACGGCGTGCTGACCGACCACGCCGGGGCGGGCCGGCTGACCGTCGCCTACCAGCGGTTCCTGGACGGCTCGGACACCCCGGGCGCGGGCGCCGGGCAGCCCTGCGCGGACCCGCACCCGGCGGCGGTCGCCGGGCAGCGCGGCCGGGCCCAGCTCACCGCGGAGCGCGGGGAGCTGGCCGCCGAGGTGGACCGGCTGGTCCGGCTCGCCGAGCGGATCTGCGCCGCCGAGCCCGAACTGGCCGACCACGCGCCCTGGGAGCTGCGCGAGGCGCTGCACCGGATACTGACCGCCTACCCCGTCTACCGCCCGTACGTGCGTCCCGGCGAGCCGGCCCCCGAGATCGCCGCCGAGCACCTGCGGGCCGCGCTGGAGCAGCAGCGGGTACCGGCCGGGGGGCCGGCCGCCGGGACGCTGGAGCTGGTCGGCGCGCTGACCCTGGGCCGGCTGGGCAGCAGCCCGGCGAAGGACGAGTTCTGCGTCCGGTTCGCGCAGACCGCCTCGGCGGTCGCCGCCAAGGGCGTCGAGGACACCGCCTTCTACCGCTTCAACGCGCTGACCGCGCTGAACGAGGTCGGCGGCGAGCCGTCGCGTCCCGGTGTCGCACCCGCCGAGTTCCACGCCTGGTGCGAGCACGTCGAGCGGCACTGGCCGCACACCATGACGGCGCTCTCCACCCACGACACCAAGCGCAGCGCCGACGCCCGGGCCCGGCTGGCCGTGCTGGCCGAGCAGCCGCAGTTCTGGGCCGACGAGGCCGCCGCCTGGACCACCGCGGCGGGCCCCTGCCCCGACCGCAACTGCGCGTGGCTGCTCTGGCAGACGATGGTGGCCGCCTGGCCGCTCTCCCCCGAGCGGCTGGTCGCCGCACTGCTGAAGGCGGCCCGCGAGGCCAAGCAGCAGACCTCGTGGACGGCGCCCGACCCCGCGTTCGAACAGGCCCTCGCCGACTACGCGCGCGGCGTCTACGCCAATCCGGGGCTGCTCCCGCGGATCGAGGGCCTGGTGCGGGCGATCGCCCCGTACGCCCGGGCCAACACCCTCGGCGGGGCCCTGCTGCACCTGACCGTCCCCGGCGTGCCGGACCTGTACCAGGGCAGCGAGGAGCCGCTGTACACCCTGGTCGACCCGGACAACCGCGCGCCGGTCGACCTCGGCGCGCTCGCCGTCCGGCTGACCGACTCGCCCAGCGGGCGCCTCACCGGGCCGGACGGGCCGGGCGGGGACCTCGCCCGGGAGAAGCTGCACCTGACCACCACCGCCCTGCACCTGCGCCGCGAGCGCCCGCTCGGCGCCTACCGTCCGCTCGGCGCGCACGGGCCGGCCGCCGGCCACCTGCTCGCCTTCCGGCGCGGCGCCGGGGTGATCACCGCGGTGACCCGGCTCCCGTACGGGCTGGAGCAGTCCGGCGGCTGGCTGGACAGCACCCTCGACCTGCCCGCCGGGGCCGGCCCGTGGACGGACCGGCTGACCGGGCGCGAGTTCGACCCGGGGCCCGTCCCGCTGGCCGAGCTGCTCGACCACTACCCCACCGCCCTGCTGACCCGCCCCCAGGAGCACGCGTGAGCGAGTACGAGGTCTGGGCCCCGCAGGCCGAGCGGGTCGAGGTCGAGGTGGAGGGCAGCAGGTTCCGGCTCGCCCCCGCCCCGGCCCGGCCCGGCTGGTGGCGCGGCCCGGCTCCCGCCGGGGAGTACGCCTTCCGGCTGGACGGCGGCCCGGCGCTGCCCGACCCGCGCTCCCGGCGCCAGCCGCACGGCCCGGACGGGCCGAGCCGGACCGTCGACCACGGCGCCTTCCGCTGGTCCGACACCCCCTGGCACGGCCGCCCGCTGGCCGGCTCGGTGCTGTACGAGCTGCACGTCGGCACCTTCACTCCGACCGGTACCTTCGACGCCGCCGCCGAGCGGCTGGACCACCTGGTGGACCTCGGCGTCGACTTCGTCGAGCTGATGCCGGTCTGCCCCTTCCCCGGCCGGCACGGCTGGGGCTACGACGGGGTCTCGCTCTGGGCGGTGCACGAGCCGTACGGCGGCCCCGAGGGGCTGAAGCGCTTTGTCGACACCGCCCACCGCAAGGGCCTCGGAGTGGTGCTGGACGTGGTGCACAACCACCTCGGCCCGTCGGGCAACCACCTGCCCGCCTTCGGGCCGTACTTCACCGACCGCCACCACACGCCCTGGGGCTCGGCCGTCAACCTCGACGCACCCGGCTCGGACGAGGTGCGCGCCTACCTGATCGGCAGCGCGCTCGCCTGGCTGCGCGACTACCGGATCGACGGGCTGCGCCTAGACGCCGTGCACGCCCTGGTGGACGATCGCGCCCTGCACTTCCTGGAGCAACTCGCCGCCGAGGTCGACCGGTTGGCGGTGACCAGCAACCGGCAGCTGTTCCTGGTCGCGGAGTCCGACCGCAACGACCCGCGGACCACCGACCCCCGCCGGGCCGGCGGCCAGGGCCTCGCCGCGCAGTGGAGCGACGACTTCCACCACGCCCTGCACACCACGCTGACCGGTGAATCGCAGGGCTACTACGCCGACTTCGCCACCGAACCGCTGGCCGCCCTGGCCAAGGTGCTCACCCGCGGCTGGTTCCACGACGGCAGCTGGTCCTCGTTCCGCGGCCGGCACCACGGTCGGCCGTTCCCCCCGCCCTACGGACACCGGCTGCTCGGCTACCTGCAGACCCACGACCAGATCGGGAACCGGGCCCTCGGCGACCGGCTCTCCGCCGGCCTCACCCCCGGCCGGCTGGCCGCCGGAGCCGCGCTCGTCCTGACCTCGCCGTTCACCCCGATGCTGTTCATGGGCGAGGAGTGGGCCGCCGGCACCCCCTGGCAGTACTTCACCGACCACACCGACCCGGAGCTGGCCGAAGCCGTCCGCCGCGGCCGGCGCCGGGAGTTCGCCGAGCACGGCTGGCTCGCGGAGGAGGTGCCCGACCCGCAGGCCGCCGGGACGGTCCTCGCCTCGACCCTCGACTGGAGCGAGCCGGCGCAGCCCCCGCACGCCGAGATCCTGGACTGGTACCGCCTGTTGCTGCGCCTGCGGCGCACCCACCCGGAGCTCTGCGACCCCGACCTGGAGGCCGTGCGGGTGGTCTTCGACGAGGAGGCGCGGTGGCTGGTGGTGCACCGGGGGCCGTTCCGGGTGGCGGTCAACCTCGGTACGGAGGGCCCGCGTTCGGTGCCGCTGGGCGCGCCCTACGCCGGCTCGCTCGCGGTGTTCGGCGGGTGTGAGGCGGACGGGGACTCGCTGCTGCTGGCCCCCGACTCCACCGCGGTGGTGCGGACGGGCTGAGCCGGCGGCCCGGCCGCCGCGCCGTCGCCGCCGGGGCGGACGTGACCGCGGGAACGGGCCCACTGCGGGACCGGACCTGCCGGAGGAGCCGGCTCACCAGAAGAACAGGGCGATCCGCTCGCGCAGTGAGCGGGCGTCCAGCCCGTAGGCGGTCAGGTGCTCCTCGACCGAGCCGTAGTGCCGGTGCTCCGCGCGGGGCACGCCCAACCCCAGTACGCGGTGCTGGACTTGGCTCAGCGCCTCGTGCGCCTCCCGGTCCGAGGTGCCGGCCAGGTACGGCTCGACGATCACCACGCCGCCGGTCCCGCCGACGGCCGCCCGCAGGCCCGCCGCGTCGAACGGCCGCACGCTGGCGGCGTACAGCACGGTGACGTCCAGGCCCTCGGTGGCCTCCAGCACCGCGTCCAGCATCGGCCCGACCGCCAGCACCACCCCGCCCCGGCCCTCACGGACGGTCAGGAACCGGCCCGGCTCGATCGGCCGGGCGAGCGCGTTGCGGTGGGTGGAGAGCCGGACGTAGACGTTGCGGTCGCCGTCCGCCACGGCGTGCCGCAGCAGGGTCTCCGCCTCGTCCGGGTGACCGGGCACGTGCACCGTCCAGTCCGGCAGGGTGTCCAGCAGCGCGACGTCCCCCGGGGACATGTGGGTGCGCCCGCCGGCCGGCCAGTCGTAGGAGCCGGACGCACTGACCAGCACCGCCCCGACGCCCTGGTGCACCAGGTCCAACTTCACCTGCTCGAAGGGGCGTTCGATGAGGAAGCTGGCGAAGGTGTGCGCGATCGGGCGCATCCCGGTGAGCGCCAGCCCGCCGGCCGCGCCGATCAGCAGCTGCTCCCGGATGCCGACGTTGACCACCCGGTCCGGGTGGCGCTCGGCGGCCGGCGCGAAGCCGGCGGCGCTGATGTCGGCGAGCACCAGCGCCAGCCGCGGGTCCTCGTCGAGCAGGCGGGTGGTCACGTCGAGGAAGCGGTCGCGCATGGTGTCCGTCACGAGGTCCATCGGAGGTCCCTTTACGAGGAGGTGGAGGGGCGGGGTCGAGCGGGCGGGGCTGAGCGGAGGGGCGGGGCGGGGCTTCGGGGGCTCACCGGCAGCCGGTCAGGAGCTCTTCGGCTCGACCCGGGCCACGACCGCGTGCGGGCGGCCCGGGTGCGGAGCGGTGAAGGCCGCGTACAGCGCCTCGTGGTCACGGCCGTCGACGGTGGCCGTGGACCAGCCCTCGGTGGCGAAGCGGGCCGCGACACCGCCGCGCCAGCCGTGCGTGGCCGAGGAGTTGTCGATCACCACGACGTTCAGCCGGTCCAGGCCGGACGCTCCGGCGAAGGCCACCGCCTCGTGGTTGGACCCCTCGTCGAACTCGGCGTCCCCGAGCAGCACCCAGACCGCCGGGTCGCTCAGCCCCTGGGCGCGCAGCCCGAGCGCGGTGCCCACGGCGAGCGGCAGGCCGTGCCCGAGCGAGCCCGAGCTGATCTCCACCCCGGGCACCAGCAGCCGGTCCGGGTGGTGGCCGAGCGGGGAGTCGTACGCACCGAAGCCGGACAGCGCGGCCGGCGGGATGAAGCCCTTCGCGGCCAGCACCGCGTAGTAGGCCATCGGGCCGTGCCCCTTGGAGAGCAGGAAGCGGTCCCGGTCCTGCCGTCCGAAGGTGGCCGGGGCAACGTTCAGCACCCGGTCGTAGAGCACCCAGAGCACGTCCAGCGTGGACGTGGCGGCCGGGCCGTGCTTCTCGGCGCCGGTCATCCGCGCCATCAGGGCGGGCAGGTCCTGGAAGCCGTACGCACTGCGGCGCGCGGGCTGCGCCGGGCGGCGGTGCTGCGGGGGGAGGGTCTCTGTCGCGGTCATGAGAGGATCGTGCAACTTGAAGTCGACTTCAAGTCAAGCGCTAGAGTGGCGGGCATGGGACCGAACCGCCACGACCTCCTGACCATCGGCCAACTGGCGGAGCGCAGCGGTCTCGCCACCTCCGCGCTGCGCTACTACGAGAAGCTCGGGCTGATCCACGCCGAGCGCACCGCCGGGGGCCAGCGCCGCTACCCCCGGGCCACCCTGCGCCGGGTCGCCTTCGTCCGCGCCGCCCAGCGGGTCGGGCTCTCCCTGGAGGAGGCCCGCACCGCACTCGACCGACTCCCCGAGGACCGGGCGCCCAGCGCCACCGACTGGAGCGGCGTCGCCCGCTCCTGGCAGACCCGGATCGACCAGCAGATCGCCGAACTCGAACGCCTGAAGGCCAAGCTCACCGGCTGCATCGGCTGCGGCTGCCTCTCCATCTCCCGCTGCGCCCTCTACAACGCCGGCGACCGCGCCGGTGCGGCCGGCCCCGGCGCCCGCTACCTGCTCACCCGCGACCCCGGCGGCGGCGGACCGGAGCCCCGCCCGGCGGACGCCTGACGACCGCGCGCCGCGGGCGGCCGGGCCGGTGGCGGCGGGCCCGCGGCGCACGGCTCGCTCGATGACGGGCGCACTCGGTGAAACGCCCGCGCCCCGGCGCGCCACCTGCCTATGCTGCCCGGAACAGGAGTGGATCACCGACGGGGAGAACTTCGTGACCGACCATCAGGACACCGTGGGGCCGGCCTGCGCCGAGGAGGACGAGGTGCATCGCGCGCCCGCCGACCTGCGGCCGGAGATACCCCACCCCGCCCGGATGTACGACTACTACCTCGGCGGCAAGGACAACTTCCCCGCGGACCGGGAGGCCGCCGAGAAGGTGCTGGCCCTCAGCCCGCTGGTGCGGATCAGCGCGCTCGCCAACCGGGCCTTCCTGGGGCGGGCCGTCCGGCACCTCGCCGAACAGGGCGTGCGGGACTTCGTGGACGTCGGCACCGGCATCCCGACCGCCGGCAACACCCACCAGATCGCCCAGGAGGTCCACCCGGACGCGCGGGTCGCCTACCTGGACAACGACCCGATCGTGCTGGTGCACGGCCGGGCGCTGCTCGCCGCCGCCAGCCAGGGCAGCGCCACCGTGGTCCAGGCCGACCTGCGCGACCCGGACGCCGTGCTCGCCACCCCCGAGGTGCGCCGGCTGCTGGACGCCGGCCGGCCGGTGGGCCTGCTGCTCTTCGCCGTCCTGCACTTCGTCGACGACGAGGACGACCCGCACGCGATCGTCCGCCGACTGGTCGACGCCCTGCCGCCCGGGAGCCACCTGGCGCTCTCGCACGCCACCGGCGACTTCACCGCCCCGGAGGCCGCCGCCAAGGGCCCCGCGATCTACCGCGCGGCGAGCGCCCAGCTGACCATGCGGACCCGCCAGGAGGTGCTGGGGTTCTTCGACGGCCTGGAGCTGGCCGAGCCCGGGCTGGTCACCGCCCCGCTCTGGCGCCCGGACCGGGACCCGGCGCCGACCGACGCCGAGGTCGCGATCTGGGCGGGGGTCGGCCGCAAGCCCTGACGGCCGCCGGCGCGGCGGGTCGGGGGGTGGGCGGGGCGTCGGGACGGCCGGTCGTGATCACCCGGGCGGAGCTGTGGCAGGATCGGCTGATGGCCCACATCGGACTGACCACCCTGCTGGTACGCGACTACGACGAGGCGATCGCCTTCTACGTGGACGCCGTCGGATTCGAGCTGCGCGAGGACACCCCGCGCCCGGACGGCAACCGCTGGGTGGTGGTCGCCCCCCGCGGCTCGCGGGAGACCGGGCTGCTGCTGGCCCGGCCCGCCAAGCCCGAGCAGGTGGCCCGGATCGGCGACCAGACCGGCGGCCGGGTCGGCCTCTTCCTCCATTCGGACGACTTCGAGGCGGACCACCGCCGGATGACCGCCGCCGGAGTCACCTTCCTGGAGGAGCCCCGGCACGAGGCGTACGGCTCGGTGGCCGTCTTCGAGGACCTCTACGGCAACCGCTGGGACCTGATCCAGCCGCGCTGAACGACGCGACCCCGCCCGCGCCGGCTCCGCGGACCGGCTCCGTCCGGTGCACCGGGCGGGGCCCGGAATCAGCGGGCGGGATCAGCGGGCGGGATCAGCGGCCCGCCAGGTCCTCCCAGACCTCGCGGACCCGGGGGGCCAGCGTCTCCAGCGACCCGCCGTTGTCGATCACGATGTCGGCGATGGCGAGCCGGTCCTGCCGGGTCGCCTGGGCGGCCATCCTGGCCTCGGCCTCCGCCCGGGCCATGCCGCGCAGCCGGACCAGCCGGTCGAGCCGCACCTCGTCGGCGGCGTCCACCACCACGACCAGGTCGTAGAGCGGTCCGAGGCCGTTCTCGGCGAGCAGGGGGACGTCGTGCACCACCACGGCGTCCGGGGCGGCGGCCTCCTCCAGGGCGGCGGAGCGGGCCCGGACCAGCGGGTGGACGATGGCGTTGAGCGCCCGCAGCCGCTCGGGGTCGGCGAAGACCAGCGCCCCGAGAGCGGGCCGGTCCAGTTCGCCGTCCGCCCGGAGCACCCCGGGGCCGAACTCGGCCAGCACGGCGGCCAGCCCCTCGGTGCCCGGGGCGACCACCTCACGGGCGATCAGGTCGGCGTCCACCACCACGGCCCCGTACGACGCCAGCAGGCGGGACACCTCGCTCTTGCCCGCGCCGATCCCGCCGGTCAGTCCGATCTTCAGCATGGCGCCAGGCTACCGGCAGCGGCCCGCCCGGTCAGCGCCCGCCCGGTGGCGGACGGCGGTCCGGGACGGGCCGCGCCCGACGGGCTCAGCCGAGGTCGACCTGCTCGCCGGCGGCGAGCCGGCGCAGCGGCGCGCCCGTCCCCGGACCGCCCTCGCCCAGCAGGCGGCCGAAGAGCTGCTGACCCACCTCGCTGAGGACGGCCTCGTGGATCCCGATCGCGTGCGCGGGCCCGACCTCCCGCACGTAGTCGATCAGCTCGGAGGCCTTGCTCCAGGGCGTGCCGGTCGGCACCAGCAGGGTGTCCACCGGGTGCGGCGGCACGGTCAGCGCGTCGCCGGGGTGGAACAGCCGCCCGTCGACCGTGAAGCCGATGTTGTGGACCCGGGGGATGTCCGGGTGGATCACCGCGTGCCACTCGCCGTGCACGGTGACGCGCAGGCCGCCCACCTCGAAGGCGTCGCCCTCGCCGACCACGGTGACCCGCTGCCGGACGCCGTCCAGCTGCGCGGCCACGGAGCCGTTGGTCCAGACGCGGAGTGCGGGGTCGGCCACCAGGGCGGCGCGCAGCTGCGCCTCGACGAAGTGGTCGAAGTGCTCGTGGGTGATCAGGACGGCGTCCGCGCCGGCGAGCGCCTCGGGCTCGGTGAACATCCCGGGGTCGATGACGATGGTGGTGTCGCCCTGCTGCAGGCGGACACAGGCGTGGCCGAGCTTGGTCAGCTTCATGGAGCAAACCCTACAGCAATGCTGTGCAGTTTTGCTGTACACCTGCCGGGTACGCTGATCCCATGAACGTCCCCGCCTCCCCCGACGACCGGCCGGAACTCGCCGTCGACCCCCTGGAACTCGCCGCCGACCTGCGCACCGCCCTCGGCAACCTGGTCCGTGCGCTGCGGGTCGGCGACGAGCTGCCGCAGAACCAGGCCGGCGTCCTCGGCCTGCTCGTCCGCGAGGGCCCGCACACCACCAGCGAGCTCGCCGAGCGCCAGCGCGTCCGCCACCAGTCGATGGCCCGCACGATCACGCTGCTCACCGAGGCCGGACTGGTCCGCCAGGAGCGCCACGCCACCGACGGCCGGAAGCTGCTGATCGCCGCCACCGAGGCCGGCACCGCCGCCCTGCACGCCCAGCGGGCCCGGCGCGAGGGCGAGATCGCGGCCGCGATCGCCGAGCGGCTCTCCCCCGAGGAGCAGCTGGTGCTGCGGCGGAGCGTGGAGCTGCTCCGGCGGATCGGCTGACCTGCGTCGAGGCGGGCGGTCGGGGACGTCACCCCGACCGCCCGCCTCGACGTCGCCCTCGGCCACCCCGTCCCGGACCGGCGCCGGACCGGACCGAACGGCCCGGACCGGACGACCCGGCGGATCAGGGGTGGCGGATCAGGGGGTGGCGGCGCCCGGAGCGACCACCCGGCCCGGGCGGCCGCGGCCGACCCGGCCCCGGTCGGCGGGCTGCTCCGCGGCCGGGCCCCGGCCCGACTCCCCGCCCGGCTCGACCGACGGCTCCCCACCCGGACCCGCGGACTGCTCGGCGGAGGTCCCGTCGGCCGGCTCCGCGGCCGGCCGACGCTGGGCCGGCAGGGCGAGGGCGGCGGCGATCGGCGGCAGCTCGGTGTGCTCGCTTAGGCCGAACCGCCGGTGCAGCCGGCGCAGCGGGGTCGGCGCCCACCAGTTGAACTCCCCGAACAGCGTCATCGCGGCGGGGACCAGCAGGCAGCGCACCAGGGTGGCGTCCACCGCGACCGCGACGGCGAGCGCGATCCCCATCTGCTTCACCATCAGCATGTCGCCGGCGGCGAAGCCCGCGAAGACGATCACCATCAGCAGGGCCGCCGAGGTGATGATCTTCCCGCTGCGCTGCAGCCCGAGCTCCACGGACCGGCTGCTGCTGTGGCCGCGGTCCCGCAGCTCCTTGATCCGCGCGAGCAGGAACACCTCGTAGTCCATCGAGAGGCCGAAGGCGAAGGCGAAGACCAGCACCGGAATGAAGGTCTCCAGACCGCCGACCGGGGTGAACCCGAGCAGTCCGCTGAACCAACCGTCCTGGAAGACGAGGGTCAGCGCGCCGAGCGAGGCGCCCAGCGAGAGCAGGTTCATCAGCAGGGCCTTGACCGGCATCACCACCGAGCCGGTCATCAGGAAGAGCAGGATCAGGGTGCCGAGGGCCACCAGGCCCAGCGCCACCGGACCGCGGGTCAGCAGCTCGTGCTGGAAGTCCACCACCGAGGCGGCTCCGCCGGTCACGTACGTGGTCAGGCCGCCCCGCTCCGCGCGCAGCTCCTTCACCACGTCCTTGGCGGCGGCGCCCTGCGGATCGCCGTGCACCAGCACGTCGACGGTGCTGAGCTGCTCGCCCACCGGGGTCACCGCGCGGACCCCGCTGACGCCCGGCAGCTCGGCCACCACGTCGTCGGCGTAGGCCTGGGCCACCGCGGCGCCGCCGCGGACCACCACGGTGACCGGCGCGGGCGCGACCTGCGGGAAGCGCTGCTCGACGCTCTCCGCGACCTGCCGGCCGGCGGAGGAGGCGGGGAGCACCGCGGCGCCCGAGTTGCGCATCTCGGCGCCCGCGAACGGGGCGCCGGCCGCGACCAGCAGAGCGGTGCAGACCAGCGCGACGGGCACCGCCTTCCTGCGGACCCGGCGCACCGTACGGCTGAAGAAGCCCTCGTCGGGGACGGGCGCGGCCGGTGTCCTGATGCGGTGGCCGGCGAAGCCGAGCAGGGCGGGGATCAGGGTGAGGGCGGCCGCGACGGCGATCACCACCACGCTCACCCCCGCGGCGGCGACGGCGGCCAGCACCGGGCTGGTGAAGACGAAGAGGCCGGCCAGCGCGACCGCGACGGTCAGCCCGGAGAAGGCGACGGTACGGCCGGCGGTGGCGGCGGTGCGCTCCACGGCGGCGGCGATGGCGGCGCCGTGGCCGCGTTCCTCGCGGAAGCGGTTGACCATCAGCAGCGCGTAGTCGATGGAGAGGCCGAGGCCGAGCACGGTGGCGATCGGCAGCACGCTGGTGTCGATGTCCATGATCCGACTGAATCCGAACATGGCCAGCAGGGCCCCGCCGACCGAGGCGACCGCGCCGATCACCGGCAGGCTCGCGGCGGCCAGGCCGCCGAAGACCAGCACCATGACGACCAGGGTCAGCGGCAGGGTGACGATCTCGCCGAACCGGGTGTCGCGCTCGGTCTGCTTCTTGACCTCCTGCTGCAGCACGAGGTCGCCGCCGACGGTGACGTGCGCCCCGTCGGCGGTGATCCCGGAGAGCCGCTGGGTGACGGCGGAGAGCTGGGCGTTGCTGCTGGCGTCGGTCATCCGTACGGTGACCAGGCTCGCGTTGCCGTCGCCGGAGCGCTGGGCCGGTCCGGAGCCCGGGCCCGAGCCGTAGGCGTCGGTGACCGAGGCGACCCCGGGCAGGGCCGCGATCTCGGCGGTGGCCCGGGTGACCGCGTCCTTCACCGACCGGTCCTCCACCGGCGCGCCGTCCACGACGGCGGTGACGGAGCCCTTGGCCGGGTCGGCGGCGGTGACCACCGCGGCGCCGCGGTCGGCCTCGGAGCTGCCGGCCGCGCCGGCGACGGTGCCCTCGAAAACCCGTCCGCCGATCAGCACACCGACCACCAGGACGACGGCCCACAGGCCGAGCACCCAGCGGCGGCGGCGGAAGCAGAACCGCCCCAGGGCGGCCAGCCGGCCGCCCACCGCGGGATCGCCGGACGCCGGAACGTCTGACGCAGGAACGTCGGTGGTCACTGCGGAGCTTCGGCGCATATGCGGGGGGTGCCTTGCGTCAGGGGCGGGTGGGCCCGATCGGGCAACTCACCCCAAGGTAGGCGTTGCGGCATGAAAGGCCCATAGAGTTCCGATGAGCCCCATATCACACTATTCATTCACATAATGAACAGATAAGACCCCCGCCACGGAATGCCGGTCGACCCGCACGGCCTCCGCGATCCGTGCCCGGACATGCAGGAACCCCCGCCCGGAGACCCGGGCGGGGGTTCTTGTCAGCCGTCGCTCAGCTCAGCGGAGCCGAGAGCGGTGGGGGGCGAGAGCTCAGCTCTGGCCGCCCGCCAGCTTCTCACGCAGCGCGGCGAGCGCCTCGTCCGAAGCGAGAGCGCCGGAGCCCTCGTCGCTGCTGGAGGAGTACGAGCCACCGGCGGCGGCGGCAACAGCGTCGCCACCCTCGGCAGCGGCCTCGGCGTCGGCCTCGCGGCTCTTGATGACCTGGGCCTGGTGCTGCTCGAAGCGGGTCTGCGCCTCGGCGTACTGGCGCTCCCACTCCTCACGCTGCTTCTCGAAGCCGGGCAGCCAGTCGTTCGCCTCGGGGTCGAAGCCCTCCGGGTAGATGTAGTTGCCCTGGTCGTCGTACGAGGCAGCCATGCCGTACAGGGTCGGGTCGAACTCGACCGACGCCGGGTCGGCACCGAGGGACTCGTTGGCCTGCTTCAGCGAGAGGCTGATGCGACGACGCTCGAGGTCGATGTCGATGACCTTGACGAAGATCTCGTCGCCGACCTGGACGACCTGCTCCGGGATCTCCACGTGGCGCTCGGCCAGCTCGGAGATGTGGACCAGACCCTCGATGCCCTCGTCCACGCGGACGAACGCACCGAACGGAACCAGCTTGGTGACCTTACCCGGGACGACCTGGCCGATCTGGTGGGTCCGGGCGAACTGCTGCCACGGGTCCTCCTGGGTCGCCTTCAGCGACAGGGAGACGCGCTCGCGGTCCATGTCCACGTCGAGAACCTCGACGGTGACCTCCTGGCCGACCTCGACGACCTCGGACGGGTGGTCGATGTGCTTCCAGGACAGCTCGGAGACGTGGACGAGACCGTCGACGCCACCCAGGTCCACGAAGGCACCGAAGTTGACGATCGAGGAGACGACGCCGGAGCGCACCTGGCCCTTCTGCAGGGTGGTGAGGAAGGTCTGGCGGACCTCGCTCTGGGTCTGCTCCAGCCAGGCACGGCGGGACAGGACCACGTTGTTGCGGTTCTTGTCCAGCTCGATGATCTTGGCCTCGAGCTCCTTGCCCACGTAGGGCTGGAGGTCGCGGACGCGGCGCATCTCGACGAGCGAGGCCGGCAGGAAGCCACGGAGGCCGATGTCGAGGATGAGACCACCCTTGACGACCTCGATGACGGTACCGGTGACGATGCCGTCCTCTTCCTTGATCTTCTCGATCGTGCCCCAGGCGCGCTCGTACTGTGCGCGCTTCTTGGACAGGATCAGACGACCCTCCTTGTCCTCCTTCTGGAGAACCAGGGCCTCGATCTCGTCGCCGACCTTGACGACCTCGTGCGGGTCAACGTCGTGCTTGATCGAGAGCTCGCGGGACGGGATGACGCCCTCGGTCTTGTAACCGATGTCGAGGAGGACCTCGTCACGGTCGACCTTCACGATGATGCCCTCGACGATGTCGCCATCGTTGAAGTACTTGATGGTCTCGTCGATCGCCGCGAGGAAGGCCTCTGCGTCGCCGATGTCGTTGACCGCAACCTGCGGGGTGGTGCTGAGGGAGGAGTCGGTGGGGCTCGTCATTAGGAAAAGGGCTCCGGTACGGACATGAAGTCGTAGGTAATGCCACGCGGAGGGCCCGTATCGCTCCCACCGAAAGCCGGACAGCCAAAGGCACGGCGCACCGGTGCTTCCCAGAAAATCCGAGAACCGGTGTCCGTCTTGCGACCGTGGGGTCTTCGACAGATGCGAGCGCGACCTGCTCCGTCCGAGGCGCGCAGGCCCGCAGCGCAACTTGTAGCATACGGGGACAGCCAGGCACGGTCAACGCCAACGAAGGCGAGACGGTGGAGGCCGGTGTGGATCAGGCCATATCCTCGCAATCGCGCCCCGAGTACTCCGGTCGGAACCGGTGTACCGGGTGGCAGCCGCAGGGGCCCGCTCCCCGGATGCCACCACTCCCGACCCGACCTCTGAGGGCGGTTCCGGAGCAGCGGCGCTTTCCGCAGACGACACCCTACGCGACGGGCACTACCACCTTGGCCACCACCCCTGATCCTCTGCTCGAACCGGCACCCGGAACGCTGCCGGACGAGGACGACGACGACGCCCTGCGACGTGAGGCCGAGGCCGGCGAGAGCAGCCGGGCCAGCCGGCACTGGTGGGACCGCAACGCGGACGAATACCAGGACGAGCACGGCGAGTTCCTCGGTGACGACCGCTTCACCTGGTGCCCCGAGGGCCTGGACGAGGCCGACGCGCGACTGCTCGGCGACCCCGCCTCGCTGGCCGGCGCGGACATCCTGGAAATCGGCGCGGGCGCGGCCCAGTGCTCGCGCTGGCTCGCCGCCCGCGGCGCGCGGCCGGTCGCCCTGGACATCTCCTACCGCCAGCTCCAGCACTCCCGCCGGATCGACCTCGGGCGCGGCGGTCCCGTCGTCCCCGTCGTGCAGGCCGACGCGGCGGTGCTGCCGTTCGCCGACGGCTCCTTCGACCTGGCCTGCTCGGCCTACGGCGCGGTGCCCTTCAGCGCCGACACCGAGCAGCTGATGCGCGAGGTGCACCGGGTGCTGCGGCCGGGCGGGCGCTGGGTCTTCTCGGTCACCCACCCGATCCGCTGGGCCTTCCCCGACGAGCCCGGCCCCGAGGGCCTGACCGCCACCGCGCCGTACTTCGACCGCACCCCGTACGTGGAGCAGGACGAGCAGGGGCGCGCCACCTACGTCGAGCACCACCGCACGATCGGCGACCGGGTGCGGGAGCTGACCGCCGCCGGGTTCCGGCTGCTCGACCTGGTGGAGCCCGAGTGGCCGGCGGGTCTGGAGCAGGAGTGGGGCGGCTGGAGCCCGCTGCGCGGGCGGCTGATCCCCGGCACCGCGATCTTCGTCTCGCGGCGGGACTGATCCGGCCGTGACCGACTCCGCCGGCCCCGCCGCACCCGCGCCCGACCCCGCCGACGCCCGGTTCGACCTGCCCGTCCGGGCGGCCGTCCCCGAGCTGCGGCGCGCACTGGCCGGGCGCGGCGTGGCGGTGCTGGCCGCCCCGCCCGGCACCGGCAAGACCACCCTGGTGCCCCTGGCGCTGGCCGGGCTGCTGGACGGCCCGGGAGGGCCGGGGCCGGCCGGGCCCGGCCGGCGGGTGCTGGTCGCCGAACCCCGCCGGCTGGCGGTGCGGGCGGCCGCCCGGCGGATGGCCTGGCTGCTCGGCGAGGAGCCGGGCGGCCGGGTGGGCCACACCATCCGGGGCGAGCGGCGGACCGGGCCGCACACCGTGGTCGAGGTGGTGACCACCGGCGTGCTGCTGCAGCGCCTGCAGCGCGACCCGGAGCTGTCCGGCGTGGACACGGTGATGCTGGACGAGTGCCACGAGCGGCACCTGGACGCGGACACCGCGCTGGCCTTCCTGCTCGACGTGCGGGCCACGCTCCGGCCCGAGCTGCGGGTGCTCTGCGCCTCCGCGACCTCCGACACCGACGCCTGGGCACGGCTGCTCGGCGGTGAGGAGGGACCTGCGCGGGTGATCGAGGCGCACGGCAGCTCGCACGCCGTCGACATCCGCTGGGCGCCCCCGCCACGCGCCGTACGCCCCCCGCAGGGCACCCGGACGGACCCGCTGCTGCTCGACCACGTGGCCGCCACCGTCCGGCACGCCCTCGCGGAGCGGCCCGGCGACCTGCTCTGCTTCCTGCCCGGCACCGGCGAGATCACCAGGGTCGCCGGACTGCTCGGCGGCGGCCCGCAGCTCGGCGCCGAGGTGCTGCAACTGCACGGCCGGGCCCCGCAGGCCGTCCAGGACGCCGCGCTCACCGCGGGCGGCGGACGCCGCGTCATCCTGGCCACCTCGGTCGCCGAATCCTCCCTGACCGTCCCCGGGGTGCGGATCGTCGTCGACTCCGGCCTCGCCCGCGAACCGCGCACCGACCACGCCCGCGGCCTCTCCGCCCTGGTGACGGTCCGGGCCTCGCTGGCCGCCGCCCGGCAGCGCGCCGGACGCGCCGGACGCGAGGCGCCCGGCGTCGTCCACCGCTGCTGGCAACAGGCCGAGGACGCGCTCGCCGCGCGCTTCCCCACCCCCGAGATCGCCCTCGCCGACCTCACCGCCTTCGCCCTGCAGGCCGCCTGCTGGGGCGACCCGGACGCCCGCGGACTCGCCCTGCCCGACCCGCCCCCGGCCGGGGCGATGGCCGCCGCCCGGCAGACCCTGCGGGCCCTGGGCGCCGTCGACGAGGACGGCCGGGCCACCGCCCGCGGCACCCGGATCGCCCGCAGCGGCCTGCACCCGCGGCTCGCCCGGGCGCTGCTCGACGGCGCCCCGCGGGTCGGCTCCCGGCGGGCCGCCGAGATCGTCGCCCTGCTCTCCGAGGAGCCGCCGCGCGCGCTCGGCGACGACCTCGGCGCCGTCCACCGGGCCGTCCGCGACGGCCGGGACGGCTACGCGGCGCGCTGGCGCGAGGAGGTCCGCCGGCTGCGGCGCGGCCTGGACGAGGCCCCCGCGACCGCCCTGCCGGACTCCCTCGCCGCCGGACTGGTCGTCGCCCTGGCCTTCCCCGAGCGGATCGCCCGGGCCCGCGTCGAGAAGCCCGAACCCGGCACCCGCAGCCCCTACCTGATGGCCTCCGGCACGGCCGCCGAGACCTCGCCCGGCACCGCGCTGACCGGCCTGCCGTGGCTGGCCGTCGCCGTCGCCGACCGGCCCGCCGGATCGCCCTCCGCCCGGATCCTGCACGCCGCCGCGCTGGACGAGGAGACCGCCCGGCTGGCCGGCGCACCCCTGCTGACCGGCCGCGAGGAGGTCCGCTGGGCGACGCCCGCCGGCGCGCGGCACGGCGACCTGACGGCCCGCCGGGTCGAGTCCCTCGGCGCCCTGGAGCTCTCCTCCGCGCCACTGCCCTCCCCCGATCCCGCGCTGGTCCGGGCCGCCCTGCTGGACGGGCTCGCCCGGGAGGGCGTCGGGGAACTGCTCGGCTGGCCGCCGGCGGCCGTCGCGCTGCGCGAGCGGCTCGCGTTCCTGCACCGCACCCTGGGCGACCCCTGGCCCGACGTCGGCGACCAGGCCCTGCTCGCGGCGGCGGAGCAGTGGCTGGAACCCGAACTCTCCCGGGCCCGGCGCCGCTCGGCGCTGCAGCGGATCGACACCACGGCCGCCCTGCAGCGGCTGCTGCCCTGGACCACCGGCGAGGCCGGCCGCCTCGACGAGCTCGCCCCCGAGCGGATCACGGTGCCCTCCGGCTCCCGGATCCGGGTCGACTACACCGGGGACCGGCCCGTCCTCGCGGTCAAGGTCCAGGAGTTGTTCGGCTGGTCCGCCGCACCGGCACTGGCCGGCGGCCGGGCGCCGCTGACCGTCCACCTGCTCTCCCCCGCCGGGCGGCCCGCCGCCGTCACCGGGGACCTCGCCTCCTTCTGGCGCGAGGGCTACCGCGCCGTCCGCGCCGAGCTGCGCGGGCGCTACCCGCGCCACCCCTGGCCGGAGGACCCGACCACCGCCGAGCCCACCCGCCGCACCAGCCGCCGCACCTGACGATCCGCCGGCCGCCGCGGGCCGGCCCGTGAACGGGGGATTCTGTGCAAGGGGGACGGTCCGCGCCGCACGCAACTAGCATCGGGCAGCGCCGGGAAGGCGCCCTGACACGTTCCCGGAAAGGGGAGCAGCGTGAAGATCGCGGACAGCGTCGCCCTGGTCACCGGTGGTGCCTCCGGGCTCGGCCTGGCCACCGCCGGAAGGCTGCTGGCGGGCGGTGCCCGGGTGGTGGTGGCCGGCAGACCGGCCTCCAGGGCCAAGTACGAGGCGGCGGGGCTGGGCCCGGGGGCCGTCTTCGCGCCCTGCGACGTCACCTCCGAGGCGGACGTCGCGGCGGCGCTGGACCTCGCGGCGGAGTTGGGCACCCTGCGGATCGCGGTGAACTGCGCCGGGGTCAGCGCCGCCGCCAGGACGGTCGGCCGGCGCGGCCCGGCCTCGCTGGCCGGCTTCGCCGAGGTCGTCCAGGTCAACCTGGTCGGGACCTTCAACGTGATCCGGCTGGCCGCGGATCGGATCGCCGGTGCCGAGGAGGTCGACGGCGAGCGCGGTGTGATCGTCAACACCGCGTCCATCGCCGCCTTCGACGGGCAGAGCGGCCAGGCCGCGTACGCCGCCTCCAAGAGCGGGATCGTCGGGCTCACCCTGCCGGTGGCCCGCGACCTCGCGCCGCTGCGGATCCGGGTGGTCACCATCGCGCCGGGCCTGTTCCGCACCCCGATGCTGGACGCGGTGCCCGCGGCGACCGCCGCCGCCCTCGGGGCCCAGGTGCCGCACCCGGCCCGCCTGGGCGACCCGGACGAGTTCGCCGCACTGGCCGCGCACATCGTGGAGAACCCGATGCTCAACGGCGAGACCATCCGGCTGGACGGCGCCGTCCGGATGCCGCCGCGCTGAGGGCCGCCGTCACGCGCCGCCGGGCCGGACCGCGGGGCGGGTCCGGCCCGGCGGGCCTGGTCGGTCCGTCGGCTCGTCGGTCGGGCCTACCGGGCGCCGCCGGGGATGACCACCTCGATGACCTCGCGGACCCGGTCGGTGACGTCCGTCCGGCCGTGCAGCACCCAGGAGATGTGCTGGGCCCCGTAGAGGGCCGCGACCAGGACACGCGCCAGCACGGCCGGATCACTGCCCTCGGCGAGCTGGCCCAGTGCCTTGGCCTCGGCCAGCAGGTCGGTGACGGCCTCGATGAAGCTGACGAAGGGGGTGGGCAGCCGGCTGTCGACCAGGAAGAGGTCGATCTGCAGCCTGACCGCGGCCTGGAAGGTGCGGTCCTGGAGCAGCGCGGCCGCCGTCCGGGTCAGCAGTTCGGCCGTGCTCTGCAGCGGTGGCAGCCCGAGCTCCTTCACCTCGCCGAAGAGCACCTCCAGCCGGACGTAGTACTCCTTGGAGACCGCGAGGGCGATGGCCTCCTTGTTGGCGTAGTGGAAGTACACCGCGCCCTTGGTGACACCGGCCTGTTCCGCGATATCCGCGAGGGTGACGTCGTAGAAACCCTTGTGTGCGAACTCATCGGCCGCGGCGCTCAGGATCTGCGCCTCCGTCCGTACGGCGCGTTCCTGTTTGAAACCCCCCCGCCGCCGCTCGGTTCGCTTTCCGAGGGGGTCGGTCTGTTCCTTCTGGGTGGACATGTCGCGGCTCCTACGGTGCACTGCGCGCCCTCCCCAGCCGCAGTCGAAGGCTCGGATCGCGACAACGCCACCTTTCGTGGATCATCGGTGGACATATCGTACTCCCCGGCCCGGCCGCTTTCCCAAGAACCGGTAAACCTCGTGCGGTGAATTCGTGCCGGTCGCCGGCGATCTGCCCTTGTCGCCCGCCTGTCGGGCTATGAGTGCGGCAGCGGAAAGTTGTTCAACAGGTGTTCGTGCAAGGGTCGCTCACGCCACCCCAGTCGGACGGCCGTGTCCTGCAGCCGGCGACCTCCCAGAGCCGGATAGGCGGCGGGTGCGGCACCGACCGTACCCGGTACCAGGACCCGGACCGCCGACATCCCCGAGGCGCGCGCCTCCGGCGTGGTCAGGTCGACCACGATGACCCGTCGGCCGGCCGAACCGGCTTGGGAGAGCAGGATATCGGCGCCGCGCCGGGGCAGTGCGGGCACCTGTGACCAGTCGCCCGGCGGCAGGTCCCAGGCCCACCCGGCGACCCGGTCGCCGGCCCGGCGGTCCAGGTACAGCTGCTGGTGGCAGAGCAGTTCGACCACGTCCGAGGAGTCCGCGCGGTAGTCGTCCAGGTAACGGCGGTCCGCGCGCCAGGACTTCAGCGGCGACGGCCGGCCGCGGGGGGCCGGCGCCGCCGCCCGGCGGTCCAGGGTCCGGCTGGTGATCTGCAGGGTGAACGCCTCGGCCAGCGCCTTGGCCGCGGCCTCGGCCGGGTCGGCGCGGGCGGCGAACCCGTAGGCCAGCCAGCCCTCGGCCCGGCTGCGCACCCCGGCGGCGAGCACCGGAACCGCGAACTCGTTGTCCAGATGGGCCAGTCGGATCTCGTAGTCGCGCGCCGCCGGGCCGAGCAGGGCGCTCAGCCGCTCGGTCGGCTGCAGTGCCGGCACCGGGTGCGCGTTCGCCCACCAGACGGCCACCGCGTCACGCTCGATGACCTCCTCCAGCCCTGAGAGCAGGGCGAGTTCGAGGTCCGGACCGGCCGCGATGCCGCCGATCGCGGGGAAGGCGTACAGCGGTTCGGGATGCCGGCGGGGCATCCGGCACCAGGCGGTGTACACCAGGAAGGCGGGCACCTGCACCGGCTCCCCGGTGCCGGCGACGCGGCCCTCGACCCAGTGCGCCGGGGAGTCCGGCCCGAACGGCAGGAACGGGAAGCCCGGGGTCGCGTACTGCCGCTCGGAGTAGAGGATCAGCTCCCGCGGGTCCAGCGCGGGCCTGCCGCGCCGCCGGAGCTCCCGGTAACTCCCGTACGTCACACGGTCGATGTCGGGCGCGGTGGCATTGCAGAAGCGCTCGACGGCCTCGCCCAGGGCGGCCCGCCGGGCCTCCTCGGGCCCCTGCCAGGACGTGCCGAAGGCCTGCCGGTCGGCCTGCCAGGGCCGCTCGGCGGTGAGGTCGGCCAGGTCGCTCACCGCGAGGTGCAGGGCGGGGGGCGTGCCGGCGACCCCGGCGAAGGCGCGGGTCCCGGCGACAATGCGCGGGTGGACGGCGCCCGGCTGAGGGCCGGAGCCCGGCGCCGGACGGCGGGTGCCGTCCGGGCCGGACTCCGGTCGCGGTGTGAGGTTCATCAACCCACGTACGCCGCGACACAGTTGTTCGCGATGAACTGCTCGGGTTCGGCACCGAGGTAGGCGGCGACGCAGTTGTCGGCGATGAACTCCTCGTTCTCCTCGTCGAGGAAGGCCGAAACGCAGTTGTTGACGACGAGCTGGGTCATGTCGGGTTCCTTTCACTGACGGCTCCCCGCCCGGATTCGGACGGGCAGTCGGGGAGCGGTTCCGCGCTCCCCTCCCGCACGGCGGGTGCCGTGCGGAAACTCCGGTCGCGGCCGACCACCAGTGCGCAGCCCGCACCGGCCGCGGTGCCGAGGACGGCGCACAGCGTCCACAACCACCCGGCGCCCCAGCGGTCGAGGACCCAGCCGCCGCCGGCCGGCCCGAGGAACGCGGCGGCGGACCAGGCCGTCCCGTACGCGCCCTGGTAGCGGCCGCGTTGGTGGGCCGGAGCCCGTTCGGCGACGACCGCGCTGCCCGCCGGGGCCTGCAGCATCTCGCCGAGGGTCCAGACCGTGACGGACAGGGCGTAGCCGGCGGCGGAGCCCGCGAAGGCGGTCAGGCCCAGGCCGCCGCCGAGCAGCACTCCGGCGGCCAGCAGCACCGGCGCCCGCGAGCGGCCGGCCACCAGCCGGGTCAGCGGGATCTGCAGGGTCACCACCAGCGCCGCGTTCAGCCCGTTGAGCAGGCTGAACAGGGTCGGTGACTGCCCCTGCCGGGCCATCGTGACGGGCAGCGCGGCGCCGTGCTGCTCGAAGACCGCACCGAACGCCAGGGTGAGCAGGACGAACAGCAGGAAGGCGCGGTCCCGGCGCAGCGGTGAGGGCTCGGCGCCGGGCCCGGTGGGCCGGGCGGTCGGGGCCGGCCGGGTCTCCGGGATCTTCACCAGGACGACCACGGCGCACACCAGGGTGGTGGCGGCGTCGGCGAGGAACAGCAGGAGGTAGCCGTGGCCGACCATCAGGCCGGCGAGTACGGCGGAGACCGCCAGTCCGGCGTTCACCGCCCAGTAGTTGAGTGCGAAGGCCCGCTGCCGGTCCCCGGCCGGCACCACGTCGGCGATGGTCGCCCCGGCGGCCGGGCGGACCGCGCCGGTGCCCAGCCCCACCGCGAAGGCCGCCGCGGTGACCAGCCACTGCTGCTCGGCCAGGCCCAGCAGCGCGGTGCTCGCCGCGGCCCAGCAGTGCCCGGCGGCCATCGTGGCGCGCCGTCCGCGCCGGTCGGCGAGGATCCCGCCGGCGAAGCTGCCGGCCATCGACCCGAGCCCGAGCATCGAGATCACGAACCCGGTGGTCGAGGCGGAGTAGCCGCGGCCGGTGGTGAGCGAGAAGGCCAGCATGGGGCCGGCGAACGCGCCCAGCCAGTTCACCAGGAGGGTCGACCAGATCCACCAGAACACCGGTGGCAGTCCGCGCACCGCGCCGGGCAGGGCCGGGCGGCCCGGTTTCCCCGGGATCACCGGGGGGCCTCACCCGGAATCCCGTGCGGCAGGGTGAAGCGGGCTCTGGCGGGCGCGCCCTCGTCCAGTTCGGCGGCCAGCTTCTCCAGCAGGCCGGGTTCGGCCACCGCGTCGGTCAGCGCCCCGCGCAACTGCGCGTACCAGTCGGCGGCGGTCCGCTCGTCGGCGAACCGCGGCAGGTCCCGGCGGACGGCGGGCTGTTCGACGGCCAGCCGGACGAGCAGGCGGCGCAGCAGGTCGCCCGCCGACGGCAGCCGGCTGCCGAGGGTGAGGTGGGCGCTGGGGCGTCCCGGCACCGCCCTGACGGTGTGCCACCAGCCGCGGGGCAGGTACAGCACGTCGCCGCGGGTCAGCTCGCCGGACCAGGAGGTGACGCCCTCGGCCGGGCGGGGCGGGTCGCTGAGCACGCCGACCGGGTGGTCCAGAGTCGGCGGGTGGAGGTCCCAGTGCTTGGCGCCCTCGGTCTGCAGGACGAGGACGTCGTGGTCGTCCCAGTGGGTGTGGAAGCCCTGGGCGGCGCCGCCGAGATTGGCGTAGAGGTTGGCCTGGACGAGGGCGCCCAGCGACCGCTCCACGCCGGCGACCAGGGTCCGCAGCGGGGCGTGCATCTCCTCGATGCCGTCGACCACCAGGGTGGCGCCGGCGGCGAGGGCCTGCTGGAGCAGCTCCGGGTCGAGCCGGGAGGGGCGCCCGCGCGGGGCGAGTTGCGGCACCGGCCGCGAGCAGGTGGCCAGGGCGATGCCGCCGGCCGAGCGCACCAGGTGGGTCCGGGTGGCGTCGGCGCGGTGGGCGGCGAGGATCTCGTTGAGATCGTCCCAGCCGAAGAGGCCTCGGAACCGCTCGTCCTCGCCCCGGATCAGGACGGGCTCGGTACCGAGGCGGTGGCGGAGGAACTCCGGCTCGGTGAGCGGGTGCAGCAGGCCGGCGAGGCCGCCGGCCGGGGGACACTCCCCTTCGTCGGATGTCAGCTCGTCCACGGCGGCTCCTTCGTTCGCGTTCGGTGTCGGGCGGCCGGCGGGCCGGGCGCCGCCGCGGTGGGGGCGGCGGTGCGGTGGGGGCGGCGGGCCGGGTAGGGCCGGACCGGGCAACCGCCGGTTCTGCGCAGTTGGACGGGCCCGCGGCGCGCGCCCCGGGGCGCCGGCCCGCGGGGCGCCCGCCGTCAGGTCGTCCGGACTCCGGGGTGCTTCCAGCTGATCACTCCGGCGCCCCAGGTGAGGCCCGCGCCGAAGGTGGCCAGGCCGAGCAGGGCTCCGGGCCGCAGGACGCCGGACTCCCGGGCGTGGGTGAGCGCGATCGGGATGGAGGCGGCCGAGGTGTTGGCGACCCGTTCGATGTTGAGGAAGACCTTCTCGTCCGGCACCGCGAGCCGGCGGGCGACCGCCCGCACGATCCGGGCGTTCGCCTGGTGGGCGACCAGCAGGTCCAGGTCGTCGGTGCGGAGGCCGCGGGCGGCCAGCACCTGTTCGGTGCTGCCGACCATGGCGTCCACCGCGTGCTCGTAGATCTCCCGGCCGCGCATCCGCAGCAGGTGGTCCGGCTTGCCGACGTACAGCAGGTCGATCCGCTCGCCGTCGGAGCCGAGCGCGAAGGCGGGCCGCAGCGCGCCGGTCGCGGCCCTGACCACCACCGCGCCGGCGCCGTCGCCGAGCAGCACCGCGGTGGAGCGGTCGGTCTTGTCGGTGATCCGGGACAGCGCCTCCGCGCCGCAGACCAGGACGTTCTCGGCGCGGCCGGACTCCACCACGGCGATCGCGTGGTCCAGGGCGTACAGGAAGCCCGAGCAGCCGGCCGACACGTCGAAGGCCGCCGGGCGGTCGGCGCCGAGCCGGGTGGCGACCTCGACGGCCAGGCCCGGGCTGACCCGGTCGGCGGTGGAGGTGGCCACCACGACCTGCTGGAGCTCCTTGGCGTCGAGGCGGGCGTCCGCCAGCGCCCGCTCGCAGGCGGCGACCGCGAGGTCGGCGAGCGGCGTGTGCTCGTCCAGCCAGCGGCGCTCGCGGATTCCGGTGCGCTTGACGATCCACTCGTCGGAGGAGTCGAGATGGGCGAAGTCGGCGTTCGTGACGACTCGTTCGGGCAGTGCCGCGCCGGAGCCGGCCAGGGTGACGGTCACCAGGTGCCTCTCTCTCGGACGGCGGCCTTAGAGGCCGGCCTTCGCGTATATGACGGCCAGCGCGTCCTGGACGAGCAGGGCCTCCTCGAAATCCCGGGCCCGCAGTTCGATGGCGAACTCGCGCTTGACCGAGGCCCCCAGATCGGTCACGTCGAGGGAGTCCACACCGAGGTCCTCGAAGGAGGCGCTCGGAACGATTTCCGAGCGCTCCGCGCCGAGCTCCTCCAGGGTGTCGACGACGAACTTCTCGACGGCCTCACGGGTGAGGGTGGAACCGGTCATGAAACTGCAACTCCTTCGTGCTCCGTTCGGCGGCCGTCGTGCTCATCGGCCGTACCGGAAACTAGGTGACCGTCAAATGGCAGTCAAGTGTGGTCAATTGATCGGTTACGCGGTTGCGCACCGGTCGGCTGCGATTGCGGCGCCGTTCCCGGGTGAATACCGCGGCGCCACCACGGCGGTCAGCACCAGGCCGTCCCGGGCGAGCCAGCGCCCGTGCAGGAGCGCCGGCCCCCCGTCCGGCGGGCGGGCCCGGAAGGCCCGCCCGGCGGCGGAGAAGGTGACGTCGAACCCGCTGGGGTCGGCGGGGCCGCCGACCAGCGGGTACCAGGCCTTGTAGGCCGACTCCTTGGCGCTGAACAGCAGCCGGTCCCAGTGCACCGAGGGCCGGGCCGCCAGCAGGGCGGCCACCCGCCCGGCCTCCTCCGCTGCCGCGACGAACTCCAACACCCCTTCGGGCAGCGGGAGATCGGGCGAGGCGTCGATGCCGAGCGCGGCCAGGTCGGTGGACCGCGCCACGGCGGCACCCCGGTAGCCGCGGCAGTGCGTCATGCTCCCCACCGTGCCCGCGGGCCAGCGGGGCGCCCCGCGCTCGCCGGGCAGGATCGGCACCGGCGGGTGGCCGAGCCCCGCCAGCGCGGCGCGCGCGCAGGCCCGGACCGTCCCGAACTCCCGCCGGCGGCGGGCCGTGGCCCGCCGGACGACCGCCTCCTCCGCGGGGAAGAGCCGGCCGTCCACCGTGTCGCCCCGGGTGTCGGCCGTGGCCACCGTGACCGGCAGGATCCGCTCGATCATGCCGGCGGGACGAGGACGACCTTGCCGAACACCGACCCGTCGAGCAGCGCCCCGAAGCCCTCCCGGGCCTCGGCCAGCGGCAGCACCCGGTCGATCAGCGGCGCGATCGCGTGCGCGGCGCAGAAGCGCGAGAGCTCCACCAGCTGCTCCCGGGTGCCGAGCGTGGAGCCGACGATGGTCAACTGCCGGAAGAAGACGTGCGCGAGGTCCGCCGGCGGCATCGCGCCGGTGGTCGCGCCGCTCACCACGATCCGCCCGCCGGGCCGGGCGCTGCGCAGCGAGTGCGCCCAGGTCGCCTCGCCGACCGTCTCCATCACCGCGTCCACCCGCTCGGGCAGCCGCGCGCCGGGCTCGAAGACGGCGTGCGCCCCGAGCCGCAGGGCGCGGCGGCGGCGCTCCTCGGTGCGTCCCGTCACCCAGACCCGGAACCCGGCGGCCGACCCGAGGACGGTCAGCGCGGTCGAGACCCCGCCGCCCGCCCCCTGGACCAGCACCGTGTCGCCCGGCTCCAGCGCGGCCCGGTCGAACAGCATCCGGTACGCCGTCAGCCAGGCTCCGGGCAGGCAGGCGGCCTCCTCGAAGGACATCCCCGGCGGTTTGGGCACCAGGTTGCGGCGCGGGACGGCGACCCGTTGCGCGAGGGTGCCGTCGTGCTCCTCGCCGAGGACGGTCCGGCGGGGGTCGAGGGTCTCGTCCCCGCGCCCGGCGGCCGGGTCCCCGACGACCGCGTGGACGATCACCTCGTTGCCGTCCTCGTCCAGGCCGGCCGCGTCGGAGCCGAGGACGACCGGCAGCCGCTGGTGCGGCGGGCCGACCCCGCGCAGGGTCCACAGATCGTGCTGGTTGAGCGCCGCGGCGCGTACCGTCACCGTGGTCCAGCCGTCCGGGACGGCCGGCTCCGGCCAGGGGCCGACGGACAGGCAGCTGAGCGGGTCGGCGAGGTCCGCGCCCTTGGCGGCTACCGCGAGCAACGGCTACACCCCGCTCCGGGCGAAGTGCCGGAAGCAGAGCGAGCCCCAGAGGAACCCGGCCCCGATGCCGGCCATGACCAGGACGTCCCCGTGCCGGGCGCGGTTCTCCAGGGCCTCGTGGAGCACGGTGAACATGCTGGCCGCGGCGGTGTTCCCGTACCGGGTGACGGTGGTGGGCGCGCGGTCCGCCGGCACGCCCAGGGCCTTGATCGCCTCGTTGATGATGTTGAGGTTCGCCTGGTGCAGCAGGAAGTGCTGCACGTCGTCGAGTTCGAGCCCGGCCCGGCGGACGGCCAGCCGGATGCTCTGCGGGAGCTTGCCGGTGGCCATGTTCCAGACGGCCTTGCCGTTCATCTTGAGGTACTGGTCGCGGGCCTCGGCGGTCGCCGGGCTGGTGGGCCGGCGCGAGCCGCCCGCCGGGATCTCCACCTCGTAGCTGAGCTCCGAGTCGGTGTCCCAGGCGAGCAGGCCGAAGCCGGTGGCGGTGCGACCGAGCACGGCCGCGCCCGCGGCGTCACCGAGGAAGACCCGGGTGGTGCGGTCCTGCGGGTCGGTGGCCCGGGAGCCGGCGTCGGCACCGATCACCAGGACGTTGCGGAAGGAGGAGTTCTGCAGCAGGTGGGCCGCCGTGACCAGGGCGTAGATGCCGCCGGCGCAGGCCGCCTGGGTGAGGTCGAGGGGGATCGCGCGGTGCGCGCCCAGGGCCTCCTTGACGATCAGCGCGGTGGACGGCAGCGGCTGGTCGGGGGTGAAGGTGGTGACGATCACGGCGTCCAGGTCGGACGCCTCCACACCGCTGCGCAGCATGGCCTGGCGGGCCGCCGCCACGCACATGTCGGAGGTGGCTCTGCCCTCCTCCAGGAAGCGCCGTTCGCGGATTCCGGTGCGAGCGGTGATCCACTCGTCGGTGGTGTCGAGGTCGCGGGTGAGTTCCTCGTTGGTCACGACGCGCTGGGGCACGTAGAGACCGGTGCCGAGAATTCCCACCGGGTGTGTGAGTCCGGCCGCGGCGTTCACCGTTTCGGCTTCGAGCACTGCCGTTCCGGTTCCCCGTATCGCGCCGAGCGGCTCATGGGTCATTTTTCGCTGTCCCCGTTCGGTTGGTTCGACAACAGACGTGCGAATTGCAGAAAGGGCTCCGGCGCATTGCTCCGGACGGCGTTCGACTGCCGCCGCCGACCGCGACGCTGCGGCCCGCACCAGAGAGGAGTGGACGAGATCCTGAATCGTTCACGGGCCGATGTCCGGCCGGGACCGGGCGATGCGCTCCGGTCCGCCGAATCCCCGAACGAATTCGAACGTCCATGCACCTGAAAAGTAATCCACCGACCGAGAGAGCGTCAACGCCGTTCAGCCGCAGCACGGTTGGCTGACGGAACGCACCGAACCCACCCGCGCGGGGAACGGCCGGAGCCCCCGGCCCGCAGGCCGGGGGCTCCCCCTCGGTACGTCTCCCGGCGGCGCTACCAGCCGCGGGCCAGCCACTCGGGCAGCTTCGGGCGCTCCGCGCCGAGCGTGGTGTCCTTCCCGTGCCCGGGGTAGACCCAGGTGTCGTCCGGGAGTTCGTCGAAGATCCTCGTCCTGACGTCCCGGAACAGCGAGGCGAACCGGGCCGGGTCCTTCTGGGTGTTCCCCACACCGCCCGGGAACAGGCTGTCCCCGGTGAAGACGTGGGCGTGGCCGGCCGGATCCCGGTACACCAGCGCGATGCTGCCCGGCGAGTGGCCCACCAGGTGCCGCGCCGTCAACTCCACCTCGCCGACCCGCACGACGTCGCCGTCCGCCAGCAGCACGTCCGCCGGCAGCGGCAGGCCCTCGGCGTCCTCGCGCCCCACCAGGACCTTCGCGCCGGTCGCCTCGACCACCTGCGGCAGGGCCCGGTGGTGGTCCCAGTGCTGGTGCGTGGTGAGCACCGAGGCGAGCCCGCCGTCACCGATCAGCGCGAGCAGGGTCTGCGGCTCGTCCGCGGCGTCGATCAGCAGTTGCTCGCCGGTGGCCCGGCAGCGCAGCAGGTAGACGTTGTTGTCGATGGTGCCGACGGACGCCTTGCTGATCGTCAGCCCGGACGTCTCGCGGACGTCCGCCGGGCCGCCGGCCGTCACCTCACCGGTGTAGGTCATGCCTTGGTCCTCTCTGTGGTGCGGCAACCGCGGTGCCCCGCGGTCACGTCAGGATGCCAGTCGGGCGTACCGGCCGGAGTGGAAGATCAACGGACTCCCCGGCGAGGTGCTGGACCACTCGACCGCCCGGGCCACCACCAGCTCGTGGTCGCCCGCCGGGTGGATCGTCTCGATCGCGCAGTCCAGCCAGCCCAGCCCGTCGGCCAGCACCGGGTGCCCCGCCGGGCTCCGGTGCCAGTCCCGGCCGGCGAACCGGTCGGCACCCCGGGTGGCGAAGGTGCGGCACACCTCCTCGTGCTGCTCCCCCAGGATGGTGATCGCGAACCCGCCCGCCCTGCGGACCGCGGGCCACGTGGTCGAGGAGTACGCGGCGCACAGCGCGATCAGCGGCGGGTCCAGCGACACCGAGGTGAAGGAGTTGGCCGCCATCCCGGCCGGACCGTCCGCGGTCTGCGCGGCGACGAGCACGATCCCGGTGGTGAAGCGGCCGAGCACGTCCCGGAAGGAACGCTCGGTCCGCAGGGCGCTCTCCATCTCTGCGGCTCCCTCTCAGGCGTGGGTCACGAACTCGGTGAAGCTCGGCCCGGGCATCCGGAGTTGGGCGTGCACGTCGCCGCCGAGTCCATGGTGGCCGATCGCCCCGCCGTAGCTGCGCTGGTGGCTCATCCACAGCACGATCACGTTGACGATGCGGTTCGCCGCCTCGGGCGTACCCGGCGCCGGGAAGGGGTTGGGCAGCGTGGCGTCGTAGTGGCCCACGCCCTTGGCGTCGGTCACGAAGACGTTGGGCACGCCCAGCGGGCTGGGGTGCGCGGGGCCGTCCGGGTCGAGGTCGCGCACCCGGACCGACATCACGGTGTAGAGGCTGTCGGGGATCAGCCCGGAGAACTCGCCCCGGAAGTCCGCCGCCGTGCCACCGCCGGCCAGCGACACCGTCAACGTCCCCTGCGCCTCCACCCACTGACCGAGCGTCACCGGTCCGGTGAGCTTCGGCCCGTCCTCCGGCTGGAGGTCCGGGATCGGCACCTGGTGGAACGGGTGGCTCGGGCGTTCGACGGCGAACGGCGCGGGCTCCTGGTCCGGGGCGAAGACCTTGGTGTAGTTCGAGCAGGGCAGCGGAAGGGGCAGCGTGCACAGCACCATCTCCCGGTCCGCCTCGGAGAGTTCCGGCCCCAGCTCGCGGACCACGGTGTAGGGCAGGTTCTGCCCGAACGGCGGCAGCGGGCTGTCGGCCGAGACGACCACGCTGCCCCACTCGGTGACCACACCGCCGTCGGGCCCGGGCCGGTTGACGGCGCCGATCACCACGAAGTCGCCGTCGGCGTTCATCACCTCGCTCGGCGGGTACAGCGGACCCTGGGTGGTCATCGCCAGGTCGTAGGTGCGCGACTCGGTCATCGTGCCTCCACCCGGCGGTAGATGCGGGTGTAGAGGCCCTGGTCGGTGACGAAGTGGGGGTGCGCCTGCTTCGCGATCTCGGCGTAGCGCTCCGAGGCGAAGGTCGGCAGGTACTCGGCCGGCTCGCAGGAGAAGCCGGACACGAACATCACGCCCGGCTCGGTGCTCAGCAGCGAGTGGTAGGCCAGGAACGCCTCGATCTTCTCGGACTTGTGCACCTCGGCGAAGATCGTGTCGACCCGCCAGTCCAGGTACTCCTCCTTCACCGGAGGCTTCACCTCGACGTGGCGCAGCTGCACGTACTCGGTCGCGGGCAGCTCGCCCTCCACCGGCTTGGGGGCCTCCACGAACTCCAGCACCTGGCGGCGGGCGTCACCGGTCGACAGCGGCGCCAGCGCCTTCAGCAGGTCGCGCCACCGCGCGGTGAGGCCGTCCAGCCGGCCCAGGTCGGCGATCGGGGTGAGCTCCAGCAGGGTCGACGCCTCGACGCCGCGGTACAGCACGGCGCCGGCCACCACCGGGGTCTGCTCGCGCCAGACGGCGATCGCCTGGTCGACGGCGGCGGGGTCGACGGGAACCTCGGTCACGAGCAACAGCGGAGAAGTCATCGTGTGGTCTTCCTCGGGAAGTGGACATCGGGTGTGAACAAGGGACGTGCGGGGCCGGGCCGGGGCCCGGTCATCCGGCGCCGACCAGCTCGGCCGGCCCGGTGGCGGGCGGCAGCGCGCCCGGGTCGGCGGGCGGGGCCTCGGATCCGGCGGCCGCCGGGGCGTGCTTGAGCGCGTACCGCAGGGCCCGCTGGGCGGCGCGGACCTCCTTGCGCGCCATCAGGGCGCGGTCGAAGCCGCTGCCCGCGATCCGGACGGCCGCGATCCGCAGGCCCGCCTGCCGGAAGTCGATCGCGATGTCGAAGGTGAGCAGCTCGGGATCGCTCAGATCCGCCGCGAGCACCTCGCACTCGATCGTGGCGTCCAGGGGGAACAGGAAGTTCCGGAACGTGGTCTCCAACTTGTCGTACACGTAGGCGTAGTCGCGTCCGGGCAGGTCCGGGCCGTAGTGGCGCTCGCAGACCGCCAGGTACATCTGGCGGGCGGCCTCCAGCACCACCATGCCCTGGACGTGGCTCGCCTGGTGGTCGAGCTGCAGCTCCTGGTCGTTGTGGATCCGCAGCTCGGCCCGGAAGGTGCGCTCCCCGGTCCGGGTCAGACCGGCGACCAGCACGTTCTGCTCGCGGTGCTTGTGCGTCTCGCTCCGGCCGGCCGGCTCCCCCCGCCCGTCCGCCACGATCCTGGTGCGCCCGGACAGCCCCCGGCGCTCCAGCTCGTCGCGGACGAGGGCCCAGTCGTAGGCGCTGACGCCCTGGCCCTCGGCGAGCACCAGGGCGACGCCCTCGCCGGGCCGCCCGCCCTCGCCCCCGCCCGGGGCGTCGTGGACGCCCGCGCGCAGCTCGGCGACCAGCCCGGACACCGTCCTCGCCCCGGTCTGCTCCGCGAAGGCGGCGAACCGGTCACCGACCACGAAGACCGTGGCCGCCATCAGCGCCACAGCCAGGCGTCGAGCTCGACGGTGGAGATCTGGGCCCGGGACGAGCTCGCCAGCACGGCGTACGTCGCCTCGGCGACGTCCTCGGCCGCCAGCATCCGCGCGCGCTGCTCCGCGGTCAGGGTGACGGGCATGTTCTCGCTGAAGTTGGTGTCGACCTTGTCCAGGACGATCCCGGTGACCCGCACCCCCCAGGGCCTGGCCTCCTCGGCCAGCCCCCGGGTGAGCCCCTCGACGCCCCACTTCGAGGCCGAGTAGGCCAACCCGCCGCCGGGAGCGGCCGCCCGCCGGCCCCAGATCGAGGACATGTTGACGATGTGGCCGGAGCCGGCCTCCTTCATGTGCGGCAGCACCGCGGCGGCCGCCACGAAGTACCCGGTGAGGTTGGTGGCGACGGTCCGGTCCCACACCTCGCGGCTGGTGGTGAGAATGCCGCCCGGGTAGGCGACGCCGGCCACGTTCAGCAGGTGGTCGATCCGGCCGAAGCGCTCCAGCGCCACTGCGACGGAGGCGGCCACCGCCTCCGAGTCGGCCACGTCGTGGACCGAGGTGAGGACCCGCTCGGCGGGCAGGCCCTCGTCGGCGACGGCCTTGGCCAGCCCCTGCTCGTCGTGCGAGTGCAGGACGAGCCGGCAGCCCTCCGCCGCCAGCCGCCGGGCCAGCGCCCGCCCGATGCCGCCGTCCGCGCCCGTGATCAGGGCGACCTTCTCCTGAAGCCCGGTCATATCTGTTCCCTTCCTCCCCCGGCCGCCGACAGAACCGGCCAACCTCGTTCCTGAGCACGCTCGTTGAGGACGGGATCGGCCCCGATGACCACCGGGTGCCCCACCGCGTCGAGCATGTCGAGATCACTGGAGTGATCCCCGTATCCGTAACAGTCCCCGGCCCGCAGGCCGAGCTCGCCGATCGTCCGGGCCACCGCGAGCGACTTGGCCTCGCCGATCATCGAGGTGCCGGTCATCCCGGTGTACCGGCCGTCCTCACCCACCAGCGGCTCGCTGCACAGCACCCGGTCCGCACCGAGGTCCAGCGCGAGCGGCCGCAGGCAGGCCTCGAACGAGCCGGAGACCAGCACCACCTCGTCGCCCGCCGCCCGGTGGCGGGCGAGGGCGGCCACGCCCGCCGTGACGAAGGCGTCCGGACGGCGCCGGTAGTCCCCGTACCAGGCCCGGCCCGCCGCCAGCACCGCGGCCACCGGAGCCCCGGCGAAGGCGCGGTAGTACAGGCGGTTGCCGACCTCCCGGGGCAGGCCGCGCGCGGCGATGCCCCGCAGCTCCGCGGCCCGCTCCCGGTACTCCGAGCCGTCGTCCCCGTTCAGCGCCAGCCAGTGGCGCAGGAACTCGAACATGCTCTTCGCCGTGATGAGCGTCTCGTCGACGTCGAAGAAGGCCGCCCGCCGGACGCCGGACACTACGCGCCGCCCGCGACGGCGGCCCGCGGCCTGCGCAGCACCGCGGCGACCACCAGCAGCGCCACCGCCGAGCCGATCGTGATCACCACGGCGGTCGCGTTCAGGGTGGACACGGTTCCCAGCACCGCCACGCCGAAGGCCACACCGGCCTGCCGGGAGGCGCTCAGCGCACCCATCGCGGTCGCGGCGTACTCCGCCGGCGCGGCGCCGGACATGTCCGCGGTGACCGCCGGGATGACCGTCGTCCCCGAGACCGTCAGGCCCAGCATCAGGATGATCAGCAGCGCCAGCGGCGGGTTGGACCCGGCCAGGACCAGCCCGATCCCCGAGGCCAGGCTGAACGCGAAGCCCGTCAGGATCACCGGCCGGGAGCCGTACTTGGCCACCGCACGGCCCGACAGCCACGGCAGGAAGCAGGCCGGCAGCGTCATCGGCAGGAACGCCAGGCCGGTCTCCAGCGGGGAGTAGCCCCGCACGTGGATCATCCACAGGGTCAGACCGAAGAAGGTGCCGTAGAAGACGAAGCTCGCCATCGCCCCCGCGAACAGGTCCGCCTGCACCCGGGCCAGCTTCATCATGCCCGGCGGCAGCAGCGGAGCCGCCACCCGGCGCTCGACGATCGCCAGCAGGACGAAGGCGCCGAGACCGGCCGCCAGCGCGATCAGCGCCGTCGGCCGGCCCCAGCCGTTGGCTCCGGCCTCGATCAGACCGAACACCACAGCGCCCAGGCCGACGATGGTCAGCACCAGGCCGGTGACGTCGACCTTCTTGTGCGTCTCCGGCCGGTGGGCGCTGAGACCACGGGTGGGCAGCAGCGCGATGAGCACGATCAGCGGGTTGATCAGGAACACCCAGCGCCAACCGCCGAGATCCACCAGGGCGCCGCCGAGCACCGGCCCGGCGATGAACCCGCAACTGCTCAGGGCGGCCCAGGAGCCGATCGCCCGGGAACGCTCGGCCGGCTCCGGGTAGACCCGGGCCAGCAGTGCCAGCGAGGCCGGCACCAGCCCGGCCGCCGCGGCCCCGAGCAGCGCCCGGCCGCCGATCAGCGCGCCCGCGTTGGGCGCGGCGGCGCAGGCCAGCGAGAGCAGCGCGAACGCCGCGAGCGCGAAGCGGTACACCCGGCGCGGGCCGAAGCGGTCGGCGACCGCGCCCGAGGCCATCAGCAGGCCCGCGAAGATCACCGTGTAGGCGTCCGCCGTCCAGGGCAGCTGCGCCTCGGACGCGTGCAGATCCGTCCGCACGTCGCTGAGGGCGACGTTGAGGATCGACACGTCCAGGATGACCAGGAAGTTTCCGACCACCAGACCGCCGAAGAGGGTCGCCCTCCGTCGGCGGGACGCCGGATCCGGGCCGCTCTGCGCGATCTGGGCCTTGTCCCCAGCGATTGTCATCAGTACTCCAATGTGGTGTTTCTCGGACTGCTGCGGGCCGGGCGCTGCTGCCGGACAGGCCCTAGCGCTTGGGAAGCTTCGCGACGTGGCGGTCGAACGACTCCTGCGGGCGGACCGCGGTGCCGGTGAACTGCGGTGCCACGTACCGGGCGAGCAGCTCCATGCTCCGGTTGGTCTTCTCCCACGAGCACCAGTCCGGCACGTAGACGAGCAGGTTGCCGAAGCCGCCGGTGCGCTCCTGGAGCGTGCGGATGCCCTCGACGACGTCCTCGACCGACCCGACCAGCGCACCGCCGGCCTCGATCCGCGCGTCCAGCTCCTGCGACCGCGGGCGGCCGGGGGTGGACACGGACTCGGCGCTGCCGCGGGCGGCGCCGAAGTAGTTGTACAGCCAGCGGTCGAAGCCGTCCCGGACGTCCGCGAAGGCCTCCTCGCGGGTCTCGGCGACATGGACCGGGAGCGCGACCCGCCAGTCCTCGCGGCGCACGGTACGGCCGTGTCGCTCGGCGCTCTCCTCGGCGGTGCGCCACTGCTCGGCCAGGCCGAAGCTGGTCGCCGAGCCGGGCTGCACCAGCGCGAACGACACCATGCTGAGCCCGTACCGGCCGGCCAGCTCGGGGGCGGTCAGCGACGTCCCGCCGCTGGCGATGGCGATCTCGATGCCGCCCGGGGTGTAGCGGGGCAGCTGCAGCCGGGCGTCGTTGAGGCCGTACCAGTCGGTCTTGTCGGTGACCCGCTCCTCGCCGTTGACCAGCTCGATGACGGACGGCAGGGCCTCGATCAGCCGGGTGCGCTGGTCGGCCGGTTCGAGTCCGAGCATCCGGGCGTCGGTCGGCACGCCGGGGCCGACACCGAGGATGTAGCGGCCCCGGGTCAGCTGGTCCAGGTGCACGGCGCGGCTGGCGACGTGGAAGGGGTGGTGCCAGGAGAGCGGGGCCACGCCGTGGGCGAGCTTGATCTGCTGGGTGCGCTGGGACGCCGCGGCGATCATGGTCTCGGGGGCGCCCACCAGGCCCCAGCCGAGCGAGTGGTGCTCGCCGAACCACGCCTCGTCGAAGTTCAGTTCGTCCAGCTGCTCGACCAGGTCGAGATTCCGGCGCAGCGCCAGGTGTGGATCCTGCCCGGTCTCGTGGACGGGGGACAGGAATACCCCGATGCGACTGTACACAGCTTTCCTCCAGCGAATTTCGAAAAAGCGCGGGTACGACTCACCGCGGAAAGGAAGAAGAATGGTGGGGGATGCAAGGACCATAACCGCCGCGGCCGGGGAGCGGAACTCTGTCCAACTGCGGCGAATGAACACTTAACCGGGCACGACGCCCGGTCAGCTCCAGCTGATCAGACGCCTGGGGCGCTCCAGCACGGCCGCGACCGTGGCGAGCACCCGGGAGCCGAGTTCGCCGTCCACCAGACGGTGGTCGAAGGAGAGTGCGAGAGTCGTCACCTGACGCGCCCTCACCTCGCCGCGGTGGATCCACGGCCGCTCCCGGATCGCGCCGACCGCGAGGATCGCCGCCTCACCGGGATTGAGGATCGGCGTGCCGGTGTCCACCCCGAAGACCCCGATGTTGGTGATGGTCACGGTGCCCCCGGCCTGGTCCGCCGGGGTGGTCCGGCCCGCGCGGGCGGTCTCCGTCAACGCCTGGAGCTCACGGGCGAGTTCCGGGAGCGTCCGGGAGCCGGCCCGCTTGATGTTGGGGACGATCAGACCGCGCGGGGTGGCCGCGGCGATGCCCAGGTTGACGACGTCCTTGACGACGATCTCCTGCTGTGCCTCGTCCCACCGGGCGTTGATCTCCGGGTACCTGCGCACGGCGGTCAGCAGCGCCTTCGCCACCAGCAGCAGCGGGGTGACCCGCAGCCCCTCGAACTCCTCGTCCTGCCTGAGCCGGCGGACGAGCTTCATCGTCCGGGTGACGTCGACGTCGACGAACTCGGTGACGTGCGGGGCGGTGAACGCGCTCGCCGTCACCGCCGCGGCGGTGGCCCGCCGCACCCCCTTGACCGGTACCCGGCGCTCACCGGGGACCGCCTGCGGGCCGGCCGGGTCCGCGTCCTGCGCCACCGGGGCCGGGCGGGCCCCGGCGGCGGAGCCGACGGACCCGACAGGGCCGGCAGCCACGGGGGGCGGGAACGGGCGGGCGGCCGCGTGCACGTCCTCGCGGGTGACGACCCCGCCGGGCCCGGTGGGCACCAGCAGCCCCAGGTCGACGCCGAGGTCCCGGGCGAGCCTGCGGACCGGCGGCTTCGCCAGCACCGGCGCCTCAGCGCCCCCGGCGCCGGTCGGCCCCGCGCCGTCCGACCCGGCCCCGGCTCCCCCGGCGGTCGCCGTCGGCGGCTGCCTGCGGGGGCGGCGCCGGCTCGATCCGTTCATCACGCCGTAGCCGACCAGCAGGGCCTCCCTCGGCTCCTCCGCCGCCGCCTGCGCCTGGGCCGACGGCGCCGCCGGCTGCCGGGCCGGCAGGTCCGAGGGCCCGGCGGGCGCCGGGAGTTCGGCCGTGTCCGGCGCGGTGTCCACGGTGATGATGACCGCCCCGACGGCCACCGTCACTCCCTCGCCGAAGCGGAGCTCGTGCACCACCCCGTCGTACGGGACGGGGAGTTCGACCACCGACTTGGCGGTCTCCACCTCGCAGACCGGCATGCCGTCGTGCACCCGGTCGCCCGGCCGGACGTACCACTTGAGGATCTCCGCCTCGTCGAGCCCCTCTCCCACGTCGGGCATCTTGAAGTCACGGAAGCGCTGGATGGTCACGGCGTGTTGTCCGATTCCTTGTCTCAGAAGGCCAGGGCGCGCTCGGCGGCGTCCAGGATGCGGTCGAGGTCGGGCAGGTAGTCGCGCTCGGTGCGCGACGGCGGGTACGGCATGTGGTAGCCGCCGACCCGCAGGACGGGCGCTTCGAGCCGGTGGAAGCAGCGCTCGGTGATCCGGGCGGCGATCTCGGCGCCGGCACCGAAGAAGACCGGCGCCTCGTGCACCACCACGAGCCGCCCGGTCCGGGCCACCGAGGCCTCCACGGTGTCGAAGTCGATCGGGGAGACCGAACGCAGGTCGACGACCTCCAGGCTGGTGCCCTCCTCCGCCGCGACGGCCGCTGCCTCCAGGCAGGAGCGCACGGTCGGGCCGTAGCCGACGAGGGTGGCGTCCCGGCCGGGGCGCACCACCCGCGCGGCGTGCAGCGGTTCGGCGGCCGCGCCGGTGTCGACCTCGCCCTTGTCGTAGTAGCGCCGCTTGGGCTCCAGGAAGATCACCGGGTCGGGGCAGTCGATCGCCGCGCGCAGCATCCCGTACGCGTCACGGGCGTTGGACGGGGTCACCACCCGCAGGCCGGCGACGTGGGCGAACAGGGCCTCCGGCGACTCGCTGTGGTGCTCGACCGCGCCGATGCCGCCGCCGTAGGGGATCCGGAGGACCACCGGCAGGCCGAACCGGCCGCCGGCCCGGGCCCGCATCTTCGCCAGCTGGGTGACGATCTGGTCGTACGCGGGGAAGACGAAGCCGTCGAACTGGATCTCCACCACCGGGCGGTAGCCGCGCAGCGCGAGGCCGATCGCGGTGCCGACGATCCCGGACTCGGCGAGCGGGGTGTCCAGCACCCGGTGCTCGCCGAAGTCCTTCTGCAGGCCGTCGGTCACCCGGAAGACGCCGCCGAGCCTGCCGATGTCCTCACCCATCAGGACGACCCGGGGGTCGGCGGCCATCGCGCCGCGCAGCGATTCGTTGATCGCCTTGGCGACGGTGAGGGTCCGTACGGAGGGGGCCGGGCCGTCGGCCGGTACGGGCAGGGCCGTCATCTCAGTGCACCTCCGCATCGGCGAACGAGGCCTGGTGGGCCCGGTACCAGTCGCGTTCCTCGGCCGCGAGGGCGTGCTCGCCCGCGTAGGTGGCGTCGAAGAACTCACCGAGGTCCGGGTCCGGCATGGCGCGCACGCTGTCGCGCAGGCCGCGGGCGAGCCGTTCGCCCTCCGCGTCCACCTCGGCGAACCAGGCGTCGTCGGCCCAGCCGTTCCCGGCCAGGTACCGGCGGACCCGCGCGATCGGGTCCCGGCCCGCCCACTCCTCGACCTCGGCCGACTCGCGGTAGCGGGTCGGGTCGTCGGACGTGGTGTGGGCGCCCATCCGGTAGGTGAACGCCTCGACCAGCATCGGCCCCTGGCCGCGGCGGGCACGGTCCAGCGCCTCCCGGGTGACCGCCAGGCAGGCCAGCACGTCGTTGCCGTCCACGCGTACGCCGGGGAAGCCGAAGCCGGCCGCGCGCCGGTAGAGCGGTACCCGGCTCTGGCGTTCGGTCGGCTCCGAGATCGCCCACTGGTTGTTCTGGCAGAAGAAGACCACCGGCGCGTTGTAGACCGCCGCGAAGTTGAACGCCTCGCTGACGTCCCCCTGGCTGGTCGCGCCGTCGCCGAAGTACGCGATGACGGCGGTCTCGGCGCCGTCGTACGCCACCCCCATCGCGTAGCCGGTGGCGTGCAGCACCTGGGAGCCGATCACCAGCGTGTAGAGGTGGAAGTTGTGCTCCGCGGGATCCCAACCGCCGTTGGTGGCGCCCCGGAACATCCGCAGGATGTCCAGCAGGTCGACGCCGCGGCAGAGCGCGACCCCGTGGTCGCGGTAGCTCGGGAAGACGTGGTCGTCGGCGCGCAGCGCGCGGGCCGAGCCGACCTGGGCGGCCTCCTGCCCCAACAGCGAGGGCCACAGGCCCAGTTCGCCCTGACGCTGGAGGGTGACGCCCTCGCCGTCCGCCCGGCGCGCCAGGACCATGTCCCGGTAGAGCCCGCGGAGTTCCTCCGGTGTCAGCTCGATGTCGTAGTCCGGGTGCGGCACCCGCTCGCCGTCCGGCGTCAGCAGTTGCACGAACTCCGTCGGCGCCGGCTCGCACCGGTGCCCGGCTCCGCCGCCCTTCGCTCTCTTCCGGCTCTGTGCGGACAACGCACATCCCCCTTCTGCGCCGTGGCCCGGCGCTGTGATCTGCGGCGTGGTGCTGCGGTTCAGCACTGCGCGTGCCGCGGCGCGAACGAGGCCGGCGAGAGGCGGTGACGGCGACGTGGGCGCGGTGATGTGAATGCAGTGATGTGGACGCGGTGATGTGAATGCGATGTCGTGAATGCGGTGTCGTGGACGCGGTGACGTGAATGCGGCGGCGCGGCCACGGCGATGTGGGTGCGCCCGATGGGATGCGGCGGACCGGAATGCCGCCGCGCGGTGCCGCGCGGCGGGCCGGACATTCCCGCCGAGGAGTTCTGTTCGTCGTCGGAGAACACGCGAAGCGGAAGTCGGCCCGGCCCCACACCGGCAGTATCACCGCACGTCGTCGCCAATATCCAGTCTGTTCAATGCCCGTGCAACTGCTCGGATTCGGCGGTTGAACGCAGATCCGGGAGAGCGGACCGGAGCGCCCGGAAGAAGGGCTCCCGGGACTCCCGGGGAAAGAAGTGCCCGCCCGCTATCACCCGGAGCGTGCAGTCCTCGGAGCTGGAGTACGAACTCCACCGTGCCGCGTCCCGCACCGGCACCAGCGGGTCGCGCTCGCCGGCGAACACGTCGATCGGACACGGCAGGGGCACGGGCCGGGCGGGCCCGCCCGGGCCCGCCGTGGTGCACAGTCGCAGGTCCTCCCTGAGCAGGGCGAGGACGCCGGGCAGCCGGTCGGTGTCCTCGAAGTGGGCCGCGACCGCACCCGGCCGCGCGGACAACCCGACCAGCCAGTCGGCCAGTTCGGCATCGGCTAGCCCGTGCGCCCGGGCCGTCCCGCGCCCCAGGTGGGGTGCGGCGGCGGCGCCCACCAGCAGCCGCTCGGGAAGGCGCAGGCCGCGCGCGGCCCGCAGCAGGGCGAGCCGGTGGGCGACCAGCGCCCCCATGCTGTGACCGTAGAAGACGTGCGGTGCGGCCAGTCGCGGGCCGAGTTCGCGGGCCACCGCCTCGGCGAGCGCCGGCAGGTCCTCGTGGCGGCGGGACCAGCCCCGGGCGCCACGCCCCGGGAGGGTGACCGGCACCACCTCGACCGCCGGGCCCAGCGCGCGCTGCCAGCCGGTGAACGCGGCGGGAGCGCCGCCGGCGTGGTGGAATCCGAACAGGCGCAACTTGGTGGCGGGCCGCTCGCCGTCCGGTCCGGCCACCTCGCCCCCGACCACCACGGACCCGACCGTGACGGACCCGACCGCCGCCGGGCGGGCGCCGGTCCGGTCAGCCATTGCGCTCCAGCCCCTCGGCGAACCGCAGCCAGGCCCCCGCGTACCCTCGTGCCACCTGGCTGACCAGTGCGGCGGAGTGCTCCGGGACGACCTCGATCATCTCCTCCCAGCGGTCCGGCGGAAGGGCGTTGGCGCCGAGCAGGCGCAGCAGGAAGCGGCCGTGTTCCACGTACTTGAGCGACGGGTCCTTCAGCAGGGCGCCCAGCATCACCAGCGGGTTGCCCGCGGGCTCCGGCGGCTCCTTGGCCTCCGCCACCGGGCGCGGCACCGAGGCGGACCGCTGGACCGACTGCGGGCGCACCTCCACGCTGTCCATGGTGCGCCGGACGGCGTCCGGCACCGGGTCCTCGCCCCGGCTCAGCCGGGCCCGTACGTCCCGCACCGTCCCCGGGGAGATCTTGGCGATCTGCGCGATCTGCCGCAGCGAGGCACCGGGCATCTCGGCGATCAGCCGGCCCGCCAGGATCCGCCCCTGGGAACTGTTCACCGGGCGGAGCTTTCCGTCCCGCCCCAGTCGGGCGGTAGGTTGGGTGGTTTCGTCCGGGGTGACCCGGCGGATCTCGCTCACCGTCCTGGCAGACAGTCCGACGACCCCCGCGATCGCCCGATCCGACCAGTGTCCGTGTGAGCCGATGATGCGTACCGCGGCCGCTCTTCGGTCGCTCAGCGACAGCGGCAGGCCGTGCGCGGTGTTCTCCCGTACCGCGATCAGGAAGGCGTCCCGCGCGGCCCCTTCGAAGTAGCGGGCCCGGATCACCTCCTCCCCGCGGGCGACGGCCGCCCGCAGGCGGTGCATGCCGTCCACCACCCGCATGGTGGGCCGGTGGACGATGATCGGCGGCAGGGTCGCCCCGGAGTGCGCGAGGAGCTGCGCGTACGAGACGTCCTCGCCCTCGCTCCGGGGTGAGTCGGCGGGGAGCAGCGATCCCACCGGGACGATCTCCACCGCCGACAGACTGGGCCAGTGGCCTTCGCCTAAGGCCTCCTCCGCGGGCCATGGTGGGGCCGCCGGGGCGGCGGATTCGGTCTGAACGCTCATCTTTCCCCCAAGATGCAGTCTCCGGTTCCTCCGCAGGCAGGGGCGTGCGCGCGGATGGCCGGCCGGACCAAGCAGATCGATCGTATCCCACTATTCATACCTTCGCGAAGGTTTATTTATGGCCGGAACGTTACATTGGCCCGCATATGCCAGAAGACTCCCCGGCCTCGCTGAGCAGGCAGGACGCGGCCACGGGCGAAGCCCCGGGGCGTCCCCGGGAGGGCACGGGGGCAGCGGAGCGGCGGCGCAGGGGCGGGCGAAGGCGGCCGGCCGAACCCGGCGCGGGGGTCCGCACGGCCCGGACCAGGCGGACGCGGGGGTTGGACGCGGGGGTTGGACGCGGGGCACGAGGGGCCGGCGGAGGGCAGGGCGGCCCCGGGAGGGCGCCACGGCGGGCCCGAGGGTGCGGACGGCCGGCGGGGGACGACACGGCGGACCGAAGGGGCGCACGGCGAGCAGGAAGGGCGTACCGCGGGCCGCACGGACACGCGGCGGGCCGGAGGGCGCACGGTCGGGAGGCGACCGCGCAGCGGGGGCGCCTGCGGCCACCGGCCGCCGCGCCCGGGGCATCTGACCGACCGTCGGCCCGGGAGGGGGATCCCCACCCTCCCGGACCGGGCCGGACCGCGCCCGCTCAGACCGGCGCGGCGGCCGGCTCCCAGGGCTGGAACCAGGGGTCGGGCCACTGCTCGGCCGCGGCGAGCAGCGGGTAGAGGGTGGCGCCGTCGAGCGTCTCGCGGATGATGTCGGCGTGCCCGCCGTGCCGGGCGGTCTCCTCGATCAGGTGCAGCAGCACCCAGCGCACCGACCACTCCTCGATCTCGGCGGGGAACCACGGCACCCCCCGGGGGACGGGAACGCCCTGACCGAGGTCGGCGACCCCGGCGACGGTCGCGTCGGTCTCGGCGCAGGCCCGCTCGTAGTCGGCGAGCAGTCCGGCCAGGGTCTCGCCCGGCTCGGGCAGGAACTCGGGGGCGTCCGACTCCTCGGCCGTCCGCCGTGGCGCCTCGGCGCGCCGCAGGACGAGGTCCATCCACCCGCGTTCGCAGCGGGCGGCGTGCTTGAGCAGGCCGGCGATGCTGAGCTCGCTGGCGGACGGCGTCGCCCATCCCTGCTCCTCGGTCAGGCCGTGCGCGGGGACGCGCAGCAACTGCCGCTGCTGGGCGAGGAAGGCGAGCAGGGCGGTGCGCTCGTCGGCGACCGGCGGAGCGAGTCCGGGCATGGGGGTGGCACCTTCCGTACGAGGGGTGGTGACGAGACTCTCCCGTGGCGGCGACCTGCGGGTCAATGGTGACGGCAATGAATTTCAGAAACTTGCTGCAAGTTTTTTCAGATACTGGGCAGACTGGCGCACGGGTGTCGGCCGTCGCCGGCCCGCACGCCCGCGGGAACGCACGCGCGGCATGCCCGGCCGGGCCGGGCCCCGGCGGCGACGGACGCCCCGGGGCCGGCCGGCGGGGCGGCGAACGGCCCGCCGCCCCGCGACGCGTCAGTGCGCGGCGCTCTCCCAGTTGGGGCCGACGCCGACCGAGACGTCCAGCGGGGCCCGCAGCGGGTAGGCGCCGGCCATCTGCTCGCGGACGATCGCCTCGACCTGCCCGCGCTCGCCGGGCGCCAGCTCCAGGACGATTTCGTCGTGCACCTGGAGCAGCATCCGGGAGGTCAGCCCCGCCGCCCTCAGCGCGTCGTCCACCTTCAGCATGGCGATCTTGACGATGTCGGCGGCCGACCCCTGGATCGGGGCGTTGAGGGCCATCCGCTCGGCCATCTCGCGGCGCTGGCGGTTGTCGCTGTTGAGGTCGGGCAGGTGCCGGCGGCGGCCGAGCAGCGTCTGGGTGTAACCGGTGGCGCGGGCCTCCTCCACCACCCGCTGCAGGTAGTCGCGGACGCCGCCGAAGCGCTCGAAGTAGGTGTCCATCAGACCCTGCGCCTCGCCGGGCTTGATCCCGAGCTGCTGGGACAGGCCGTAGGCGGAGAGCCCGTAGGCGAGGCCGTACGACATCGCCTTGATCTTGCGCCGCATCTCGGCGTCGACCGCGGCCGGCTCCACCGAGAAGACCTGGGAGGCGACCGTGGTGTGCAGGTCCTCGCCGCCGGCGAACGCCTCCAGCAGGGCCTCGTCCTCGGAGAGGTGCGCCATGATGCGCAGCTCGATCTGGGAGTAGTCGGCCGTCAGCAGCGACTCGTACCCCTCGCCGACCACGAAGGCGCGGCGGATCGCGCGGCCCTCCTCGGTGCGGACGGGGATGTTCTGCAGGTTCGGGTCCTGCGAGGAGAGCCGGCCGGTGGCGGCGACCATCTGGTTGAAGGTGGTGTGGATCCGGCCCTGCGGCGAGACCGTCTTGAGCAGGCCCTCGACGGTGGTGCGCAACTTGGCCTGGTCGCGGTGGCGGAGCAGGATGACCGGCAGCTCGTTGTCCGTCTGGGTGGCGAGCCAGCCGAGGGCGTCGGCGTCGGTGGTGTAGCCGGTCTTGATCTTCTTGGTCTTGGGCAGCGCCAGTTCGCCGAAGAGGATCTCCTGGAGCTGCTTGGGCGAACCGAGGTTGAACTCGTGCCCGGCGGCGGCGTGCGCCTCCTCCACCACCCGCTGGATCTCGGCGGCGAACTGCGACTCCAGGCCGGTCAGCCAGGCCCGGTCGGCGGCGATGCCGGTGCGCTCCATCCGGGCCAGCAGGGCCGCGATCGGGAGCTCCATGTCCCGCAGCAGCTCGGTCGCGCCGGCCTCGGCGAGGCGCGGGCCGAACAGGGCGGCGAGGTCGAGGACGGTACGGGCCTGGACCATCAGCGCGCGGGCGCCGGCCGTGGCGTCCTCCTCCGGCGCGTCGAAGCTGAGCTGGCCGGACTCGGCGGCGGCGGCCGGGGCCAGCGAGCGGGAGAGGTACTCCTCGGCCAGCACCTCCAGGGTGAAGGTGCGCCGGCCCGGCTTCTCCAGGTAGGCGGCCAGGGCGGTGTCGGCGACCACGCCGGCGACCTCCCAGCCCTGTTCGGCGAAGGCCCGCATCACCTGCTTGGCGATGTGCAGGGCCTTGGGGCGCCGCGGGTCGGCCAGCCAGGCGGCGAACGCCCGGTCGTCCTCCTCGCCGAGCGTCGCCGGGTCGAACCAGGCGGCGGCCTCGCCGGCGGCGAGCGCGACCTCCTGGACGCTGCCCTCGCCCAGGCCCCACCGGTAGACGGCGGCCAGCGCGACCGGGTCCGCGGTGCCCGCGGCGTGCTCGGCGAGCCAGCCGGCCAGCTCGCCGGGCCCGGTGAGCAGGTCGCCGTCCACCTCGATGCCCGGGGCGACCTCGGCCTCGGCGGCCTCCTGCTCCGCGCCGGGGTCGATGCCGAAGATCCGGTCGCGGAAGTTGCTGTTGCGGAACTCCAGCGACTCCATCAGCTGGCCGACGGCCTCGCGGTCGAAGGCGGTGCGCTGCAGGTCGGCGACGGTGAGCGGGAGTTCGACGTCGCGGACCAGCTCGGTGAGCACGCGGTTGCGCTTGACCGAGTCGAGGTGCTCGCGCAGCTTCTCGCCGATCTTGCCCTTGACCTGGTCGGCGTTGGCGATCAACTCGTCGAAGGAGCCGAACTGGTTGACCCACTTCGCGGCCGTCTTCTCGCCGACGCCGGGGATGCCGGGCAGGTTGTCCGACGGGTCCCCGCGCAGGGCGGCGAGGTCCGGGTACTGGGTGGGCGTGACGCCGTACTTCTCGGCGACCTTCTCGGGGGTGTAGCGGGTGAGCTCGGAGACGCCCTTGGTCGGGTAGAGCACGGTGACGCGCTCGCTGACCAGCTGGAGCGAGTCGCGGTCGCCGGTGACGATGTCGACGTCGAAGCCCTCGGCCGCGGCGGCGGTGGCGAGGGTGGCGATGATGTCGTCGGCCTCGAAGTTCTCGACCGTCATCCGGGGGACGTTCATCGCGTCGAGCAGCTCGCCGATCAGGCCGACCTGGCCCTTGAACTCGTCCGGCGTCTTGGCCCGGTTCGCCTTGTAGTCGGGGAACTCGGCCGAGCGGAAGGTCTGCCGGGAGAGGTCGAAGGCCACCGCGAGGTGGGTCGGCCGCTCGTCGCGCACGGTGTTGGCGAGCATCGAGGCGAAGCCGTACACCGCGTTCGTGGGCTGGCCGGTGGAGGTGTTGAAGTTCTCCACGGGCAGCGCGTAGAAGGCCCGGTAGGCCATCGAATGCCCGTCGAGCAGCATCAGCCGGGGCCGCCGGCCGGCCTCGCCGCCACCCGTCGCGCCCTTACCCGTACTCTGCGTAGCCACGTCAACGTCCCGTTCCTGCCGATTCCACTGCCGGTCACCGATCCTATGGCCCGGCGCCGACATCGGACGCGAGGGCGAGGGCGGCCGCGGGGCGCCGCGCCACCCGCCGACGCGACCACTACTCCCGGGTAGCGCGGTCGTACGATCACAGCAGCACGATGACGTGACCCCTGACCGGCAGGAGCTCCCATGACCGACGCGGCCCCCACCGACGCGGCCCCCGTCCTGGACGTCCCGCAGGACGTCCTGGACCACTTCGCCAAGCTCGGCGTCGACCCCTCCACCTTCTCCGGCGGCCACCTCGGCGACCGGCTCGGCATCAAGGTCGTCGAGGCCTCCGGGGACCGCGTGGTCGGCACCATGCCGGTCGAGGGCAACCAGCAGCCGTACGGGCTGCTGCACGGCGGCGCCTCGGCCGCGCTGGCCGAGACGCTGGGTTCGATCGGCGCGATGCTGCACGCCGGGCCGGGCCGCTACGCGGTCGGCGTGGACCTGAACGCCACCCACCACCGCTCGGCCACCTCCGGGCTGGTCACCGGCGTGGCCACGGCGGTCTTCAAGGGGCGGACGGCCGCGACCTACGAGATCGCGATCACCGACGACACCGGCCGGCGGATCACCAGCTGCCGGCTGACCTGCATGCTGCGCGACCTGTAGACCGGTACCACCGGGATCATCCGCCCTCCTGTTCGACCGAGGTGTTTGACAACTGCCCCGCCTGGGCAGGCCCTTGGTCCAGACAGGGGGGCGGCGGCATGTCCGGCACAGGGCCCGAGCACGGTGCGGCGCGCCGACGTGCCCCGGGCCGCCCGGCGGCCGGCCCCGCGGGTCCGCGCGAGGCGGGCACCGGGCCCGCCGACGGATCCGCACCGGGCCGCCCGCACCGGCATCCGGACACCCGGACACCGGCGCGTCCGCCCAGCGGATCGCCGCGACCGCGCCACACCCTGACGAAGCGTCACTCCCGCGGGTCACCCGCCGCGCGGCCGGGCGCGGCCGCCGCGCCGGGCCGACCGGCGCCCACGGCGACCGGCCACACCCCGCGGCGGCCCGCACCGACCGCTGCGGACGGGGAGACCGGGCCGATACGGACGCCGCGCACCCTCGCCCCGCGGCAACCGGCCGCGGCCGTCGGCGCGCCTGCGTACGAGATCACCGACGTCCGGCGGCCGGATCCGGGGCACCCGCCGACTCCCGCCGGCGCCCCGCCGGCGCGGCCGGCGGCGATCCGGCCGGATTCGACCCCACCGCGGGAGGGCGCCCGGGGCCGGGAGGTCCGCCGGGTGGACGCCGACGGCCCCGCAGCACCTGCGGACGCGGGGATTCCGCCGTTTGATGTAACGCTGCGTAACACGGGAGCAATGCAGACGTCTCGACGGGAGCTCGCCCCCCGGCGTACCGCCGACCCTAGCGAAAACCTGCGCCCGAGCCACCCGCTGTCCGATATCCGGACATCAGCGCCCGGGCCGATAATCCCGGACGGTGATGTCCGGTAAACGAACACACCAGCAGTCACCTGCACTTCTGGGCCTTACATCCGACCGCGGTCCGAGATACCCCCGGGTAGCACCGGCTCGACCCGGCAACAACTGCCACATCCTGAGACAGGAACCGGCAGGGCTCATAACAAGAGAATCACAGCCTGCCCACACCCCTCCACGAGGCGCCCACGGGCATCTAGAGTCACGGCCAGTCACCGCGCCACCTGATTGGGCCTGAGCCCCAGCGCGCGACCCGGCACCCGCCACCTCTGGCGCCGTGCTTCCTGACAGAAGGGGACCCTCGTGCGTCATCGTTCAGCGCTTGTCGTGAGCATCGCCGTCATCGGAGCGCTCAGCCTCTCCGCCTGCGGCTCCCGCGACGAGAAGAAGGCCGGCGACACCGCCGGCGGTGGCTCCGTCACCGTCACCATCGGCGTGGACGCCCCGCTCACCGGCGACCTCTCCGCCCTCGGCCTCGGGATCAAGAACTCCGTCGACCTCGCCATCAAGCAGGCCAACGACAAGAACGAGGTCCCCGGCGTCAAGTTCCAGATCAAGGCCCTCGACGACACGGCCAAGCCGGCCCCCGGCCAGCAGAACGCCACCCAGCTCGTCGCCGACAACTCGGTGATCGGCGTCGTCGGCCCGCTCAACTCCAGCGTCGCCCAGTCGATGCAGCAGATCTTCAACGACGCCAACCTCGTCGAGATCTCCCCCGCCAACACCGGCGTCGCCCTCACCCAGGGCGAGAAGTGGGCCACCGGCACCAAGGCCCGCCCCTTCAAGTCCTACTTCCGCACCGCCACCACCGACGCCGTGCAGGGCCCGTTCGCCGCCCAGTACCTCTTCAAGGACGCGAAGAAGACCAAGGTCTTCCTCATCGACGACCAGAAGACCTACGGCGCCGGCCTCGCCGCCACCTTCAAGGGCGAGTACACCAAGCTCGGCGGCACCATCGTCGGCGAGGAGCACGTCAACCCCGACGACCGCGACTTCAGCGCCATCGCCACCAAGGTCAAGGCCTCCGGCGCCGAGGCCGTCTACTACGGCGGCGAGTACCCCGCCGCCGGCCCGCTCTCCCTCCAGCTGAAGGACGCCGGCGCCAACATCCCGCTCATGGGCGGCGACGGCATCCAGAGCGGCGACTTCATCAAGCTCAACCCGAAGAGCCAGGGCGACCTCGCCACCGCCGTCGGCCTGCCCGTCGAGGCGCTCCCGACCGCCGCGAAGTTCATCGCCGACTACAAGGCAGCCGGCTACAAGGACGCCTACGAGACCTACGGCGGCTACTCCTACGACAGCGCCTGGGCCATCATCCAGGGCGTCAAGGCCGTCGTCTCGGCCAACGGCGGCAAGCTCCCGGAGAAGCCCCGCGAGAAGGTCGTCGAGGCCGTCCAGAAGATCTCCTTCGACGGCGTGACCGGCAAGGTCTCCTTCGACGAGTACGGCGACACCACCAACAAGCAGCTCACCGTCTACGCCGTCAAGGACGGCAAGTGGGCCGTGGAGAAGTCCGGCACCTTCAGCGGCTGACCCACACCAGCCGCCAGTACCAACTGAACCACCCGCGCGGGGGCGCCACGAGTGCCCCCGCGCGCGCCCACATCCACCACCCACGCGGACAACGCACAACGGAGGCCCAGCGGTGCACGATCTACCGCAACAGCTGGCCAACGGCCTGATCCTCGGCGCCCTCTACGGACTCGTCGCGATCGGCTACACGATGGTCTACGGCATCGTCCAGCTCATCAACTTCGCCCACGGCGAGATCTTCATGGTCGGCGGCTTCGGCGCCCTGACCGCCTACCTCGCCCTGCCCGGCGGCACCACCCTCTGGCTTGCCGTACCCCTCATGCTGATCGCCGGCATCCTGGTCTCCACCCTGGTCGCCGTCGGCGCCGAGCGCTTCGCCTACCGGCCACTGCGCAACGCGCCCCGCCTCGCACCGCTGATCACCGCGATCGGCCTCTCGATCGTCCTCCAGCAGCTCGTCTTCTCGTTCTACCCCGACGCCAAGAAGGCCCGGGTCTTCCCGAAGATCCCCGGCGACCCCTTCGACGTCCTCGGCGTCACCGTGCAGCGCAGCGACCTCTTCCTGATCATCGCCGCCCCCATCTGCATGCTCATCCTCGGCTGGTTCGTCGCCCGCACCCGCTCCGGGCGCGCCATGCAGGCCACCAGCCAGGACCCCGACACCGCCAAGCTCATGGGCATCGACACCGACCGCGTCATCACCATGGCCTTCGCCATCGGCGCCGCCTTCGCCGCCGTCGGCGCCGTCGCCTACGGCCTGCGCACCGGCCAGGTCGACTTCCGGATGGGCTTCATCCTCGGCCTCAAGGCCTTCACCGCGGCCGTCCTCGGCGGCATCGGCAACATCTACGGCGCCATGCTCGGCGGCCTCGCCCTCGGCCTCGCCGAAGGCCTCGCCACCGCCTACATCCAGCACATCCCCGGCATGCACCTCTTCGGTGGCGGCGCCTGGAAGGACGTCTGGGCCTTCGTACTCCTCATCGTCGTCCTCCTCGTCAGGCCCCAAGGGCTGCTCGGCGAGCGCGTCGCGGACAGGGCGTGACCACCATGACCACCGAAACCACCCCGGTCATCCCCGTACCGGAGCGCGCCGCCCGGGTCTTCACCGCCCTCGCCGCCCTCGCCACCGCCGGCACCGCCCTCACCGCCTGGACCTGGACCGCCGACTTCCCCGGCGACCTGACGTACTACGGCTCTCCCGCCGGCCTCCAGTGGCTCACCCTCACCGGCGGCCTCGTCACCCTCGTCCTCACCCTCGCCCGGTACGGCATCCCCGGCCTGCGCTGGACCAGTCCCGCCGGCGGCAACAACGCCATCCTGTTCGCCGCCCTCGGCACCGCCGCCGTCAGCTGGTTCTCCGTCATCGCCATCGCCGCCCACCTCGGCGGCCTCGCCAACCTCGAACCCGGCGGCTGGCTCGCCGCCCTCACCTCCCTGCTCGCCGTCACCGGCGCCCTCGGCCTCCCGCTCGACCGCAGGACCGCCGACAGCCTCGACAAGCCCAACTACTGGTGGCTGCTCGCCGGCGTCGTCGGCTACGCCGTCTACCACCTCACCACCCGCACCCTGCGCCTCGCCAAGGTGGAGCGCAAGCTCGCCCCGGCCCGCGAACTGCCCTCCTGGGTCGAGGTGCTGCTGATCATCGCCGCCTTCGCCGTCGGCCTGTTCGCGATCACCTTCGGCATCGACACCGAGTACGGCGAGCTCTTCACCGGCTACCTCATCCTGGCCGGCTTCACCGTCACGGCCCTCGCCAAGTCCGGCCTGCTCGACCGGCTGCGCGCCCTCACCGTCAAGCACCGCCCGGTCGCCACCGGCGCCGCCTTCGCCGCCGCAGCCGGCTTCCCGTTCACCCAGACCAGCGACCAGTACACCTCCGTCGCGGCGAACATCCTCATCTTCGCCACCGTCGCCCTGGGCCTGAACATCGTCGTCGGCCTCGCCGGCCTGCTCGACCTCGGCTACGTCGCCTTCCTCGGCGTCGGCGCCTACGCCGCCGCCCTGGTCTCCGGCTCCCCCGCCTCGCCCATCCACGTCGCCTTCCCATTCTGGGCGGCCGCCCTCACCGGCGCCGCGGCGGCCATGGTCTTCGGCGTCCTGATCGGCGCCCCCACCCTGCGGCTGCGCGGCGACTACCTCGCCATCGTCACGCTCGGGTTCGGCGAGATCTTCCGCATCACCATGAACAACCTCAACGGGACCACCGGACCGAACGTCACCAATGGCTCCAACGGCATCCCCCGCATCCCCGACCTGCAGATCCTGGGCTTCGACCTCGGCAAGAAGCACCTCGTCGGCGGCATCGAGCTCGGCCGGTTCTCCAACTACTACCTGCTGATGCTCATCATCACCGCCTTCGTCGTGCTGGTCTTCGCCCGCGTCGGCAACTCCCGCATCGGACGCGCCTGGGTCGCCATCCGCGAGGACGAGACCGCCGCCGAGGCCATGGGCATCAACGGCTTCCGCCTCAAGCTGCTCGCCTTCGCCCTCGGCGCCTGCCTCGCCGGCCTCGCCGGCACCGTCCAGGCCCACGTCAGCTACACGGTCACCCCCGACCAGTACACCTTCGCCGAGGCCCTGCCCCCCAACTCCGCCTTCCTGCTCGCCGCCGTCATCCTCGGCGGCATGGGCACCATCAGCGGACCCCTGGTCGGCGCCACCCTGCTCTTCCTCATCCCCAAGAAGCTCGAATTCCTCTCCAACTACCAGCTGCTCGCCTTCGGCGTCGCGCTCATCATCCTGATGCGCATCCGCCCCGAGGGCCTGATCGCCAACCGGCGCAACAAGCTGGAGTTCCACGAGCCGCTGATCCCCGCGCAGTCCGCACCCGAGGACGCCGTACCTCTCACCAAGGCAGGGGCGTGAACACCGAGATGACCACCACCACCGCCCCGGCCCCCACCGGGACCACCCTCCTCGACGTCCGCGGCGTCACCATGCGCTTCGGCGGCCTCACCGCCGTCAACAACGTCGACCTCACGGTCTCCGAAGGCGAGATCATCGGTCTCATCGGCCCCAACGGCGCCGGCAAGACCACCTTCTTCAACTGCCTCACCGGGCTGTACGTCCCCACCGAGGGAACCGTCAGCTACAAGGGCACCCAACTGCCCCCCAAGCCCCACCGCGTCACCCAGGCCGGCATCGCCCGCACCTTCCAGAACATCCGGCTCTTCGCCAACATGACCGTCCTGGAGAACGTCCTCGTCGGCCGCCACAGCCGCACCAAGGAAGGCCTCTTCTCCGCCATCCTCCGCGGCCCCGGCTACCGCCGCGCCGAGGCCGAGAGCCACGAGCGGGCCATGGAACTCCTGGAGTTCACCGGCCTCGCCAACAAGGCCGACCACCTCGCCCGCAACCTCCCCTACGGCGAACAGCGCAAGCTGGAGATCGCCCGCGCCCTCGCCAGCGACCCGGGCCTGCTCCTCCTCGACGAGCCCACCGCCGGCATGAACCCCCAGGAGACCCGCGCCGCCGAGGAGCTCGTCTTCGCCATCCGCGACCGCGGCATCGCCATCCTGGTCATCGAGCACGACATGCGGTTCATCTTCAACCTCTGCGACCGCACCGCCGTCCTCGTCCAGGGACAGAAGATCGTCGAAGGCGACCGCGAGACCGTCCAGAACGACGAACGCGTCATCACCGCCTACCTCGGAGCACCGCTCGAAGGCACCGGCGCGGCGACAAGCACGGAGGCCGACCAGTGACCGCGCTCCTCGAGGTCCAGAACCTCCGCGTCTCCTACGGCAAGATCGAAGCCGTCAAGGGCATCAGCTTCACCGTCAACCAGGGTGAGGTCACCACCCTCATCGGCACCAACGGCGCCGGCAAGACGACCACGCTGCGCACGCTGTCCGGCCTGCTGCGGCCGACCGCGGGCACGGTCACGTTCGACGGGCAGCCGCTGAACACCGTCCCGGCGCACAAGATCGTCTCGCTCGGCCTGGCCCACTCCCCCGAGGGCCGGCACATCTTCCCCCGGATGACCATCGAGGAGAACCTGCTCCTCGGCGCCTTCCTCCGCAAGGACCAGGCGGGCATCACGGCGGACGTCGAGCGCGCCTACGGCCTCTTCCCGATCCTGGGCGAGCGCCGCAAGCAGGCCGCCGGCACCCTGTCCGGCGGCGAGCAGCAGATGCTCGCCATGGGCCGGGCCCTGATGTCCCAGCCGAAGCTGCTGATGCTCGACGAGCCCTCGATGGGCCTCTCCCCGCTGATGATGCAGAAGATCATGGCGACCATCGTCGAGCTCAAGGCCTCCGGCACCACCATCCTGCTCGTCGAGCAGAACGCCCAGGCGGCGCTCTCGCTCTCCGACCAGGGCTACGTGATGCAGACCGGCCAGATCGTGCTCACCGGCACGGGCGCCGACCTGCTGAACGACGAATCCGTCCGCAAGTCCTACCTCGGCGAGGACTAGCACCCCGGCGGCACGCGAAGGAGGCCCGGTCCAGACGGACCGGGCCTCCTTCGCGTCGCGTGCGCCGGGATCCTCGCGCCGCGCACACCGGGATCACGCCTCGGGGGCGGCCTCCTCGGCCTTCTTCTTGTCCTGCGCGACGCCCTCCTCGATCACGGCCTCCGCAACGGCGGCCATGGTCATCCGGCGGTCCATCGAGGTCTTCTGGATCCAGCGGAAGGCAGCCGGCTCGGTCAGCCCGAACTTCGTCTGCAGCACGCTCTTCGCGCGGTCCACCAGCTTGCGGGTCTCCAGGCGCTGGGTGAGGTCGGCGATCTCCTCCTCCAGCGTCCGCATCTCGGTGTAGCGGGAGACCGCCATCTCGATCGCGGGCACCAGGTCGCTCTTGCTGAACGGCTTCACGATGTACGCCATCGCGCCGGCGTCCCGCGCCCGGTCCACCAGCTCGCGCTGCGAGAACGCCGTCAGCATCAGAACGGGCGCCAGGTGCGCGGCGTGGATCTGCTCGGCGGCCGACAGGCCGTCCAGCACGGGCATCTTGACGTCCAGGATCGCCAGGTCGGGACGGAGCTCCTCGACCAGCTTCAGCGCCGTCGCGCCGTCCCCGGCCTCGCCGACGACGACGTAACCCTCTTCTTCGAGCATCTCCTTCAGGTCGAGGCGGATCAGCGCCTCGTCCTCGGCGATGACAATCCGGGTGATCTGGGACGAATAGGTCTCAAGCGGCTCAGGCTGCTCGTCGGCGGTGCTCACGGGGCTCCTCGGTCCGGCGGGGTGCTGCATGCATGAGCCTACCTAGACGCGGTATGTTTGAGACCCGCGGGATCGAAGGACACCTTTGATTCAGCGATGCCCCGGTAGCCCAGCGGTTAGAGGCAATGGTCTCAAACACCATCCAGCGTGGGTTCGAATCCCACTCGGGGTACTTTTCCTTCGATTCGAAGGAAGGCCAAGCGGGCCAACAGTTGGCGATCTTCATCACTTCGGATGGAGATCGCGGTGTTCGGCCGTCCGACGGCCCCGCGACATGCAGGCTCGGCGCCAAGTACGACATGGCCGCACGGCGGCGAGCAGTCAGCCTGCACGACTCCGGGATGACCTTCAGCCAGGTGAGCCGCGCCACCGGCATCTCCCGCTTCTCCGTCCGCGCCTGGACGACGGACATCACGCCGAGCCCGTCGAAGACCGCCCAATGCCCGGTCCGCGACGGCCAGCCGGTCCCGACCCTGTCGCGACCCGACTACGCCTACCTGCTCGGCCTCTACCTCGGCGACGGCTGCATCAGCGAGGGCCGGCGCGGCGTGCACGCCCTCCGGATAGCCTGCGGCGACGCCTGGCCCGGCCTGATCGAGGCCTGCGCACGGGCCGTCGCCGCCGTGATGCCGCAGAACAAGGTGCAACGGGTCCGGGCCGGTGGCTACACGAGCGTGGTGAGCACGAGCAAGCACTGGCCCTGTCTCTTCCCCCAGCACGGCCCCGGCCCGAAGCACCTGCGCCGGATCGCCCTGGCACCCTGGCAGCAGCGGATCGCCGACGAGCACCCGTGGGAGCTGCTCCGCGGCCTGGTCCACTCCGACGGCTGCCGGATCACCAACTGGACCACCAGGACGGTGGCGGGGTCCCGGAAGCGCTACGAGTACCCGCGCTACTTCTTCACCAACACCTCGACCGACATCATCCGCGTCTTCACCGACACGCTGGACGCCGTCGGCGTCGAGTGGAAGGCGACGAAGCGGGCAGCCGGCGCCGTCAACGTCTCCGTCGCCCGCAGGGCCTCCGTCGCCCTGATGGACGAGCACATCGGGCCCAAGCACTGACCCCGGACGACGACGGCGGCGCGGCCCCCGGGCATCTCGGGGGCCGCGCCGCCGTTACGGCCGGTCGGACGTTCAGTTGTCGAGTTCCCCGACGTGGTGGACCCGGACGAGGTTGGTGGAGCCGGTGAGCCCGGGCGGGGAGCCGGCGGTGATGACGACGATGTCGCCCTTCTGGCAGCGGCCGAGGCCGATCAGGGCGGCGTCGACCTGCTCGACCATCTCGTCCGTGGTGGGGGCGAAGGGGCCGAGGAAGGTCTCGATGCCCCAGGTGAGGGCGAGTTGGCTGCGGACGGCCGGCTCGTAGGTGAAGGCGAGCACGGGGATGGGCGAGCGGTAGCGGGAGAGCCGGCGGGCGGTGTCGCCGCTCTGGGTGAACGCCACCAGGTACTTGGCGTTCAGGAAGTCGCCGATCTCGGCGGCCGCGCGGGCGACGGCGCCGCCCTGGGTACGCGGCTTGTTGCTCGCGGTCAGCGGCGGGAGGCCGGCGGCGATGCCCTCCTCCTCGGAGGCTTCGATGATGCGGGCCATGGTGCGGACGGTCTCGACGGGGTACTTGCCGACCGAGGTCTCGCCGGAGAGCATCACCGCGTCGGTGCCGTCGAGGACGGCGTTGGCGACGTCGGAGGCCTCGGCACGGGTGGGCCGGGAGGCGTTGATCATCGAGTCGAGCATCTGGGTGGCGACGATGACCGGCTTGGCGTTGCGCTTGGCGAGCTTGACGGCGCGCTTCTGGACGAGCGGGACCTGTTCGAGGGGCATCTCCACGCCCAGGTCTCCGCGCGCCACCATGATGCCGTCGAAGGCGTCGACGATGCCGGCGAGGTTCTCGACGGCCTGCGGCTTCTCGATCTTGGCGATGACGGGGAGGTAGCGGCCCTCCTCCTCCATCACCCGGTGGACCTCCTCGATGTCGCTGCCGCTGCGGACGAAGGAGAGGGCGATGAGGTCGGCGCCGGTCCGCAGGGCCCAGCGCAGGTCGTCGACGTCCTTGTCGCTGAGCGCGGGCACGGAGACGGCGACGCCGGGGAGGTTGAGGCCCTTGTGGTCGGAGACCAGGCCGCCCTCGATGACGGTGCAGTGGACCCTGGGGCCGTCGACGCGGGTGACTTCGAGGCAGACCCGGCCGTCGTCGACGAGGATGCGTTCGCCGCGGGAGACGTCGGCGGCGAGGCCCTTGTAGGTGGTGCCGCAGATGTCGCGGCCACCGGCGACGTCCTCGGTGGTGATGGTGAACTCGTCGCCGCGTTCGAGAAGTACGGGACCGTCGGCGAAGGTGTCGAGTCTGATCTTCGGGCCTTGAAGGTCGGCGAGGACGCCGACGCTGCGGCCGCTCTCGTCGGCGGCCTTGCGCACCCGGCGGTAGCGCTCCTCGTGCTCGATCTGGGAGCCGTGGCTCAGGTTGAGTCGGGCGATGTCCATGCCGGCGTCGACCAGGGCCTTGATCTGGTCGTACGAGTCGGTGGCGGGCCCGAGGGTACAGACGATTTTTGCTCGGCGCATACTGCTGAGCGTAGGCATTACCGGTGCGTAACAACGACGTTCCATCGGACGCCCTTATGACCGTTGTCGAAAGGTTCGTTGAACAATCTGACACAACGTGACTTCCGCTGCTGTGAGGGTGAGTTGCCGGCCGGAATCGGGGGCGACTGGTGCCGTTCCGTGAAGGCTTGTTCACCCCCGGTTCACCCCCGCGTCAGCCGGTGCTTCCGGCCCGGCGGGACGCTTCGGATCCGAAAGGTCGCGCACAGCGAGGTCTAGGGGGAAGCGTTCGCCATGAGACGTGTGGGCGGCGTGCTCGCCGCGCTGGTACTGCTGGGCGGTGTGCTGTTCGCGGTGCTGCACCGACCGTCGACGGACGACGGGCAGATCACCGTGGTGAAGGGCGTGATCGGCTCCGAGAAGCGGGAGTTCTTCGCCGACCCCGAGGTGGTCGCCGCGCTGAAGGCGCAGCACCTGCGGGTGGACGCGATCACCACCGGGTCCTGGCAGATGGCGGACGCCGATCTGACCGGCGACGACTTCGCGTTCCCGGCCAGCCTGTCGCCGGCGGAGGAGATCCGGGCGAAGCGCCAGGTGGCGGGTGAGCCGGTGCGTCCGTTCTACTCGCCGCTGGTGGTGATCGCGCACGCGCCGGTGGCCGAGGTGCTGCGCAGCAACGGGCTTGCGGCGAGGGCGGAGTCCGGTGTGTGGACGTTCAAGATGGATCAGTATCTGGATGCGGTGCGCCGGGACCGGAACTGGTCGGACCTGAAGGACGTGGCGGGTCACGCGGAGCTCGCCGGGGCGGTGTACATCACGACGACGGATCCGGGGACGTCCTCCTCGGGTGCGCTGCACCTGGCGGCGGTGTCGTACCTGGCGAACGAGCGCCGGGTGGTGTCGGACGACGCGGGTGTGGGCCGGGTGAAGGACGTGGTCCGCAAGGTGACCGCGATGCAGGGGGACCAGAAGACCAGTAGCGACGGGCCGTTCAAGGACTTCCTGTCGAACGTGGGGAGTCCGCTGGTGCTGGTCTACGAGTCGCAGGTGGCGGCGTTGACGGCGCAGGGGCGTCCGACGGGGGATCTGGTGGTGCTGTATCCGGACACCACCGTTTCGAGTGACCACACGCTGGTGGGGTTGACCGGCAACGGCAAGAAACTGGCCGACTTGTTGCGTGACGATCCGAAGCTGCGGGCGCTGGCGGTGCGGTACGGGTTCCGTCCGCAGGGTGATCCCGCGGCGTTCGGGGCGGCGTTGAACGCGAAGGCCGGACCGGTGTTCGCCCCGGACCTGTCGGCGGCGGGCATCCAGCAGGCGCCGGTGCCCGCGGTGAAGGTGCTGAACCAGTTGGTCGACACGGCGAAGGGCAAGTGAGGGGGGTGGCGGTGTTGAAGAGGTCGTTGGCGGGGCGGGTGCTGCTGGCGGGGCTGGCGGTGCTGGTGGCGGGTTGCACCTCGGCGGGGCCGGGGCCGGCGCCGCGGTCGGGGGATCCGGTGGCGCCGACGGCGCAGGCGGGTGTGCTGCGGGTGCTGGCCGGCAGTGAGCTGCAGGACATGGCGCCGGTGCTGGAGGAGGCGAGGAAGGCGACGGGCGTGAGCGTGCAGTTCGCCTGGACGGGGTCGTTGGACGGCGCCGACGCGGTGTCCTCGGGCCGGGCGGACGGCAAGTACGACGCGGTGTGGTTCCCCTCGGACCACTACCTGCGGCTGGACGACGGCGGGAAGGCGAGGCTCGCCACCGAGACGCCGGTGATGGTCTCGCCGGTGGCGGTGGGGGTGCGGGCCTCGGTGCTGGCCGAGTTGGGCTGGGGCGACGGTTCGAAGGTGACCTGGGCGCAGATCGGGGAGGCGGCCTCGGCCGGCCGGCTGGCGTACGGGATGTCGGATCCGTCGAGGTCGAACTCGGGCTTCTCGACGCTGGTGGCGGTGGCGTCGGCGTTGTCGGGGGCCGGTTCGGCGCTGACCGATGCGGACGTGCAGAAGGCGACGCCCGGGCTGAAGCAGTTCTTCACCGGGCAGAAGCTGACCTCGGGCTCGTCGGGGTGGCTGGCGCAGGCGTACGGGCGGGCGGAGCCGGGCCGGATCGGGGCGCTGGTGAACTACGAGTCGGTGCTGCTGTCGTTGAACCGGACGCTGCCGGCGGAGGCGCAGCTGACCGTGGTCCGTCCGGCGGACGGTGTGGTGTCGGCGGACTATCCGCTGGCGTTGCTGGCCTCGGCGGGGCAGCGGGAGCGGGAGTCGTTCCAGCGGCTGTCGGCGTACCTGTTGCAGGAGGACGTGCAGCGGCGGATCTCGGAGACGACGTCGCGCCGGCCGGTGACGCCCGGGGTGGCTCCGGCGGCGGGGTTGCCGGCGGACCGGCGGCGTGAGCTGCCGTTCCCGGGGAGCAAGGCGGTGGCGGACGGGTTGCTGGCCTCGTACCAGAACGAGCTGCGGCGGCCGTCGCGGACGGTGTACGTGCTGGACACCTCGGGGTCGATGTCGGGGGGCCGGCTGGATTCGCTGAAGGCGGCGATGGCGCGGTTGACGGGGGCGGACGACACCCTGGGCACCCGGCGGTTCCGGGACCGGGAGGAGGTCACGCTGATCTCGTTCGCGTCGAAGGTGAAGTCGACGAAGACGCATTCGGTACCGCCGCAGAACTCCGGGGCGGAGCTGGCCTCGATCGAACGGGACGTGCGGTCGCTGACGGCGGACGGCGGTACGGCGGTCTACAGCTCGCTGGAGGAGGCGTACCGGGTGATCGAGCGCCAGCAGTCGACGGCGAAGGACGACCGGTTCACCTCGATCGTGCTGATGACGGACGGGGAGAGCAACGAGGGGGCGTCGGCGGAGGACTTCAAGTCCTTCTACCAGGGCCTGCCGGCGTCGGGACGGGCGGTACCGGTGTTCCCGATCCTGTTCGGGGACGCGGCGAAGGGGCAGTTGCAGGGGATCTCGGAGCTGACCGGCGGGAAGCTGTTCGACGGGACGGGGTCGCTGGAGGGCGCGTTCGAGGAGATCCGTGGCTACCAGTAACCGGCTGCTGGCGTATCTGGAGTCGGCGCGGAACCTGGCGGGCTGCGCGGGGGGTGCGGTCGGTCTGGTGCTGCACTTCACGGGGGTGGCGGGGCCGTGGTGGCCGGGGGTGGTCGCGGGCCTGTACGGCGTGGGGGCGCTGCTGGCGCCGGGGCCCGGGCCTCGCGGTGGGTCGGGCGGGGAGCTGTCGGGCGGCGAGCTGTCGGCCGGGGCGGGTGCCGGGCGGGCCGGCGGGCCGGGGTCGGCTTCGGGTCCGGCCGCGGGGTCGGTGCTGTCGCCGGAGCTGGAGGCCGAGCTGGCGGCGGCGCTGGGCGGCGATCCGGTGGCGGGCACGGGCGGTTCGGGTGCCGGGCCTGCGTCGGGTGCCGGTTCCGGGTCGGGTACGGGGTCGGGTGCCGGTGGCGGGAGGGGTGCCCGTCCCGTGGCGGGGCCGGACGCGGGCCGGGGTTCCGGCCGGCCGGACGCGACGGCGCTGCGGACCGGAATCGCGGAGCTGGAGGCGTACCTGGCGGACGCGGACCTGCCCTGGTCGGCCGGGGTGGACGAGCTGTTGGCGGAGCTGGCCCGGCGGGCCGGGTCCGTCCGGGAGGAGGCGGCGCTGCGGGCCGCCGAGCGGGCGGTGGGCGAGCAGCTGCCGCTGGCGGTGGACGGGTACCTGCGGGCCCGGGCGTGGGAGCGCTGGGCGGCGGGCGCGGTCGACCCGGCGGTGACCCTGGGGCGCGAGGTGGCCCGGATCAGGGCCGCTCTCGGGTAGCGGCCGGGTACGGCGGGCGAGGCCTCCTCCGGTCCTGGGGCCCCGCCCGCCGTCCGGCTGCCCGAAGGGGCAGCGTCCGCGGCCCCTTCGGCGGCCGATCGTCCCTGGTGGGCGCGGGCGGGGGCGGGGATGCTGGGACCCGGCGGCGGCTCCAGCCGCGCCGGAGAGGATGCACCGCGGTGAGTGGGAGCGAGACCCCGGCCCGTCCGGCGCGGGGCGCCGGTGCGGATCGCCGCGCGCGGTTCACCACCCGGCCGCGCAGGCGGTTCGGGCCGCGGAGCCGGTCGGGACGGACGGCGCGGCTCGCGCTGCTGGCCGGGCTGGCGGTGCTGGTGCTGACGGCCGGGCTGATCTGGACCGGACCGGCCGTGCAGGCGGCGAACGACCATTTCGCCGAGCGGGGACCGGTCGATCCTGTGACGGTCACCGCGTCGAGGCCGCACCGGGGACACAGGCCCGAACCCGCCACCGTCAGGACCTGGAACTCCTGGTGGGGCACCGGCATCGCGGGCGGCAGTGCCGGTGATCGGCCGGAGCGCGGTGGCGGCGGGCCGGTCCGGCCGGTGTGATCCGGTGGTCACCCCGGCTCGGCCGCCCGGGCCGGGCGGCGGTCGGCGCGGGCCCGGGCTCCCGTCAGGCGCCGCCCACCCCGCCGTCGCCGACCCTGCCGTCGCCCACCCCGCCGTCGCCCACCCTGCCGTCGCCAGGCGGTCCGAGACCGCCGGACCCGCCGGCCGCCCGCTCCGCGGCCGGGTCGGCCGCTTCGAACCCGGCCGCCAGCTCCGACCGGCGCCGGATGCCCAGCTTGCGGAAGCTGTTGGTCAGATGGGTCTCCACGGTGCGGATCGCGAGATGCAGCATGGCGGCGATCTCGGCGTTGGCGTGGCCGGCTGCCGCGAGCCGGCAGATCCGCTCCTCGCTGGCGGTCAGGGCGAGCGTGCCGGTGTGGCGCTCGGTCGTCAGGCGCGCCCCGGACTCCTGGAGCAGGTCGACGGCCGCGGACCGGAGCCGGAGGGCGCCGAGGTGCTCGGCCCGGGCGGCCGCCTCGCGCAGGGTCCGGCGGGCGGCGGCGCGGCGGCCGGCCTCGCCGAGCATCCGCCCGTGGGTGATCAGGGCCGGGATCAGTTCGGTCTCCACCCCGGCCCGTGCCAGCAGGTCCACCGCCTCGCCGGCCATCGCGAGGCCCTGCCGGCCGCCGGTGGCCGCGGCGAGGGCCCGCATCGCCCGGCCGACCGTCCGGGGAGTGCCCCAGATCCGGGCGAGGCGCAGTTCCTCGGCGGCCAGTTCCACGGCCGGTCCGGGCTGTCCGAGCAGGACCTGGCAGTCGGCGGCGGCGGAGCGCCAGGGAGTCACGATCGGGCTCTCGACCTGCCGTTCGCGCTGGCGCCGGCCGCACTCCAGCAGGTCGGTCAGGGCGACGGCGGGCCGGCCGGCGGCGAGGTGGAGCAGTCCGCGGGCGTAGAGGTACTCGTTCCACTCCCAGGAGCCCTGCGCGCCGACCGCCTCGGCGGACCGGGCGAGTTCGTGGGCCTGCTCCAGGCGGCCGGTCTCGGTGAGGGCGATGACGGCCTGGGCCGTCAGGTGGGCGTTGCCCAGGCGCGGTACTCCGCGGGGGCCGCCGCTGCCGTCGTCGAGTCCGGTCTCGCGGACCAGCGCCTCGCACTCGTCGAGCAGTTGCCGGTACTCGCCGCGCATCACGCGGGTCTCCGCGCGGACGCTGAGCAGGCACTGGTAGCCGGGGTGCAGCAGGGGGCCGCGGTAGGCCGTCATGCTCCGCTCCACGAGCCGGTCGGCCTCCGGGAGCAGGTCGGCCCACTGGGCGAGGGTGGCGGCGGAGGCGGTGACGTAGGACTGCGAGAAGGGGTCCTGGGGGGCCTCGGTGAGTTCGCGGACGCGTTCGGCCACCTCGGCGGCGGACAGCAGGCCGCTGGTCGAGTCGAACTCGGTGAGCAGGGCCCGGGCGGCCGGCGCGATCCGGCGCGGGGTGCGGGCCGCGATGCGGCGCAGTCCCTCGACCACCTGCAGCCAGCTGTGCCCGTCGTGGGAGGAGATGAGCGCGGCGGCGGCCTGGACGGCGCGGGTCAGGTCCTCCCGGTCGGCGAAGCGTTCGGCGAGTTCCTCCATGACCTCCAGTGCGGCGGCCGTCTCGCCGCGGGCGGCCAGCGCCGCGCCGAGGGCGTTGGCCGCTGTGAAGACGCCTTCGTCGGACTGTTGCAGGTGGACGGCCTCGGCGAGGTGGCGCACGCCGGCCGCGTGGCCGGCGGGGCCCAGGGAGACCTCCAGGCAGCCGAGTTCGGTGAGGGTGGCGCCGCGGCGGCGGGTGGAGAGTGGTTCCTCCAGGGCGCGGCGCAGCAGGTCGGCGGCCCGGCTCGGGCTGCCGTTCTGCTGGGCGGCGCGGGCCGCGCGGTGCAGGACGTCGGAGGCCCAGCGCTCGCCCGGGCCGGGGATCAGCAGCAGGTGTTCGGCGATCCGCTCGTCCGGGTCGCCGCGCCGGTGCAGCAGGGCGGCGGCGGCGCGGTGTGCCTGGCCGCGCCGGGCGGCGTCCCAGCCGGCGAGGACGGCTTCGCGCAGCAGCGGGTGCCTGTAGCGGGGCCTGCTGCCGTCGTCCGGGGTGTCGAGCAGGCCCTGGGCCGTGAGGGCGCGGAGCCAGCGGGCCAGGCGTACGGGGTCGCCGCCGGTGAGTTCGGCCAGGTCGGCGGCGACGGACTCGGGGGCCTGCGGCCGGCTCGGGTCGGTGGGGAGGCCGTCGAGTTCGGCGAGGGTGCGGGCGGCGGTGGCGGCTTCGGGGCCCTCGCGGTGCAGCCAGTGGTCGACCGCCTCGGTGAAGGCCGGGGGTGCGGGGCCGGTGCCGGTGCCGGCCGCGGTCAGCCGGGCGCGGTCGCCGGGCAGGGTGGCGAGGTCGGTGAGCAGGGCGTCCAGCAGCAGGGGGTTCCCGCCGGTGGCCCGTAGGCAGCCGTCCACCAGGACGTCGGCCCGGTCGGGGGCGTCGGCCCGGTAGGGGAGGTCGGGGAGGCGGCGGGCGGCCCAGGCGGCGACGGCGTCCCGGCCGAGCGGGCCGAGGCGGCAGGCCCGGACGAGCGGGGCGGGCAGGGTGCGGGCGAATCCGGCGGCCGGCGAGCCGGGTTCGGGGCGGTGCCGCTCGGTGACGGCGAGCAGGACGGGCAGCCGGTCGATCCGGCGGCCGAGTTGTTGCAGCCACTGCCGGGAGGGGGTGTCGGCCAGTTCGACGTCGTCCACGGCGAGCAGCAGCGGGCGGTGCGAGGAGTGCAGGAGCAGGAGGTCCCAGAGGTCGGCCTCCGGGTCGGGGGTGCTCGGCGGCCCGGCGCGGCCGGCCGCTCCGGGGGTGCGGGCGGCCGGGCCCCGGGAGCGGGCGCCGGGGTTGAACAGCTGCCGGGCGGCGGCGTAGGCGCTCTGCGACTCCTCGGCCGAGCAGCGCGCCCGCAGCACGGTCAGGCCGAGGGCCGGGAGGCCGCCGGCGACGGCGTCCAGGAGGGCGGTGCGGCCGGTGCCGGTGGGGCCGGTGATCAGCAGGACCCCGCCGGAGCCCTGCCGGGCCCGCTCCGCCAGCTCGGCGGCGTGGGTCAGGGCCTCGCCGCGTTCGGCCGGCCAGGGGTCGCCGGCGGGTCGGCTGTCCGCGGGTTCCCGGGGCACCGGGACCCCGCCGGTGCCCGTGGTGCGGGTGGTACTCGTGGTGCCGGTCCCCACCCTCGTGGTCCTTCCCGTTCCCACCCTCGTGGTCCCTCCCGTCCCCGACCTCGTGGTCGTCCCGGTGCCCGTGGCCGCGGGTGCGCCCCGGCCCGTGGCCCTGGCGTTCGTGCCCGCCACCGGGCCGGTCGCCGTACTCCTGGTGTCCTCGCCCGTTCTCGTGGTCGCGGTGGCCGTGCCCGTTCCGGTGCCGGCGGCGCCGGTGGCGGTGCCGCCGGTCGTACTGCTGGTCATCGTGGTCCCCTCTGCCGAGGACCCGGACGCACCGGGCCGAACGGGCTGCTACACCGTTCACGCAGCCGGGGCGGCTGACGCTGCATCAGTTCCACGACGGGGCGGTGTGAGTTTCGTCGCACCGCCGCGTGCCGGGCGGCCCGATCTCGTGGTGCACCACGATGGCCGGTCCGGCCCGCCTGCGACGACCATGGGTACCTGGGGGACGAGGCGATGCCGTTCGTCCTCCGTTCCACATCGTGGGCCCTTCCCGCTGTCGGGCACCTGCGGACCATGTTCGCAGCGTCCTCACCACCGACCAGTGGCGGGCCCGGCATCCAGGAGGGGGAGCCATGACTGTCCTGCAGACCGAGAGCGCCGTCCGATCCGGCGTTCGACCGGGGGTCCGCACGACCGGACGGATTCCCGTGGTGGTCCACGCCGCGGACCCGATCTCGCGGGCCGGCGCGGTCAGCCAGCTCAAGCAGTGCCCGGGGGTGGAGCTCGTGGACGAGCCGCACCCGCACGCCGGGGCGGGCCCCGGAGCGGTCGCCGTGGTGCTGACCGAGACCGTGGACGCGGCGGTGGCGGCGACCCTGCGCCGGCTGGTGCGCGGCGGGGAGGCCCGGGTCGTCCTGGTGGTCGAGCGGATGCGCGAGGCGGAACTGCTGGAGGCCGTGGAGTGCGGCGTCGCCGCGATCCTGTGGCGGCGCGAGGCCACGGCGCCCCGGCTCGGGCAGGCGGTGCTGGCGGCCTCCCGCGGCGAGGGCGACCTGCCGGCCGATCTGCTGGGCCGGCTGATCACGCAGATGGGGCGGTTGCGGCGCAGCGTCCAGGGCCTGCCGGGGTTCACGCCGCCGGGGGTCACGGAGCGGGAGGCGGACATCCTGCGGCTGGTGGCGGAGGGCTGGGACACGGCCGAGATCGCCGCCAAGCTCTCGTACTCGGAGCGGACCGTGAAGAACGTGCTGCACGGGCTGACGACCCGCCTGCACCTGCGCAACCGGGCCCACGCGGTGGCGTACGCGTTGCGTGAGGGCTACATCTGACGGCTCGCCCGGCCCCCGGTGTCCGGCGGGGCGGGCGGCCGGGTCCGGGGCGGGTACCGCGCCCGTGCCCGGCGTCATTCCGGGGTCGCCAAGATCTCACCTGTTGGAAACGTCCGGGGGCTATCGGTACGGGGCCGTGCCGGGGCAGACTTCTACGCGCGTTCCCTCTACGCGCGTCACTGTTGTCTGACGGTCCCTCTGCCGCCCCACCTGGAGTCGTTGATGCCCCTGAACCGCCGTGACTTCGTCACCCGCTCCGCCGCGACCGCCGCCGGCGCCGCCCTGGCCGGCGGCGTCTCGGTCGCCGCCGCCTCCCCCGCCGCGGCCAAGGGCGCCGAGGGCGAGCAGGCGAAGAAGAACCAGAAGAAGCAGGCCTTCACGGTCATGGGCACCACCGACCTGCACGGCCGGGTGCTGAACTGGGACTACTTCACCGACGCCGTCTACGCCGACAAGGCGCACAACGAGGTCGGCCTCGCCAAGATCTCCACCCTGGCCAAGCAGGTGCGCGAGGAGAAGGGCTGGGACCGCACCCTGCTCATCGACGCCGGCGACACCATCCAGGGCACCCAGCTGACCTACTACTACGCGCGGGTCGACCCGATCGCCACCGACGCGGACACCGCGCCCGAGCACCCGATGGCGCTCGCCATGAACACCATGGAGTACACCGCCGCCGCCCTCGGCAACCACGAGTTCAACTACGGCATCGACACCCTGCGCGCTTACGAGGAGCAGCTGGACTTCCCGCTGCTGGGCGCCAACGCGCTGCACGCGAAGAACGACAAGCCGGCCTTCCCGCCGTACGTCATCCGCAAGGTCAAGCTGCCCGGCGGCCCGGCCCTCAAGGTCGGCATCCTCGGGCTGACCAACCCCGGCATCGCGATCTGGGACAAGGCGAACGTCGCCGGCAAGATGACCTTCCCCGGCATCGTGGAGACCGCGAAGATCTGGCTGCCGAAGCTCAAGGCGGCCGGCGCCGACGTCGTCGTGGTGGCCTGCCACTCGGGCATGGACGAGGCCACCTCGTACGGCGACCAGCTGCCGTGGGGCGAGAACGTCTCGGTCGCGCTGGCCGAGCAGGTGGCCGGCATCGACGCCGTCCTGGTGGGCCACGCCCACAAGGAGATCCCGCAGCGGCTGGTCGTCAACAAGGAGACCGGGAAGACCGTCGTGCTCTCCGAGCCGCTCTGCTGGGGCCAGCGGCTGACCTGCTTCGACTTCGAGGTCGAGCTGGACAAGGGCGCGTGGAAGGTCACCTCGCTCTCCTCCCGGGTGCTGAACTCCAACACGGTGCCGGAGGACCCGGAGATCGTGGACCTGATGACCGCCCAGCACCGGAAGGTCGTCGAGTACGTCAACCAGGTCATCGGCACCGCGAAGATCGAGCTCTCGATCGCCGAGGCCCCGTACCAGGACACCCCGATCATCGACCTGATCGGCAGGGTCCAGGCCGACGTGGTCAAGGCCGCCCTGGCCTCCACCTCGTACGCGAACCTGCCGGTGCTGGCGCAGGCGGCGCCGTTCAACCGCACCGCGCGGATCCCGGCCGGGCAGGTCAAGCTGCGCGACGCCGCCGGCCTGTACATCTACGAGAACACCCTGGAGGCGCGGATCCTGACCGGCGCCCAGATCAAGGACTACCTGGAGTTCTCGGCGAAGTACTACAACCAGCTCGCCCCGGGCGCGGCGGTCGACAAGGCCACCCTGACCAACGCGCAGAACACCCCGGACTACAACTACGACTCGGTGTACGGCGTCACGTACGACATCGACGTCGCCCAGCCGGTCGGTTCGCGGATCGTCGGGCTGTCCTTCGACGGCAAGCCGATCGACCCGGCCGCGCAGTTCGTCCTGGCCGTCAACAACTACCGTGCCAACGGCGGCGGCAACTTCCCGCACGTGGCTGCCGCCACGAAGGTGTGGGCGAACTCGGACGAGATCCGCAACGCGATGATCGGCTGGGTGAAGGAGAAGGGCGTCATCGACCCGGCGGACTTCGCCTCGGTCTCCTGGCGCCTGGTCCGGGCCGGCGTGCCGGTCTTCTAGGCCCCGGCCCGCCGACCGCGGGGCCGTCCGCCCGCCCGTCCGTGGGGCCCGGCCCCGGAGCAGCCGCTCCGGGGCCGGGCCCCACGCGCGTCGGCGTCGTGCCCACCGCACCGCGTCGACGGCACGGGCTCCGCAGCCGGCGAATCGCAGTGGCGCGGGCCGGCGACGGCCCGGCAGCATGGGCGGATGACCGAGACGTTCACCCCGCGACCGCACTACGCCGGCACCTCCGTCCGTCCGGGGTGGACGGACCTGCCGCCGTCGGTCCGCGCGCTGGTCGGCCGACGGCTCGGCGGGCCGGCGGCGGCCCGGCCGAGCGCGGGCGGCGGCTTCACCCCGGGCTTCGCGGCCCTGGTGCGGGGGCCGGCCGGGACGGAGTTCGTCAAGGCGGTCGACGCCGTGGCGCACCCGTACATCGCGGACTGCTACCGCCGGGAGGCCGCGATCAACCGGGCGCTGCCGGCCGCCGTGCCCGCGCCCGCACTGCGCTGGGTCGAGGAGAGCGCCGGCTGGGTGGTGCTGGGCTTCGACCCGGTGCCGGGCGCCCGGATGCCCGCCGACCCCTGGCGGCCCGAGGAGCTGACCGCCGCCCTGGACGCCTGCGCCACCGTGGCCGAAGCCCTGGCCCGGCCCTCCCGGGAGCTGCTCGCGCTCGACCTGAGACCGCTGCGCCCGGAGCCGGGCGAGGAGGACTTCGACGACTGGCGCCGGCTGGCGGGCGGCGGCCCCGGCGCGGAGCTGCTCCCCGACTGGTTCCCGCGCGGGCTGATCGAGCCGCTCGCCGCGCTGGAGGCCGGCTGGGTGGAGGCGACCGCGGGCGAAGCCGTCCTGCACGAGGACCTGCGCCGCGACAACATCGTCCTGGACGGCGCCGGACGGGCCTGGATCTGCGACTGGAACTGGCCCCGGTTGGGCGCGAGCTGGTTCGACCTGACGCTGCTGCTGGCCACCGCACGGGCCGACGGCCACGACGCCGACCGGCTCTTCGGTGCGCACCCGGCCGCCCGGGGCGCGGCCCCGGAACAACTCGACGCCGCCCTCGCCGCCCTCACCGGCTACTTCCTGCGGTCGGGCGGGCAGCCCGACCCGCCGTCCGGCTCGCGGATGCTGCGCCGCCACCAGACCTGGAGCGGCGAGGTCACCCTGCGCTGGCTGGCCGCACGGCGCGGTTGGCGGGTGTGACCGGGCGGTCCGGGTCAGCCGCCGGTGGGTACGGCGAAGGTCTCGACCGGCCCGAACTCACCGAAGAAGACCTTGTTGACGGCCGGCACCCCCTGGACGTCCATCCGCTGCTCGAAGCGAACGGTGCGACCCTGGCCGTCGATCCACAGGTCGCAGTCGAAGTCGGTGACGCCCTTCGCCTTCATCGTACGCAGGACACCCGGGTCGACGGTGGCCACCTGGTCGAGGCCGAGGTGCCCGGCGAGGTGCTGGGTGGGCGCCCCGCCCTGGTTCTCCATGCCCTTGCGGGCGGAGGGCCCGGTGGCGAGCAGGAGCTTGGCGTATCCCGCGTAGTTCGTAGGTGATCATCGCAGTTGAGCCTCTCATGCGGACGGCATCGTTCCGGAACCGGCCTTCGATCCCACCGGACACCCCCCGCGGCGAACCCCGCCGGCTGCGCCGACGGGAGGTCAACTCGCCCCGGCGGGAGCGGCGGAGCGCCCGACCGGCGCGACCAGGCGCTCCAGGAGCAGCAGGGCCGGCACGGCGGTGACCGCGAGGGCCGCCAGGAAGGCCCACGGCCAGAGCGGGCCGTGGACGAGCAGCAGGGTGAGGAGGCCGGGGGCGAGCGCCTGGCCGGTGTTCCAGGAGAGCTGGTACACGGCGAGGTAGCGGCCGCGCAGGCCGGGGTCGGCCAGGCTGACGCTGAGGTCCTCGGCGAACGGGGTGGCCATCGTCTCGGCGGCGTTGAAGAGGAACATCGCGGCGTACAGGCCGGCCGGGACGGCCCAGCCGGGCGCGCCGGCCATCAGGGCGAAGAGGGCGAAGGCCACCGCGTTGACCAGCGAGGCGGCGGCCAGCACCCGGGTGGGCCGGAACCTCTCCAGCCGGCGGGCGACCAGGCTCTGGGTGAGCACCACCTGGACGCCGTTCATCACCAGCAGCGAGCCCGCCACCCAGGCCGGCTGGTGCAGGCCCTCGGTGAGGTAGACGGCCAGCAGCATGCTGATGATCATCGAGCCGAAGACGGAGCAGAGGTTGATCCCGACCAGCAGGACGTAACGGCCGTCGCGCAGCACCCGGCGGTAGCCGCCGGCTCCGGCGGGGGCACCGGGCGGGGCACCGGCCGGGGCGGGCGCCGCCGGTCCGCCGGGCGCCGCGGCCGGGCGCCAGCGGGCCAGCAGGACGGTGGCGCCCGCGTAACTGAGCGCGTTCAGCAGCACCAGCAGCCGCAGCCCGCCGGTGCCGCTGCCGGCCACCACCAGGGAGCCGAGGGCGCCGCCGATGCCGAGCCCGGCGTTGCGCAGCGTCTGGACCAGCGCGAACCAGCGGGTGCGCTCGCCGCCGGCCGCGGCGAGCACCACCAGGCCGGTGCTGGACGTCCAGTAGGCGACCGCGCCGGCCTGGGCGAGCAGGCAGACCAGCACGATCTGCCAGGCCTGGTGGGCCAGCAGGAATCCGCCGTACGCGACGGCGGAGAGCGCGTTGCCGCAGGCGGCGACCGCCTTGGCGCCGTAGCGGTCGATCAGCGGGCCGGTGAGGATCGCGGTGGGCAGGGCGAGCAGCCGGGCGAGGGTGATGGCGGCTCCGACGGCGGCCACGCCGAGGCCGGTCGTGCGGGTGAAGTAGAGGACGGTGAAGGCGAGCAGGAGTCCGGTGCCGAGGCTGTCGACGAGGTGGGCGCCGACGAGCCGGCGCCGGCCGCCGGTGGCCGGCAGGCCCAGGCGGTCCTGGACGGAGACGGGGATCGTACTGGTCATGGACCGAGCCTCGCGGCGATGATCGGTGGCGCCCAGAGATTTCGTCCTGGTCGAATCCTCGGAGGGAAGACGTGCTCACGCTGGAGTTCTCGGCTCAGGACGTGGCGGCCACCCGGTTCGCCTGCTCCCGGCTGCTGGAGGTGGTGACGAGCGTTCAGGTGCTCAAGGACCCCGGGGCGCGGGCCGTGCACCTGCCCTGGGTGCGGCGGGCCCGGGCCCGGCTCGCGCAGGCGGGGGTGGAGTACGGGCTGCTGTCGCAGCTGGTGCCGATGCCGGCCTGGCACCTGCCCGACTTCCTGACCCCGGTGCCGGCCGCGACCGCGCCCGGCATCGAGGAGGAGCTGGCCGAGCTGGCCGCCACCTCGCCGCAGACCGTCCGCGCGGATCTCGCGGCGCTCGCCGATCCGCTGCCGCCGCTGGTGGCCGGGCTGCGCGCGGATCCGGTGGCGGGCCTGGCTCGGCTGACCGGCGAGGTCCGGGCCTACTGGGCGGCGGCGGTCGAGCCGCACTGGCCCCGGATCGCCCGGCTGGCGGAGGGCGAGATCCTGCACCGGGCCCGGCGGATGGCGGCGGGCGGGCCGGCCGCGCTGTTCGAGGGCCTGCATCCGAAGGTGAGCTGGCAGGGCGGGCGGATGACGGTGGCCCAGCGCCGGTACGACATCGAGCAGGTGCTGGACGGCGGGCGCGGGCTGGTCCTGGTGCCCTCGGTGTTCGTCTGGCCGGGGGCGGTCGTGCAGACCGGTCCGGCGGCGCAGCCCGGGTTGGTCTACGCCCCGCGCGGGGTGGCCACGCTCTGGGAGGGCGGCGCGGCGACCCCGCGGGCGCTGGCGGGGGTCCTGGGCCCGGCCCGGGCCCGGCTGCTGGCCGAGCTGGAGTCCCCGGGCTCGACCACCGCGCTCGCCCGGCGCACGGGGCTCTCCGCGCCCAACGTGTCGCACCACCTGGCGGCCCTGCACGCGGCGGGGCTGGTGGCCCGGCACCGCTCCGGCCGCGAGGTGCTGTACCTGCGGACGGCGCTCGGCCAGGCCCTGCTGGAGGGCGGCGCGCCCTGAGGCACGGCGGTGCCCGCCGCCACCGGTCCGGCGACGGCGGGCAGCGGGGTGTCAGAACGGGAAGCGGCTGCGCCCGTGCTGGATGGAGATCCACTTGACGGTGGTGAAGGCCTCGACCGTGGCCTCGCCGTTGAGGCGCCCCACGCCCGAGTTCTTCTCCCCGCCGAACGGGACGACGGGCTCGTCGTGGATGGTGCCGTCGTTGATGTGGATCATGCCGGTCTCGATCCGCTGCGCCAGCCGGACCCCGCGCTCCACATCGCCGGTGTGCACCGCGCCGCTGAGGCCGAACGGCGTGTCGTTGGCGATCCGGACGGCCTCGTCCTCACCGTCGAAGGGCACCACCAGGACGACGGGGCCGAAGAGTTCGCGCTGCAGGATCGGCGCGTCGGCGGCGAGGCCGGTCAGCACCACCGGATCCATCAGGGTGCCGACCGTCTGCCCGCGCAGCAGGGCGACGGCGCCCTCGGCGAGCGCCCGGTCGACCTCGGCGGTCAGCGACTCGGCCTGGTTGGCGTTGATCAGCGGACCGATGTGGGTGGCCGGGTCCTTGGGGTCGCCGACCTTCAGCGAGGCGACCTTGGCGGTGAAGCGCTCGGTGAACTCCTCGGCGACGCTGCGGTCCACCAGAACCCGGTTGGCCGCCATGCAGACCTGGCCCTGGTGCGCGAAGCGGCTGAACACGGCGGCGTCGACGGCGTAGTCGAGGTCGGCGTCGTCCAGCACGATCAGCGCGCTGTTGCCGCCCAGCTCCAGGACGGTCCGCTTGAAGTGGCTCGCCGCGACGGTGGCGACGTGCCGGCCGACCTTGTCGGAGCCGGTGAAGGAGATGACCTTGGGCACCGGGTGGGCGATGAAGGCGTCGCCGATCTCGGCGATGTCGGTGACCACCACGTTGAGCAGGCCGCCGGGCAGCCCGGCCTCCTCGAAGATCCGGGCGATCAGGGTGCCGCCGACGATCGGGGTGTTCTGGTGCGGCTTGAGGACGACGCCGTTGCCGAGCGCCAGCGCCGGCGCGACGGCCTTCAGTGACAGGAACAGCGGGAAGTTGAACGGGCTGATCACGCCGACCACGCCGACCGGCAGCCGGTAGAGGCGGTTCTCCTTGCCGTCCACCGGCGAGGGCAGGATCCGGCCCTCGGCGCGCAGCGAGAGCTGCATGGCCTCGCGCAGCACGTCCTTGGAGAGCGAGAGCTCGAAGGCGGCCTTCAGCGCGGTGCCGCCGAGTTCGGCGATGATCGCCTCGGTGATCTCCTGCTCGCGCTCCTCGATCACCCGCAGGGCCCGCTCGAAGACCAGCCGCCGGGTGTAGGGGTTGACCCGGCTCCAGGCCTGCTGGGTGCGCTCGGCGGCGCGGTAGGCGTCGTCGATCTCGGCCGTGGTGGCGACGGTGATCGCGGCGAGCTTCTCGCCGTTGAACGGGTCGATGTCGACGATGTCCCAGGAGCCGGAGCCCGTACGCCATTCACCGTCGATGTACTGACGCGACAGTTCCGAAAAGTAGGACATCTGATCCCTCTCACCCACGACACCGGAATCAGAAGATTATCTGACTCTTCGTCATCATGCGCGCACGTCAGATCTCCTGACGGATCGACGCCAACAACTCCAACGTCGCCCGGGGCGACAGGCTGTCGGCCGCCAGCCGGTCCATCGCCCGACCGTACTCGGCGACCTGGTCCGGCTTGTCCAGGTACAGCGCACTGGTGAACTGCTCCAGGTACACCACGTCCGCCAGGTCCGGCTCAGGGAACCCCAGCAGCGAGAAGGCGCCCGCCTCCGCCCGCACCCCGCCCACGCCCAGCGGCATCACCCGCAGGTCCACCCTCGGCAGGGCCGCGAACTCGGCCAGCCGGTCGATCTGCTCCCGCATCACCTGCGCCCCGCCCCAGGGCCGGCGCAGCGCCGCCTCGTCGATGACGGCCAGCAGGCTCGGCCCCGGCTCGGCCGTGAGCAGCCGCCGGCGCCTGGTACGGGCCTCGACCCGGCGCTCGATCTCCTCCGGCCGCGCCCCGGGGTTCCCGAGGGCGAAGACGGCCCGCGCGTAGTCGGCCGTCTGCAGCAGCCCGGGGATGAACTGCACCTCGTAGCTGCGGATCTCGGAGGCGGCCTCCTCCAGGCCCAGGTACGTCTGGAACCAGATCGGCAGCACGTCGCCGTAACCGTGCCACCAGGAGGGCGCGTTGGCCTCACCGACCAGCCCGAGCACCGCCGTCCGCTCCCCGTCCGCGCGGACCCCGTACAGGGTGAGGAGGTCGGCCACGTCCCGCTCCTTGAAGCTCACCCGGCCCAGCTCCATCCGGCTGATCTTCGACTCGGACGCCCGGATCGAGTACCCCGCCTGCTCCCGCGAGACGCCGCTGGCCTCACGCAACCGGCGCAGCTGGGACCCCAGCATCAGCCGCCGCACAGTCGTCCCGCCACCGGTCTGCGTTGTGCCCATCCCGCGATCCTCCGCCTCTCACGCGCCCGCCAGGCCTACCGCCGCAGTCTGCCACCTAGCACTGACATTCGGCGCCGAAACCAACGGACGATACACAACTGTGGTACGCAGAAAGGCCCGTGGGGCCAACCACCACCACTGCGCCGACCCGGCCCCCCGCCCAGACACCCCCGACACCCCCACCCGCCCCGCCACAACCCCGCCCCCCAAACCCCACAACCGGCGCCCACAACCGGTCTCCCACACCCGGCCCCCAACCCACTCCGCCCAGCGCGCTCCAAGCCGAAGGGGCGCTCCAAGCCGCCCCGGAGGCGAGCGAGCGCCCCACAAGGCAGCCCCCACCCACCCCGCAGTGACCGCACCCCCGGCCAGCGCGCTCCGAGCCGAAGGGGCGCGCCGGTGCCGAAAGGGAGAGAGCGAGGAAGGGAGCGAAGCGACCGCGGGAGCGACGACCGTCGGCACCGGACCAAAGCGCCCCGGAGGCGAGCGAGCGCCCCAATAAAAAACAGCACCTGCCCCCAACTTGGTCGGGGAGGGGGCAGGTGCTGTCATGACCGCATTGGCCCGGCGGCTCTGGCGGGTCGGCGGTTGGTGCAGCCCGGCGATGCGGCACCGGGCGGTACGGGGTCGATCCGGTCAGACCACCAGGGGGCGGTCGGTGGGGCGGATCGGGGCGGGCAGGGCGGTCTTGCCGCCGAGGAACTTGTCCACCGCGGCGGCGGCGGAACGGCCCTCGGCGATGGCCCAGACGATCAGCGACTGGCCGCGGCCGGCGTCACCGCAGACGTACACGCCGTCCACGTTGGTGGCGAAGGCGCCGTCCCGGTTGATGTTGCCGCGGGCGTCGAGGTCGACGCCCAGCTGCTCGACCAGGCCGTTGGCGGTGTCGGTGCCGGTGAAGCCCATGGCGAGGGTGACGAGCTGGGCCGGGATGGACCGCTCGGTGCCCTCGACCGGCTGGAACCGGCCGTCCTTGAACTCGACCTCGACGAGGTGGAGCTCCTGGACGTTGCCGTCCTCGTCGCCGGTGAAGTGGGTGGTGTTCACGCTGTACACGCGCTCACCGCCCTCCTCGTGCGCGGAGGTGACCTTGTAGAGCATCGGCATGGTCGGCCACGGCTGGCCGGTGGGCCGGTCGTCGCCGGGGCGCGGCATGATCTCCAGCTGGGTGACCGAGGCCGCCCCCTGGCGCAGCGCGGTGCCGAGGCAGTCCGCGCCGGTGTCGCCGCCGCCGATGACGACCACGTGCTTGCCCTTGGCGCTGATGGGCGTCTCGACGAAGTCGCCCTCCTGCACCTTGTTGGCGAGCGGCAGGTACTCCATCGCCTGGTGGATGCCCTTGAGCTCCCGGCCGGGGACGGGCAGGTCACGGGCGGTGGTGGCGCCGGCCGCGACGACGACGGCGTCGAAGCGCTCGCGCAGCTGCTGGCCGGTGATGTCCTCGCCGACGCTGACGCCGGTGCGGAAGCGGGTGCCCTCCGCGCGCATCTGCTCGACGCGGCGGTTGATGTGGCGCTTCTCCATCTTGAACTCGGGGATGCCGTAGCGCAGCAGGCCGCCGATGCGGTCGGCGCGCTCGTACACCACCACCGTGTGCCCGGCCCGGGTGAGCTGCTGGGCGACGGCGAGGCCGGCCGGGCCGGAGCCGACGACGGCCACGGTCTTGCCGGACAGGCGCTCGGGGATCTGCGGCGTGACGCCGCCGTTGTCCCACGCCTTGTCGATGATGGTGACCTCGACGTTCTTGATGGTCACCGCGTCCTGGTTGATCCCGAGCACGCACGCCGACTCGCAGGGAGCCGGGCAGAGGCGGCCGGTGAACTCCGGGAAGTTGTTGGTCGCGTGCAGGCGCTCGATCGCGCCGGACCAGTCGTCCCGGTAGGCCAGGTCGTTCCACTCGGGGATGAGGTTCCCGAGCGGGCAGCCGTTGTGGCAGAACGGGATGCCGCAGTCCATGCAGCGGCCGGCCTGCTTGGTGATGATCGGAAGGAGGCTGCGCTCGACGTAGACCTCGTTCCAGTCCCGGATCCGGACGTCGACCGGGCGACGCTCGGCGAGCTGCTTGGGCGTGGTCAGGAAGCCCTTGGGGTCAGCCACGTGCCGCCTCCATCATCTTGCGAGTGGTCTCGGACTCGGAGAGCCCGTCGCGCTCAGCGGCATCCTTGGCGGCGAGCACAGCCTTGTAGTCGGTCGGCATGATCTTGGAGAAGCGGGAGACCCCGCCGCCCCAGTCGGCCAGGAGCTCGGCGGCCACGGTGGAGCCGGTCTCCTCGTAGTGCTGCTGCACGGTCTCGCGCAGCCAGTCGCGGTCGGCGTTGGTCGGGGCCTCGATGCCCACCATGCCGTCGTTCACGTTCGCCGGGCGCAGGTCCAGGACGTACGCGATGCCGCCGGACATGCCCGCGGCCAGGTTGCGGCCGGTCTCGCCGAGGACGACGACCCGCCCGCCGGTCATGTACTCCAGGCCGTGGTCGCCCACGCCCTCGACGACCAGGGTAGCGCCGGAGTTGCGGACGGCGAAGCGCTCGCCGGCCTTGCCCCGCAGGTGGATGCGGCCGCTGGTGGCACCGTACCCGATGGTGTTGCCGGCGATCACGTGGTTCTGGGCGTCGGCGCCGATGGCGGCCGCGTCGCGCGCCGGGCGCACGACCAGCACGCCGCCGGAGAGGCCCTTGCCGACGTAGTCGTTGGCGTCGCCCTCCAGGCGCAGCGTGACGCCGCGCGGCACGAAGGCGCCGAAGGACTGGCCGGCGCTACCGGTGAAGGTGACGTCGATGGTGCCCTCGGGCAGGCCCTCGCCGCGGTACCGCTTGGTCACCTCGTGGCCGAGCATGGTGCCGACGGTGCGGTTGACGTTGCGGATCGGCAGCTGGATGCGGACGGCGTCGCCGCGCTCCAGGGCGTCCTCGGCCAGCGCGATCAGCTGGTTGTCGAGCGCCTTGTCGAGCGAGTGGTCCTGCGTGGTGGTGTTGTGCAGGGCCGCGCCCTCGGGCAGCTCGGGCACGTGGAAGAGCGGCGCCAGGTCGAGACCGGCGGCCTTCCAGTGCGTGATCGCCTCGGCCGCGTCGATGTGCTCGGCGTGGCCGACGGCCTCCTCGATGGTGCGGAAGCCCAGCTCGGCGAGGATCTCGCGGACCTCCTCCGCGATGAACTCGAAGAAGTTCACCACGAACTCGGGCTTGCCGGTGAAGCGCTCGCGCAGCACCGGGTTCTGGGTGGCGACGCCGACCGGGCAGGTGTCCAGGTGGCAGACGCGCATCATGATGCAGCCGGAGACGACGAGCGGCGCGGTCGCGAAACCGAACTCCTCGGCGCCGAGCAGCGCGGCGATGACGACGTCGCGGCCGGTCTTGAGCTGGCCGTCGGTCTGCACCACGATGCGGTCGCGCAGGCCGTTGAGCAGCAGGGTCTGCTGGGTCTCGGCGAGGCCGAGCTCCCAGGGGCCGCCCGCGTGCTTGAGCGAGGTGAGCGGCGAGGCGCCGGTGCCGCCGTCGTGGCCGGAGACCAGCACGACGTCCGCGTGCGCCTTGGAGACGCCGGCCGCGACCGTGCCCACGCCGACCTCGGAGACCAGCTTCACGTGGATGCGGGCCGCCGGGTTGGCGTTCTTGAGGTCGTGGATCAGCTGAGCCAGGTCCTCGATGGAGTAGATGTCGTGGTGCGGCGGCGGGGAGATCAGGCCGACGCCCGGGGTGGAGTGCCGGGTCCTGGCGACCCACGGGTAGACCTTGTGGCCGGGCAGCTGGCCGCCCTCGCCGGGCTTGGCGCCCTGGGCCATCTTGATCTGGATGTCGTCCGCGTTGACCAGGTACTCGCTGGTGACGCCGAAGCGGCCGGAGGCGACCTGCTTGATGGACGAGCGGCGCTCCGGGTCGTACAGGCGCTCCGGGTCCTCGCCGCCCTCACCGGTGTTGGACTTGCCGCCGAGGCGGTTCATCGCGATGGCGAGCGTCTCGTGCGCCTCCATCGAGATGGAGCCGTAGGACATGGCGCCGGTGGAGAACCGCTTGACGATCTCGGAGACCGGCTCGACCTCGTCGACGGAGATCGGGGCGCGGCCCTTGCCGTCGAGCTTGAACAGGCCGCGCAGCGTCATCAGGCGCTCGGACTGCTCGTTCACCCGCTCGGTGTACTGCTTGAAGATGTCGTACCGGCGGCTGCGGGTGGAGTGCTGCAGGCGGAACACCGTGTCCGGGTCGAACAGGTGCGGCTCGCCCTCGCGGCGCCACTGGTACTCGCCGCCGATGTCCAGCGCGCGGTGCGCGGCGGTGATGCCGGAGGCGGGGTAGGCCTTGGCGTGGCGCGCGGCCACCTCCTTGGCGACCTGCTCCAGGCCGATGCCGCCGAGCTTGGTGGTGGTGCCGGCGAAGTAGGTGTCCACGGTCTGCTGGTCGAGGCCGATGACCTCGAAGACCTGGGCGCCGCGGTAGGAGGCGACGGTGGAGATGCCCATCTTCGACATGACCTTCAGGACGCCCTTGCCGAGCGCCTTGATGAGGTTCTTGATGGCCTTGTCGGCCTCGATGCCCTCGATGAACACGCCCTGCGCGACGAGGTCCTCGACGGACTCCATCGCCAGGTACGGGTTGACCGCGCCGGCGCCGTAGCCGACCAGCAGGGCCACGTGGTGGACCTCGCGGACGTCGCCGGCCTCCACGATCAGCGACACCTGGGTGCGCTGCTTGGTGCGGATCAGGTGGTGGTGCACGGCGGAGGTGAGCAGCAGCGAGGGGATCGGCGCGTGCTCGGCGTCCGAGTGGCGGTCGGAGAGGACGACGATGCGGGCGCCGTCGGCGATCGCCGCGTCGGCCTCGGCCGCGATGGCCTTCAGGCGGGCGGCGAGCGCCTCGCCGCCGCCGGAGACCCGGTAGAGGCCGGAGAGCGTGACGGCCTTGAGACCGGGCTGGTCGCCGTCGGCGTTGATGTGGACCAGCTTGGCCAGCTCGTCGTTGTCGATCACCGGGAAGGTGATGCCGACCGAGCGGCAGGCGGCGGCCTCGGCGGCCAGCAGGTTGCCCTCGGGGCCGAGGTTGCTCAGCAGCGAGGTGACGAGCTCCTCGCGGATGGCGTCCAGCGGCGGGTTGGTGACCTGCGCGAAGAGCTGGATGAAGTAGTCGAACAGCAGGCGCGGCTTCTCGGAGAGCGCCGCGATCGGGCTGTCGGTGCCCATCGAGCCGAGTGCCTCGCCGCCGGTGCGGGCCATCGGGGCGAGGATGACGCGCAGCTCCTCCTCGGTGTACCCGAAGGTCTGCTGGCGGCGGGTGACGGAGGCGTGGGTGTGCGCGATGTGCTCGCGCTCGGGGAGCTTGGCGAGCTGGATCTGGCCGGCGGCGATCCACTCTTCGTACGGGTGCTCCGCGGCGAGGGAGGACTTGATCTCCTCGTCCTCGACGATGCGGTGCTCCGCGGTGTCGATGAGGAACATCTTGCCGGGCTGCAGGCGGCCCTTCTTGACCACCGTCTCCTGCTCCAGGTCGAGCACGCCGACCTCGGAGGAGAGGACGACCAGGCCGTCCTCGGTGATCCAGTAGCGGGCGGGGCGCAGGCCGTTGCGGTCGAGGACCGCGCCGATCTGGGTGCCGTCGGTGAAGGTGACGCAGGCCGGGCCGTCCCAGGGCTCCATCAGGTTGGAGTGGTACTGGTAGAAGGCGCGGCGGGCGGGCTCCATGGTGGCGTGGTTCTCCCACGCCTCCGGGATCATCATCAGCACCGAGTGCGGCAGCGAGCGGCCGCCGAGGTGGAGCAGCTCCAGGACCTCGTCGAAGGACGCGGAGTCGGAGTGGTCCGGGGTACAGATCGGGAAGATCCGCTCCAGGCCCCGGCCGTTCTTGTTGGCCGGGATGAGGTCGGTGGCGAGCTGGGACTCGCGCGCGGTCATCCAGTTCCGGTTGCCCTTGACCGTGTTGATCTCGCCGTTGTGCGCGACGAAGCGGTACGGGTGGGCGAGCGGCCAGCTGGGGAACGTGTTGGTGGAGAAGCGCGAGTGGATCAGGCCGATCGCGGAGGCGTAGAGCCGGTCCGACAGGTCGGGGAAGAAGGGCTCCAGCTGACCGGTGGTCAGCATGCCCTTGTAGACGATGGTGCGGGCGGAGAGCGACGGGAAGTACACGCCGGCCTCGCGCTCGGCGCGCTTGCGCACGACGAAGGCGACACGGTCCAGCTCGATGCTGGTAAGGTCACCCTTACTTTCGGCGGCCGCGAGGAACACCTGACGGAAGCGCGGCATGACCGAGCGGGCGGTGGCACCGAGCAGGTCGGGGGTGACCGGGACCTCGCGCCAGCCGAGGACGGCGAGGTCCTCGTCGGCGGCGATGGCCTCGATCTGGGTGACGGCGGCGGAGGCGGCCTCGTCCTCGTCGGGGAGGAAGGCGATGCCGACCGCGTAGGAGCCGGCGGCGGGGAGCTCGAAGTCGACCTTGGAGCGCAGGAACGCGTCGGGGACCTGGGTCAGGATGCCCGCGCCGTCACCGGAGTCCGGCTCGGCGCCCGTGGCACCGCGGTGCTCCAGGTTGCGCAGGACGGTGAGCGCCTGCTCGACGATCTTGTGGTCGGCGATGCCGGTCAGCGTCGCGACGAAGCCGACGCCGCAGGCGTCGTGCTCGTTCCGCGGGTCGTACAGGCCCTGAGCAGCAGGTCGCGCATCCGGAACGAGCGCGTACGGCGAGCGCGATGCGCCGGCCTTGGGCTCGTTGTCGGAGTGCATGGATGCAGACAGCATCGGCTCTCCCGTCGTCGTCTTGGTATTGGGGGCCCGCCCGGCCGAGGGCCTGGAACGGACTCTGTGCAACAGGGACGACGTTGGCCCTCTGCGATTTCGTGCAGGTTACATGATGCCCGACATCCCGGGAAGTGGACATTGGCGTCCACATGGCGGACGCAAACCCCAGGTCAGGGCCTATTACCCACCGGTAGCACCGGCTGGGGAAGGCGAACACCCGTCCGCACGCTTCCACCAGTGTGCCCGCATGCCGCAGGACTGAAACAGAGGCGAAACGCCCCCGAACCAAGATCGCCCCAGGGTGACCTGCGATTCTCACCCGGATGCCGACCCGCGGATTGGATTCCTCGGGCCGACGGGCTCGAAGGCGATGCTAGGACAACCGAGCACCTCACCCCCATGTGCGGAACGTCACGCGCCCGGCGGCATAACCATGCATCAGTCTGTGGCATCGCACGACGGCGCGGACGAGGGACGGGCCGACCCGCCCCCGCCACCCCGCCCGCGCCGTCCGAACAGGCCGTTCTCCCCCGTCTCCCCCGGTCGCCCCGGCGGGCGCCGCCGGCCTCAGCCGACCGCGCCGCCGATCAGCAGACCCATCAGGTACGTCACGGCCGCCGCCGCCCCGCCCAGCACCAGCTGGCGCACCCCGCTGAACCACCAGCTGCGCGCCGTCACCCGGGCCACCACCGCGCCGCAGGCGAAGAGACCGGCCAGCGACAGCAGCAGCGCCGGCAGCAGCGAGGTGGCGCCGAGCAGGTACGGCAGCAGCGGCAGCAGCGCGCCCACCGCGAAGCAGACGAACGAGGAGGCGGCCGCGACCAGCGGCGAGGGGAGGTCGTTCGGGTCGATGCCGAGCTCCTCCCGGGCGTGGATCTCCAGCGTCCGGTCCGGGTCCGCCGACAGCTGGCGGGCCACCTCCAGCGCGAGCTCCGGGTCGACGCCGCGCGAGGCGTACAGCTCGGCCAGCTCGGCCAGCTCGCCGTGCGGGTTGCGGCTGAGCTCCAGCCGCTCGGCCTCGATCTCGGCCTGCACCAGCTCACGCTGCGAGGCGACCGAGGTGTACTCCCCCGCGGCCATCGAGCAGGCGCCGGCGGCGAGGCCGGCCAGCCCGGTCAGGACGACCGTGCCGCTGGACACCGCGCCGCCGACCACACCGGTCATCAGGGCGAAGTTGGAGACCAGCCCGTCCATCGCGCCGAACACCGCCGGCCGCAGCCAGCCGCCGTTCACGTCCCGGTGGTGGCCCTCCGCGGGGACCTTCGGCTTGGGGTTCCGGTCGTCGGCGATGCGCTCGGCCATGGTCACGGTCACGTCGTCGGTCCTCCGTCACTGCTCTCCCCAGCCCGTACGCGGGCACGGCTATGAGCCGTGAGGATAGTGCTGCCCGCCGGGCTCTCACACCAGTGAACGTAGTCCGATGATCAGGTTCTTTCCAGCAAAGTAAGGCTGTCCGAACAGCGCTCCGGCCGCCCGCCACCTGGTCGGTGGGAGCGGCCGGAACCTCGGGACGTACCTGGTCAGGGGGTCTTCTTCGACTCCGCCGGTCGCGGGAGGGCGGAGTCGCCCGCGGCCCGGGAGTCGTCCTCGGCCCGCTCCGCCCCGTCCGCCTCGTCGATCACGTCGGCCACGTCCGTCCCCGGGGCCCGGTCCGCCGCGTCCGTACCGTCGGCGGCAGCCGCGGCTGCCGCGGCGGCGCGCTCGTCCCGGGAGACCGGGTCGATGGAGTCCGGGTCCTCCCGGCCGGGCCGCTTCTTGCCCACGATCACCAGGTAGGCCACGGCGCCGAGGAAGACGACGATCGCCGTCCAGTCGTTGAGCCGCAGGCCGAGGACCCGGTGCGCCTCGTCGATCCGCAGCGCCTCGATCCAGAACCGGCCGACCGTGTAGGCGGCGACGTAGAGCGCGAAGGCCCGGCCGTGGCCGAGGGTGAAGCGGCGGTCCGCCCAGATCACCAGCAGTGCCACGCCGACGCACCAGAGCGACTCGTACAGGAAGGTCGGGTGGTAGATCCCGTGGACGACCTCGCCGTCCGGCAGGGTCTTGTCGATCTTCAGACCCCAGGGGAGCGTGGTCGCCTTGCCGTAGAGCTCCTGGTTGAACCAGTTGCCCCAGCGGCCGCAGGCCTGGGCGAGCGCGATGCCCGGCGCCAGCGCGTCCGCCCACGGCGGCAGCGGCACCCCGCGCCGGCGGGCGCCGATCCAGGCGCCGACCGCGCCGAGCGCGATCGCGCCCCAGATGCCCAGGCCGCCCTCCCAGACCTTGAAGGCGTTCCAGGGGTTACGGCCGTCCCCGAAGTACAGCTGGTGGTCGGTGATCACGTGGTAGAGACGACCGCCGACCAGCCCGAACGGGACGGCCCAGACGGCGATGTCACCCACCGTGTGCTTGGCGCCGCCGCGGGCGACCCAGCGCTTGCTGCCGAGCCAGACGGCCACGACGACACCGAGGATGATGCAGAAGGCGTACGCGCGCAGCGGGACCGGTCCCAGTTCCAGGACGCCCCGCGACGGGCTCGGAATGTAAGCGATATTCATGGCAGGGTCGACGCTACCGTGTCGACGGGCCCGATCGGCCACCGGCGAGGGTCACAGATCGCACTCGGTCCGCGCGGCCCGGCCAGGGGGGGCGAAAGCCCGGGCCCGAAAAGCGCCGACGGCCGGGGCCCGGGGCCGCAGTCCCGTGCCCCGGCCCCGACGGGAGCCCGGTCAGCCACCCGCACCCGGGGACGGGTTGTTGCTCTCCGAGGCGGTGCTGGTCGGGGCGGCGCTCTGGCCGTTGGAGCCGGGCGTGCCCAGCGTCTTGCCCTGGTTGGCGGCGTCGACCCACTTCACCAGGTTCTCCGGGGTGATCTCCTCGGTGCCCTTCTTCGGGTAGATCGGCTCGCCGTTGAGCAGCACGGTCGGCGTGGACTTGAAGCTCGACTTGTCGAAGTCCTGCTGCACGGCCGAGACCCACCCGCCGAACGTGTTGTCGTTCACGCAGGCCTGGAAGGCGGGGGTGTCCAGGCCGGGGATCGGCTTGGCCAGCGCGATCAGGGTGGCCTTGTCGCCGAAGGCGTCGTTGGTCTCGTCCGGCTGGTTGCGGTAGAGCACGTCGTGGTAGTCGCGGAAGTGCCCGGCGTCCTGCGCGCAGCCCAGCGCGTTGGCGCCGTTCCGGGAGCCCTTGCCCGGCACGGCCCGGTCGATGAACGACACGATGTGGTAGTTGGCGAAGATCTTGCCCTGGTCCTCCAGCTGGTCGATGGTCGGACCGAACTCGCGCTCGAAGCTTCCGCAGGCCGGGCAGCGCGGGTCCTCGTACACGGTGAGGGTGGCGGGGGCGTTCGACGAGCCGACCGGGATCACCAGGTTCTTGTCGCCGATGGTGCCGGCCGGCGCGGCCACCGGGGTCTCGGGCTTGGAGCGGTTGTTCTGCACCACCACGCCGACCACCGCCGCGATCGCGATCACGCCCAGGACCGCCCCGCCGACGACGAGCTTCTTGTTGCGCCTGGCCTTGGCCTCCTGCGCGGCCCGCTCCTCCTGCATCCGCTCGCGGGCGGTGCGCTTGCCATCTCGGTTCTTCTCGCTCATGTGACTGGACATCCAGGGTCGGGGCCGGGCCGGGGCCGGCGGACGGAGGTGGGGGGCCGAACGGCCCGGGCTGGCCGGGCTGGTGGGACTGCGCTGGCCGGGTGCGCGGGACGGCCTGGCGGCTCAGGCCGCCAGCCAGCCGTCGACGGAGAGCCTGGTGCGGGGCCGGTAGACCAGCCAGGCGGCCAGCAGCAGGAACCCGGTGTCGCGCAGGATCTCCTGCAGGTACTCGGTCTTCGAGGAGTCGACCGCGCCGCCGCCGCCGAAGCAGCCGCAGTCGATCGAGATGCCGCGGGCCCAGGCCGAGGCGATCCCGGCGATGAAGGCCAGCAGCAGCAGCGCGGAGACCGCGGCGACGACCCGCACCCCGAGGCCGATCACCAGCAGGACGGCGAGCGCCACCTCCAGGAAGGGCAGCGCGTAGCCGACCGGCTTGACCAGCGACTCGGGGAGGATCTCGTACGCCCGGACGGCCTGGGCGGCCTCCGCCGGGTCCGAGATCTTGGCCAGGCCGGCCCAGCCCCAGACCACGGCCAGGCCCAGCCTGACGACCGTGCCGATCCACTCCCCCGCCGGACCGTCGACGACCCGCCGCACGGCCCCGGTACCGGACCGGCCGGCGGGGTACGGGCGCGGCGGAGCGCCCTGCTGACCGGCCATCGGAAACCCCCTCGGGACACGCCGTCCGCCCTCGCCGGGCGCGGCCTCACGCGGATCTGCCGTGGTGTCACCCACGCTTTCCTGGTGAACCGTAGGGGATCGGTGGTGGTTCCTCCACATTCACCGGATTAAGCCGAATGAGTGATGTTCTGCGGTATCCGTCCTGTTCGCCCTATCGGTCACCGGCGTCGCAGCCGACCGGTCGGAGTGCACCGGCGGACTCCGGGCGGCCCGCCGCCCCCGGGCGGGCGCCCCTGGCCTCCGCGCCCGCCCGCGCCGCCTCGGCGCACTCCCAGGCCTGCCGCTCGGCCCGCTCCACACCCCGTCTGGCCAGCGCGTGTCCGACCGCGGTGTCCGCCCCGACCGCGATGCCGAGCGCCAGCGCCGCGGCCGCCGCCCGCAGCAGGACGGCTCGTTGGAGACACGGCACCGGCTGACCCCTTCGTTCACCCCGGACGGCTGAGCTGTGCACGAACGACGGATGCCGCAGGGCGTCGACGACCCGTCCCCCCACTCAACGCGGGTCAACCGCCGCTGATGCGCGGAGCCCGAACTCTTCACCCGTTCGGGTGTGGCTCCGACGTGCCGCGGGGGCGGACCGGGCACGGAGCCCGGCCGGCCCCGGCATCCGCCACCGCACCCGCGCACGCGGAAGGCCCGCCACCCCGGCGGGGTGACGGGCCTTCGGCTCGGTGCGGTGCCCGCTAGCGGCGGCGCACACCCTGCGCGAGGTCGGCGGCGAGGGCGCGGACGGCCGTCAGCGCGGCCTCCTCGTCCCCGGCGGCGTCCAGGATGCGCTGCACGAACGCGGAGCCGACGATCACGCCGTCGGCGAAGCCCGCCACCTGGGCGGCCTGGTCGGCGGTCGAGACGCCGAGGCCGACGCAGACCGGCAGGTCGGTGGTGGCCCGGGTGCGGGCGACCAGGTCCTCGGCGAGGGTGCCGACCTGTGCCCGGGAGCCCGTCACGCCCATCACGGCGGCGGCGTAGACGAAGCCGGTGCCCGCCGCGGTGACCTCGGCCAGCCGCGGGTCCTTGCTGCTCGGGGCGACCACGAAGACGGTGTCCAGGCCGTGCTCCCCGGCGGCCTTGCGCCACTCCTCGGACTCCTCGACCGGCAGGTCGGGCAGGATGCAGCCCGCTCCTCCGGCCGCGGCCAGGTCGGCGGCGAACCGGGCGGTGCCGTAGCGGTCGACCGGGTTCCAGTACGTCATCACCAGCACCGGCGCGTCGGTGGCCGCGGCCACCTCCCGCACGGTGCGCAGCACGTCCTTGATCTTCACGCCGCCGCGCAGCGCGATGTCGTCGGCGGTCTGGATGGTCGGCCCGTCCAGCACCGGGTCGGAGTGCGGCAGGCCGACCTCGACGATGTCGCAGCCGCCCTCGATCAGCGCGCGGACGGCCCGGATGCCGCCCTCGACGCTGGGGAAGCCCGCCGGGAGGTAGCCGATCAGGGCCGCCCGGCCCTCGGCCTTGGCCGCGGCCAGGGTCTCACTGAGCTTGGAAGCCACGGTCACTTACCGCCCTTGTCGTCGTAGAGGCCGAAGTACTGGGCGGCCGTGTGCATGTCCTTGTCGCCGCGCCCGGAGAGGCTGACCAGGATGGTGGCCTCGGGGCCGAGCTCGCGGCCCAGCTCCAGGGCGCCGGCCAGCGCGTGGGCGCTCTCGATGGCCGGGATGATGCCCTCGGTGCGGGACAGCAGGCGCAGCGCCTGCATGGCCTGGTCGTCGGTCACCGGGCGGTACTCGGCGCGTCCGGTGTCCTTGAGCCAGGCGTGCTCCGGGCCGATGCCGGGGTAGTCCAGGCCGGCCGAGATGGAGTGGCTCTCGATGGTCTGGCCGTCCTCGTCCTGGAGGACGTAGCTGCGGGCGCCGTGCAGCACGCCGGGCTCGCCCTTGGTGAGGGTCGCCGCGTGGCGCGGGGTGTCGACGCCCTCGCCGGCCGCCTCGCAGCCGACCAGCCGGACGCCGGCGTCCGGGATGAACTCGTGGAAGATGCCCATCGCGTTGGAGCCGCCGCCGACGCAGGCGACGACCGCGTCGGGCAGCTTGCCGGTGCGCTCGATCACCTGCTCGCGGGCCTCGACGCCGATCACCCGGTGGAAGTCGCGGACCATCATCGGGAACGGGTGCGGGCCGGCCACCGTGCCGAACAGGTAGTGCGTGCTGTCGACGTTGGCGACCCAGTCCCGGAACGCCTCGTTGATGGCGTCCTTGAGGGTGCGGCTGCCGGACTTCACGGCGACGACCTCGGCGCCGAGCATCCGCATCCGGGCCACGTTGAGCGCCTGCCGCTCGGTGTCGACCTCGCCCATGTAGATGGTGCAGTCGAAGCCGAACAGCGCGCAGGCGGTGGCGGTGGCCACGCCGTGCTGGCCGGCGCCGGTCTCGGCGATGATCCGGGTCTTGCCCATCCGGCGGGTCAGCAGGGCCTGCCCCAGCACGTTGTTGATCTTGTGCGAGCCGGTGTGGTTGAGGTCCTCGCGCTTGAGCAGGATGCGCGCGCCGCCCGCCTCGGCGGAGAAGCGGTGGACGTCGGTGAGCGGGCTCGGGCGGCCGGTGTAGTCCTTCAGCAGCGCGTCCAGCTCGGCGGTGAACGCCGGGTCGGCCTTGGCCTTCTCGTACTCCTCGGCGACCTGCTCGACGGCGGCGACCAGCGCCTCCGGGATGAAGCGGCCGCCGTACGCGCCGAAGTAGCCGCGGGCGTCGGGCACCTGGGCGCCCGGCAGGTAGTCCTTCTCGGACATGGTGGAAGTCCTTCTCGGTGATGACTGCAGTGACGTGGAAGGGCTGTGCTCAGCCGTACGTCCTGCGCCATCGGCGCCCCTGCACCTGCCCGGGCTCGCAGCCGATCACGTAGCGCACCCGCCGCCCCAGCACCCGACGTGCGGGCGCGCGGCAGCCGCGCGGGCGGCAGCCGGGAGCGAGGCGGGTGGCGAGTGACATGGCGGCGGGTCAGCCCCGGCCGGTGTTGCGCAGTGCGGGGTGGGCGCCGGCCGCGACCAGGTCGGCCACGGCCGCCTTCGGGTCCCTGCCGGTCACCAGCGACTCGCCGACCAGGACGGCGTCGGCGCCGAGGTTGGCGTACGCGATCAGGTCGTGCGGGCCGCGGACACCCGACTCGGCCACCTTGACGATGTGCGCCGGGATGCTGTCCACGACGTTGCCGAAGGTGTTGCGGTCCACCTCGAGGGTCTTGAGGTTGCGGGCGTTGACTCCGATGATCCGGGCACCGGCGTCGACCGCGCGGGCGATCTCCTCCTCGTCGTGCACCTCGACCAGCGGGGTCAGGCCGATCGACTCGGCGCGCTCGATCAGCGACACCAGGGCCGGCTGGTCGAGGGCGGCGACGATCAGCAGGGCGAGGTCGGCGCCGTGGGCGCGGGCCTCCCAGAGCTGGTACGCGGTGACGATGAAGTCCTTGCGCAGCAGCGGGGTGTCGACCGCCGCCCGGACGCTGTCCAGGTCGGCGAGCGAGCCGCCGAAGCGGCGCTGCTCGGTCAGCACGCTGATCGCGGCGGCGCCGCCGGCCGCGTAGTCGAGCGCCAGGGCCGCCGGGTCCGCGATCGCGGCCAGTGCGCCCTTGGAGGGGCTGGAGCGCTTGACCTCGCAGATCACCCGTACCCCGTCGCCGCGCAGGGCGGCCACGCCGTCCTTGGCGGTGGGAGCCTTCGCGGCGAGCTCCTTGAGCTCGTCCAGGGATACCCGGGCCTGCCGCTCCGCGAGGTCCTCACGGACCCCGTCGATGATCTCGTCGAGCACACTCACGCGGGCGCCCCCATCATTCTGCTAGTTCTGCGAGCTGCGAGCCCGGGCGACCTGCGGTCCTCCCGGCCTGGCAGTCCAGTCGAGCCGACGGCTGCGATGTCACACAGATCGGTGAGGATTCTGTGCCCGTACGCCCTCGTCGGCACTTCGATGGTATCGGCACCGGGGAGCGCGGGGCGCATCCACCCGGCGCGCGTCTCGCGGAGCGGACCGCCCCGACCACATGGCGGGCATCCGCCCGCGCCCGGCGCGCACCCGTTCAGACCACCGGAGGCGCCAGCCCGGCCCCCAGCGGCAGGTTGCGCAGCGCCATGAAGACCACCAGCAGCAACCCCAGCAGCACCGCGCGCCGGGCCCCGAGGACGACCACCGGCGCCCGGCCGCCGCTCAGCGCCGCCCACGTCCAGCGGATCCAGAACACCGCCAGCACCGCGGCGAGCGCCACCGCCAGGACGTTGTCGTGCGCCGCCGACAGCAGGTCGCCGTGGGTGAGCGCGTGGACGCTGCGCAGCCCGCCGCAGCCCGGGCACCACCAGCCGGTGGCCTGGAGCAACGGGCAGGTGGGGTAGTGGCCCGGGGCGTTCGGGTCCACCGCGGCCACGTAGATCGTGGGCGCGGCCACGGCCAGCAGGGCGGCCAGCGGGGTGCCCAGGCGGCGCAGTACGGAGGGTTGCGGCGCGGGGGCGGCGGGAGCGGCGTTCACCCGGACGATTCTGCCCCCGCCGGACCTCCGGCGGGGGCGAAGCGGTGCGGCGGGCGTGGCGCCCGCCGCACCGGGAGCACGTGTGCGCTACCGGGAGCCGCCGGCTCTCAGGCGGCGACGGCGGCCTTCTGCTTCTCGGCGGCGACGGCGGGGGCGTCCTCGTAGTACGGGCTGGGCTGGCGGCCCATGCCGGCGATCGACATCGCCTTGCCGACGACACCCGCGAGCAGGACGACCGCGAGGCCGGCCCAGACCAGGGCGACGTTCGGAATGATCATCGCGACGCCGCTGACCGTGAAGCCGATGAAGGCGATGGTCACGCCGGTCCAGGCGGCGGGGGTGTGGCCGTGTGCTGCTGCCGACATCTGATGCTGCTCCTTGGTTCTCCGGGGTCCGGCCGGGACTGCGGGGTCGAGGCAGGTCCGGGGGCTCCTGGCGGGTTGTCGTAGTCCATTGTGCCGGGCCGCCGTGCCGGGCCCCAAAGGGGGGCCGCTGTCTATCGGCTCACATGTCCGGTCACCCGGCCGGGCCGAGCGGTCGGCCCCGGGCGTCAGGTCGCGGTCGGGTCCTCGCCGCGGTCCAGCGCCTTCCAGAGGTCGGCGGGGGTGTCCCCGGCGGCCTTCGCCGGCGCCTTGCGGGTGGGGGCGTCGTAGCGGCTGCCCATGCCCGGCCAGCTCCGCCCGAAGCGGACGGTCAGCAGGCCGGCCAGCGCGATCAGCAGGCCGCCCGCCAGCGCGAGCCAGGGCCAGACGCTGTGGTCGACCTGCTCGGCCCGGGCGCCGGCCAGCGCGAGCTTGCGGGCCGCCTCGGCGTGCAGCGCGGTGGCGTCGCCGGCGTTCAGGGCGGCGCCGACCGCGACGCCCAGGCCGGCCAGCACGGTCAGGACGCCGACCGCGATCCGCCCTGCGCCGCGCACCGCGAAGACCGCCACGGCCGCCGCCAGGGCGGTCAGCGCCAGGCCGGTCGGCAGGCCCGAGACGGTACCGCCGGTCACCGAGACCCGCAGCGTGCCGCCGGTGACGCCGGCGACCGTGCCGGTGGCCCAGACCCGGCCGGCGGCGGTCAGCACCAGCACCGCGCCGAGCACCGTCAGCAGCAGCATCGGCCCGAGGGTGCGGCGGCCCGCCGCCGCGGGGGGCGTGGCGGGGGCGGCCGGGGCCGCCTCTTCGGTTCGGGGTGCGGGAAGTGCGCTCACCCGTCCAGTGTCTCCCGGGGGTCGGCCGGTCAGGCGCCCGGGGTCGGCGGGGCACCCTCGGCGGGGAACTCGCGGCCGGTCAGGCGCCCGGGGTCGGCGCGGCGCCCTCGGCAGGGAACTCGCGGCCGGTCAGGCGCCCGGGGTCGGCGCGGCGCCCTCGGCGGGGAACTCGTCGGTGCGGACCACCAGCGTGCGCTCCCCCAGCGGGAGGTAGACGTCGTTGCCGAACGGCACCCGCTCGGCGTCCCGGTACGAGCCGGTGTCCTGCGGGTCGCTGTGCACCGTGCAGACCGCCTCGGCCGGGTCGACGACCGCGTACAGCGGCACGCCGCTCCGGGCGTACACCCGGAGCTTCTTGACGAAGTCCTCGTCCTGGTCGGGCCTGGGCACCACGTCGAGGGCGGCTTCCAGGTCGTGCCACTCGTAGCGGCCACGGGCGTTGACGACGGCGCCGGGCGCCAGCACCGCGAGGTCGGGGGCGTAGCCGGAGCGGGCGGACGGGAAGTCCAGCGGGACACCCGACAGCACGTCCCCGTGCCCGGCCAGCTGGGCCTCGATCTGCGGGGCCGCCCGGAGGATCACCTTCCACCTGCTGATGCCCTGGGGCGTCATGATGACCTTCCCGTCGGTGATCTCCACCCGGTACCCCTGCGGCGGCTTCGCCACCGCGGGCTCGTCCCAGGCGCTCTCCGGAGGCGTCCCGGTCATCCCCGGCACCTCCCTGCGTGGCTGGACGGACCGGCACCCCTCACGATAGCGGCGCGCGCAGGGTGTTCGCGGTGGCCACGGCGCGCAGCACGGCGGCGGCCTTGTTGCGGCACTCGGTGTCCTCGCTGTGCGGGTCGGAGTCGGCGACCACCCCGGCGCCCGCCTGGACGTAGGCGGTGCCGTCGCGCAGCACCGCGGTGCGGATGGCGATCGCGGTGTCGGAGTCCCCGGCGAAGTCCAGGTAGCCGACGCAGCCGCCGTACAGGCCGCGGCGGGTGGGCTCCAGCTCCTCGATGATCCGCATCGCGCGCGGCTTCGGCGCGCCCGAGAGGGTGCCGGCCGGGAAGCAGGCGGTGAGGACGTCGAAGGCGGTCCGGCCGGCGGCGACCTCGCCGGTGACGGTGGACACGATGTGCATCACGTGGCTGTAGCGCTCGACCGACATGAAGTCGACCACCTCGACGCTGCCCGGCGTGCAGACCCGGCCGAGGTCGTTGCGGCCGAGGTCGACCAGCATCAGGTGCTCGGCCCGCTCCTTGGGGTCGGCCAGCAGCTCGGCGGCGAGGTCGGCGTCCTCCTGCGGGGTGGCGCCGCGGTGCCGGGTGCCGGCGATCGGGTGGACCATCGCCCGGCCCTCGGTGACCTTGACCAGTGCCTCGGGGCTGGAGCCGACCACGTCGAAGCCGCCCTCGGCGCCGCCGTCCGGGCCGGGGAACCGGAAGAGGTACATGTACGGGCTGGGGTTGGTGGTGCGCAGCACCCGGTAGACGTCCAGCGCGGAGGCCGGGCAGGGTGCCTCGAAGCGCTGCGAGGGCACCACCTGGAAGGCCTCGCCGGCCCGGATCCGCTCCTTGATCTCCTCCACCGCGGCCCGGTAGGGCGCCCCGCCGAACGGCGAGACGGCCTCGACGGCGGTGGGCGTGAAGGTGGCCAGGCCCGGGTCGACCGGCTTGCGCAGCTCGGCCTCCATCGCGTCGAGCCGGGCCAGCGCATCCGTGTACGCCTCGTCGACGCCGCTGGCCAGGTCGTTGTGGTTGACGGCGTTGGCGATCAGCAGCACCGTGCCGTCGGAGTGGTCGAGGACGGCCAGGTCGGTGGCGAGCAGCATGGTGAGTTCGGGCAGCTTGAGGTCGTCCGGGGTCAGCTCGGGGAGCTTCTCCAGCCGGCGCACCACGTCGTAGCCGAGGTAGCCGACCAGGCCGCCGGTGAGCGGTGGCAGGCCGTCGGTGTGCCGGGGGGTGTGCAGGGCCTCGACGGCGGCGCGCAGCACCTGGAGCGGGTCGCCGGTGGTGGGGATGCCGACCGGTACCTCGCCGTGCCAGCGGGCCCGGCCGTCCGGCCCGGCGGTCAGGGTGGCGGCGCTGCGCACGCCGACGAAGGAGTAGCGGGACCAGCTGCCCTGCTCGGCCGACTCCAGCAGGAAGGTGCCGGGGCGCTCGCCGGCCAGGCTGCGGTAGAGCCCGATCGGGGTGAGGCCGTCCGCGAGGAGCCGGCGGGTGACCGGGATGACCCGCGTGTCCACGGCGAGCTTGCGGAAGGCGTCGAGGTCCATGAGCGGCGGCACCGGTTCCTGTGTGGCGTCCTGTACGGCGGACGGGAGGCGTACGAGCGGCGGGATGGCTGGGGAAAGGTTAGCGAGTGAGCGGCAGCACGTCGGCGTCGAAGCAGGTCCGCTCGCCGGTGTGGCAGGCGGCGCCGACCTGGTCGACCTTGACCAGCAGGGTGTCGCCGTCACAGTCCAGGGCAACGGACTTGACGTGCTGGAAGTGCCCGGAGGTGTCGCCCTTGACCCAGTACTCGCTGCGGCTGCGGCTCCAGTAGGTGCAGCGGCCGGTGGTGAGGGTGCGGTGCAGCGCCTCGTCGTCCATCCACCCGAGCATCAGCACCTCGCCCGAGTCGTACTGCTGCGCGACGGCCGGCAGCAGCCCGTCGGGGGTGCGCTTGAGGCGGGCGGCGATGTCGGCGGCCAGGGCGGTGCTGCCGGGGGCGGCGGGTGTGGTGGACATGCGTCCCATTCTGTCAGCACGCGGTGCCGGCGCCCGCGCCAGCACCGCCGGGCGGGGCGTCAGGCGGGCGGCTCGCAGCCGTCGGGCCAGATCCGGTGGACGTAGAGGCCGGCCCGGTGCGCGAGGTCCGAGACCCGGCCCGGCGCGGTGCCGGGCGCCCCGTCCCAGACGGCGATGACCTCGTCGACCATGCCGACCAGTGCGGTGCCGGTGTCGTCCCCGAGGCCGCCGAGCTCGACGGGCGCCAGCCGGTGGACGGCGTTCGCCTCGTTCATCAGGCGCAGCCGGGTGCTGCGGTGGGTGTCGCCGACCGTCGCGAAGACCGAGGCCCCGCCGGGGACGATCACCTCCAGCTTGCCGCCGTGGTCCAGGACGCACTGCGCGAACCAGCTCTCCGGTCCTTCCTCCACGCAGCTGACACCGACCAGTTCGTACGGGCCGAAGGTGGTGACCAGTTTCCAGAGGTCGCCGCGTACGAGCATCTCGGTGATGCCCGAAAGCCCCTGGTACCCGGTGATTCCGACGCGCATCCGCTACTCCTGGGAACGTGTCGTGCCGCGGCCAGCCTAAGCCACCGGGTGGGGCCGCCGGTACGGACGAACGGATCCCCCGCGGCGGGCCGCCGGCGGGCACGAGTTGTGCGAACCGCCTGCCGGGAGGCGGCCCGGTGGGCCATTCTCGGACCATGAGCACCGAGCCGCCGCCCGCCGCCGCCCGTCCGTCGCGGGGCCTGGTCCTCGCCGTCGCCGCCGTCCTGGTGGTGTTGCTGGGGGTGGTCGCCACCGTGCTGCTGTGGCCCGAGAGCAGGCCGGTGGCGCTGCCGCCGCCCGCGCCCTCCCCCACCGCCACGACGCCCTCCCCGACGCCGACGCCCACCCCGACGCCCACCAAGGTGCTGCCGTACCCGTTCTTCCCGGTCGGGACCTGCCTGGACCACCCGCAGCTGAGCAAGGTGATCACGAAGTCCGAGGCGCGGCCCTGCGAGGGCCCGCACGACGCCGAGTCGATCGCCAACGTGCTGCTGCCGGAGGGCCTGACCAGCGACAGCCAGATCGGCCGGGCCCTGCGGGAGGCCTGCACGGCCGCCGTGGCCGGCGCGGAGCAGCGCCAGGGCGGTGGCGGCCCCTACTTCGGGTTCCCGCTGGGGCCGTACCTGGCGTACTACCAGCAGGGCATGCGGGACGCCACCTGCACGCTGGCGGCCAGCAACAAGCAGGGCGGCACCAAGCTGACGGGCAGTCTGCGCTGAGGGTGCCGGTGCGACGACGGCCCGTGGGCGGCCGTGGAGCGGGCGGCGTTGGCGTGGAAGGCTGCGGGGTGGACGAACTTCCGGCGGGCGGCCGGGGGCCCGGCGTAGGGTGAGCGCCATGTCGAACCACGCCCGTACCGAGCGCCACCGCCTGGCCGACCTGCTGACGGCGGCCGGCCCGGACGCGCCGACCCTGTGCACCGGGTGGACCACCCGGGACCTCGCCGCCCACCTGGTGCTGCGCGAGCGGCGGATGGACGCGGCCGCGGGCATCCGGATCGGTCCGCTGGCCGGGTGGACGGCGCGGGTGCAGGCGGGCTTCGCGCGGCGGCCGTACGAGGAGCTGGTGCGGATGTTCCGCGCCGGGCCGCCGCGGTTGTCGCCGTTCGCGCTGCCGGGCGCAGACGAGGCGGCCAACACCGTCGAGTACTTCGTGCACGCGGAGGACGTCCGCCGGGCCGGGCCGTGGGAGCCGTTGGAGGTCTCGCCCGCCCTGGCCGCGGCGCTGTGGCGCCGGCTGCCGATGGTGGCGCGGCTGGAGGCGGCCCCGAGGTCACCGGTGCGGCTGGGGCTGCGGGCGGTCGGGCAGGGCCGGATCGAGGTCGGCTCCGGCGGCGGCGACTACGTCGAAGTGATCGGCGATCCCGGCGAGTTGGTGCTGTTCGCGGGGGGCCGCGGCGCCCGCGCCGAGGTCGAGGTGGAGGGCCCGGAGGAGGCGGTGGCCGCACTGGGCAGGGCGCTTCCGCTGCCCCCCGGCGCGGTCGGCGGCCAGTCCTGCCCCTAGGGCCTGTCCGCCGCCGACCACCGCACGGCCGCCCCGGGCCCCGGCGCGGGTTCCGGGGGCGCCGGCAACGATCCGGCGGCTCAGGGGAGTTCGAGCCGGATGCCGTCGGCGACGGCGTGCAGCTTGTCCGGGTTGGCCACGTTGTGGATGGTCGAGATGCGGCCTTCCGGATCGAGGTCGAAGGTCAGCGTGGCGACCACGCGGTCCGGGCCGCGGAAGACCACGCCCGGGCCGCCGTTGATCCAGGTGAGTTCCGCCCGCATCTGCCCGGGCTCGACGCCCTGGTAGGACACGGTGCCGAGGGCGGCGAACCAGCGGGCCACGGTCTCCAGGCCGACGACCGGCTTGAGGGCCTGGCGGACCTTGCCGCCGCCGTCGGTCCAGAGCGTCACGTCCGGGGAGAGCAGTTCCATCAGGGTGTTGATGTCGCCGCCCGTCGCCGCCGCGAGGAAGCGCTCGGTGACGTCCCGCCGGCGGGCGCGGTCCGCGGTGAAGCGGGGGCGGCGGGCCCGGACGTGCTCGCGGGCGCGGTGCGCGGCCTGCCGGACCGCCGGCTCGGAGCGTTCCACCGCCTCCGCGATCTCCGCGTGACTGAAGGCGAAGACCTCCTTCAGCACGAAGACCGCCCGCTCCAGGGGGCTCAGGGTCTCCAGGACCACCAGCAGGGCCATCGAGACGGAGTCCGCCGTGGCGACGCCGTCGGCGGTGTCCGGGCCGGTGAGGACGGGCTCGGGCAGCCACGGCCCGACGTACGTCTCCCGCTGGTGGCGGGTGGAGCGCAGCCGCTCCATCGCCAGGTTGGAGATGATCCGGGCCAGGTAGGCCTTGGGGTCGGCGACCTGGGACCGGTCGGCCGACGACCACTTGAGCCAGGCGTCCTGGACCACGTCCTCGGCGTCGGCGGCGCTGCCGAGGATGCGGTAGGCGACCGAGAAGAGCAGGGTGCGGTACTGCTGGAAGGCGAGCTGGTCGGGGCCGGCCTGCTGGTGCTGGGTCACTTGGCGCTCCTCGTCCGGGTGTGGCGGCCACCGTGCGGCCAGAGGGCGCCCGAGGCGGGCATCCTCTTCATGCGGGCGAAGGTCGCCCACGGCGCGGCGGAGACCGTCTCCTTGTACTTCGCGGCCCGCCTGCCGGTCAGCACGACCCGGCGCGGGCTGTCGTCGGGGTGGGTGAACTGCACGACGGCGTCGCCGCGGCCCAGGCTGACGGGCGTGTGGTAGTAGCCGAAGCGGAAGGGCCTGGGCTCCTTGCCGGCGAGCACCCGCAGGATCGACAGGGCCGCGTGCACGCCGGTGGGCATGCCGCCCTGGCAGGTCCCGTGCATCACGCCGTAGCCCTGACGGATCGCCGCCGCGTCGCCCACGGCGTAGACGTCCGGGTGGGAGACCGAGCGCAGCGCACCGTCGGTGACCACCCGGCCGCGCTCGTCGACGGTCAGGCCCGCGGCGGCGGCGAGCGGCGGGACGCGGGTACCGCTGGTCCACAGCACCGCGGCCGCCGGGACGCCGGAGCCGTCCGCCAGCTCGACGCCGTCCGGCAGCACCTTGCTCACGTCGACGCCGCTGCGCACCGCCACGCCGAGCCGGGCGAGCGCCGCGTCCAGGTACGCCTTGGCCTTGGGGTGCATGGTCGCGCCCGGCTCCTGCCGGCCCAGCAGCAGCACCCGGAGCCGCGGGTGCCGCTCGGCGATCTCCGCGGCGGCCTCGACACCGGTCAGGCCGCTGCCGGCCACCACCACGCTCCCGCCGTCGTCGAGCCGGGTCAGCCGGTCGGCGAGGAGGGCGGCGTCCTGCGGGCCGTCGAGGGTGTGGGCGTGCTCGTCCACGCCGGGGACGGTGACGGTGTCCGCGACGCTGCCCAGGCCGTAGACCAGGGTGTCGTAGTGCAGGACCCGGTCGTCGTCGATCCGGACGGTCTTCGCCTCGGCGTCCACGGCGGTGACCCAGCCGCGGACGAAGGCGGCGCCGGTGCCGTCCAGCAGCTCCGGGATGCTCATCGCGGCCGTCTCCTGGCCGGTGGCGGTCATGTGCAGGCGCAGCCGCTCGGTGAAGGTGTCGTGGGGGTTGACCAGGGTCACCCGCAGGTCCACCCGCTTCCTGGTGCGGGCCGCGAGCTGGATCGCGGCGGAGAGCCCGGCGTAGCCCGCGCCCAGGACGAGGACCTCGTGCCGCTGCGCTGCTGTCGCGTTCATCGCTGCTGTCTCCTTCGTGCCGGTGGCCCCCGCTGCGGGGACGACCACCAGACGCAGGCTGCCCTCCCGTTCGTGACATGGAGCAGAAGTGACCTGCGCCACACCACGGGAGCGGGTGACCGCGCGCGGCATCCCCCCGGAGTAGCTCGGTGCGTCCGCACACCGCCCGCGCGCACGACCGGCTCCACGACGCCCCGACCGGCGCCGGGCATCGCGGTGGAACACGAAGGCCTCCGGTGCGGTGCGGCGCCTCGACGCCGAACCGGACCGGAGGCCTTCGCCGTGATCAGACCCTGTGGCCGCGCACGGCGCTCGTGGTCAGTGCGCCTGGCGGACCGGGTGCCCGGCCTCGCGCAGGGCGTCCTTGACCTGGCCGATCCGCAGGTCGCCGAAGTGGAAGACGCTGGCGGCGAGCACCGCGTCCGCCCCGGCCTCGACCGCGGGGGCGAAGTCGGCGAGCCTGCCGGCGCCGCCGGAGGCGATCACCGGGATGGAGACGGTCTTGCGGACGGCCCGGATCATGTCCAGGTCGTAGCCGTCCTTGGTGCCGTCCGCGTCCATCGAGTTGAGCAGGATCTCGCCGGCGCCGAGCTCGGCGGCCCGGCCGGCCCACTCCACCGCGTCCAGGCCGGTGCCCTTGCGCCCGCCGTGGGTGGTGACCTCGAAGCCGGAGGCGGTCTCGGTGCCCTCGGGGCAGCGGCGGGCGTCCACCGACAGGACGAGCACCTGGCGCCCGAAGCGCTGCGCGATCTCGCGGATCAGCTCGGGGCGGGCGATCGCGGCGGTGTTGACGCCGATCTTGTCGGCGCCGGCCCGCAGCAGCTTGTCGACGTCCTCGACGGCGCGGATGCCGCCGCCGACGGTGAGCGGGATGAACACCTGCTCGGCGGTGCGGCGGACCACGTCGTAGGTGGTCTCGCGGGAGCCGGAGGAGGCGGTGATGTCGAGGAAGGTCAGCTCGTCGGCGCCCTCGGCGTCGTACAGCTTGGCCATCTCGACCGGGTCACCGGCGTCGCGCAGGTTCTGGAAGTTGACGCCCTTGACCACCCGGCCCGCGTCGACGTCGAGGCAGGGGATCACACGTACAGCGAGGGTCACGGCTGTTTGCCTTCCAAAGTGCTTGCGAGCCCGGCGCGGTAGGCCTCCAGCTCGATCTCGACCATCATCCGGGAGTCGATCAGGCCCTCGACCACGACCATGGTGGCGACCGGGCGGGCGGCGTCGAAGAGCTTCTTGTGGGCCCGGCCCACCTCGTCGGCGTCGCGCACGTGCGTGATGTACATCCGGGTGCGGACGACGTCGTCCGCCGTCAGACCGTACGCGGCGAGGGCCCCGAGGCCCACGCCGAAGGCGGCGAGGGTCTGGTTGTACGGGTCGCCCTCGTGCTCGATCTTCCCGTTCACCCAGGCGGTGGTGCCGGCCACCACGACGTGGTCGCCCGCCGCCACCGCCCGCGAGTAGCCGAAGTCGTCCTCCCAGGGGGAGGCTCCGGCCAGCTTGCCGCGTACGATCTGACGATCTGTCATGACACGGCCTCCAGGGCCTCTTCGAGGGTGAACTTCTGCTCGTAGAGTGCCTTGCCCACGATCGCTCCCTCGACACCTTCGGGGACGAGGGTGGCGATGGCCCGCAGGTCCGCCAGCGAGGAGACCCCGCCGGAGGCGACCACCGGGCGGTCGGTGGCGGCGCAGACGTCGCGCAGCAGCTGGAGGTTGGGGCCGGTCAGGGTGCCGTCGCGGTTGACGTCGGTGACGACGTAGCGGGCGCAGCCCTCGGCGTCCAGGCGGGCGAGCACCTCGAAGAGGTCGCCGCCGTCCTTCGTCCAGCCGCGGCCCTTGAGGGTGGTGCCGACCACGTCCAGGCCGACGGCGATCTTGTCGCCGTGCTCGGCGATGACCTTGGCGACCCACTCCGGGGTCTCCAGGGCGGCGGTGCCCAGGTTGACCCGGCGGCAGCCGGTGGCGAGCGCGGCGGCGAGGGTGGCGTCGTCGCGGATGCCGCCGGAGAGCTCGACCTTGATGTCGAGGCGCTCGGTGACCTCGCGGACCAGGGCGCGGTTGTCACCGGTGCCGAAGGCGGCGTCCAGGTCGACCAGGTGCAGCCACTCGGCGCCGGCGCTCTGCCAGGCCAGGGCGGCGGCGAGCGGCTCGCCGAAGGAGGTCTCACTGCCGGAGGCGCCCTTGACCAGGCGCACGGCCTGGCCGTCGCGGACGTCGACGGCGGGGAGGAGTTCGAGGCGGTTGCTCATGGAGTTGCAACTCTCCGGATGTCAGAGGGTGTTGACCCAGTTGGTCAGCAGGGCGGCGCCGGCGTCGCCGGACTTCTCGGGGTGGAACTGGGTGGCCCAGAGCGGGCCGTTCTCGACCGCCGCGACGAACGGCTGCCCGTGGGTGGCCCAGGTGACCAGCGGGGCGGCGATGTTGTCGTTGGTGACCTGGAGCTCCCAGTGGCGCACGCCGTAGGAGTGCACGAAGTAGAAGCGGGCGTCCGCGTCCAGGCCGGCGAACAGCCGGCTGCCCTCGGGGGCGTCCACGGTGTTCCAGCCCATGTGCGGGACGATCGGCGCGTCCAGCGGCTCGACGGTGCCGGGCCACTCGTCGCAGCCGGCGCTCTCCACCCCGTGCTCGACGCCGCGCTCGAACAGGATCTGCATGCCGACGCAGATGCCGAGCACCGGGCGGCCGCCGGCCAGCCGGCGACCGATGATCACGTCGCCGCGGACCGCCTTCAGCCCGCGCATGCAGGCCTCGAAGGCGCCGACGCCGGGGACGAGCAGGCCGTCGGCGTCCAGGGCGGTCTGGAAGTCCGAGGTCACCGTCACGTTGGCGCCGGTGCGCTCGACGGCCCGCTGGGCGGAGCGCAGGTTTCCCGACCCGTAGTCGAGGACCACCACGTTCTTGGCCATGAAGGTTGTCGTCCAGTCTCTAGAGGCGCATGACGCCGGAAACGAGGCACAGCGCCGCGCCGATCGCGAGGACCGCGACCAGGCTCTTGGACTGCTTCTGCTTCCAGAACGAGTACACGCCGCCGGACAGGAAGAGTCCGGCGATGATCAGGAGGGTTGCGGCCTTGCTCACAGTGCGCCCTTGGTCGAGGGGAGGATGCCCGCCGCGCGCGGGTCGCGCTCGGAGGCGTAGCGCAGGGCACGCGCGAGGGCCTTGAACTGGCACTCGACGATGTGGTGCGCGTTGCGACCGTACGGGACGTGGATGTGCAGGGCCACCTGCGCCTGGGCCACGAAGGACTCGAAGATGTGCCGGGTCATCGTGGTGTCGTAGCTGCCGATCATCGGCGCCATCGACTCCGGCTCGGTGTGCACCAGGTACGGCCGGCCGGAGAGGTCGACGGTGACCTGGGCCAGCGACTCGTCCAGCGGGACGGTGCAGTTGCCGAAGCGGTAGATGCCGACCTTGTCGCCGAGCGCCTGCTTGAAGGCGGCGCCGAGCGCGAGGGCGGTGTCCTCGATGGTGTGGTGGGTGTCGATGTGCAGGTCGCCGGTGGTCTTCACGGTCAGGTCGAAGAGTCCGTGGCGGCCGAGCTGGTCGAGCATGTGGTCGTAGAACCCGACGCCCGTGGAGATGTCGGTCTTCCCCGACCCGTCGAGGTTGATCTCGACCAGGACCGAGGTCTCCTTGGTGGTGCGCTCGACCCGGCCGGTGCGGGCACCGTCGTTCTTCGCGGACATAGGGTTCAAAGCTCCTTGGTGACGGTGCGGACGGCGTCCAGGAAGGCGTCGTTCTCGGCGGGCGTGCCGGCGGTGACGCGCAGCTGCCCGGGGACGCCGTTGTCGCGGATCAGGACGCCCTGGTCGAGGATCGCGCGCCAGACGGCGTGCTGGTCCTCGAAGGTGCCGAACTGGATGAAGTTGGAGTCGGACTCGGTGACGTCCAGCCCGAGCGCGCGCAGCGCGTCGACCAGGCGGTCCCGCTCGGCCTTGAGCCGCTCGACGTACCCGAGCAGGGTGTCGGTGTGCTCCAGGCAGGCCAGCGCGGTGGCCTGGGTGACGGCCGACAGGTGGTACGGCAGCCGGACCAGCTGCACGGCGTCCACCACCGCCTTGTCGGCGGCCAGGTAGCCGAGGCGCAGACCGGCCGCGCCGAAGGCCTTGGACATGGTGCGGGTGACCACCAGCAGCGGGCGGCCTTCGAGCAGCGGCAGCAGCGAGGCGCGGTGCGAGAACTCGACGTACGCCTCGTCGACGATCACCATGGTCGGCTTCACGGCCTGGGCGGCGTCGTGGAGCGCGAGCACGGTGGCGGCGTCGACGGCGGTGCCGGTCGGGTTGTTCGGCGAGCAGATGAACAGCACGTCCGGGCGGTGCTCGGCGAGCGCGGCGACGGCCGCGTCCACGTCGATGGTGAAGTCGGCGCGGCGCGGGCCGGCGATCCAGCGGGTGCCGGTGCCGCGCGAGATCAGCTCGTGCATCTGGTACGAGGGCTCGAAGCCGAGCGCGCTGCGGCCGGGCCCGCCGAAGGTCTGCAGCAGCTGCTGGATGACCTCGTTGGAGCCGTTGGCCGCCCAGACCTGCTCGGGGGCGCGCTCGAACCCGGTGGTGCGCGTGAGGTAGCGGGCCAGCTCGGTGCGCAGCTCGACGGCGTCGCGGTCCGGGTAGCGGTTGAGGTTGCGCGCCGCCTCGGCGACCCGCTCGGCGATCCGGGCCACCAGCGGCTCGGGCAGCTGGTAGGGGTTCTCGTTGGTGTTCAGCTGGACGGGGACGTCGAGCTGCGGCGCGCCGTACGGGGACTGGCCGCGCAGTTCGTCCCGTACGGGCAGGTCGTCGATCTTCACGAGGCGTTCGGTACCGTCCAGTCGAAGCGGGCACGGATGGCGTCGCCGTGGCCGGGCAGGTCCTCGGCGTCGGCGAGGTTGACCACGTGCGCGGCGACGTCCGCCAGCGCCTCGCGGCTGTAGTCCACGACGTGGATGCCCCGCAGGAAGGACTGCACGGACAGGCCCGAGGAGTGGCAGGCGCAGCCGCCGGTGGGCAGCACGTGGTTGGAGCCGGCGGCGTAGTCGCCGAGCGAGACCGGGGCGTACGGGCCGATGAAGACCGCGCCCGCGTTGCGGACCCGGGCGGCGACCTCGCGGGCGTCGCGGGTCTGGATCTCCAGGTGCTCGGCGGCGTAGGCGTTGACCACCGCGAGGCCCTGCTCGACGTCGTCGACCAGCACGATGCCGGACTGCCGGCCGGCCAGCGCCTCGGTGACCCGCTCGCGGTGCTTGGTGTTCGCGACCTGGGCCTTCAGCTCGGTCTCGACGGCGTCGGCGAGCGCGAGGGAGTCGGTGACCAGCACCGAGGCGGCCATCGGGTCGTGCTCGGCCTGGCTGATCAGGTCGGCGGCGACGTCGCGCGGCGAGGCGCTGTCGTCGGCGAGGACGGCGATCTCGGTCGGCCCGGCCTCGGCGTCGATGCCGATCCGGCCCTTGAGCAGGCGCTTGGCGGCGGCCACGTAGATGTTGCCGGGGCCGGTCACCAGGTTGACCGGGCGACACTCCTCGGTGCCGTACGCGAACATCGCGACCGCCTGGGCGCCGCCGACGGAGTACACCTCGGTGACGCCGAGCAGCGCGCAGGCCGCCAGGATGGTCGGGTGGACGGATCCGCCGAAGTCGCGCTGCGGCGGCGAGGTCACGGCGATGCCCTGCACGCCCGCCTCCTGCGCGGGGACGACGTTCATGACCACGGAGGACGGGTAGACGGCCAGGCCGCCCGGCACGTACAGGCCGACCCGGTCGACCGGCACCCAGCGCTCGGTCACCGTGCCGCCCGGCACCACCTGGACGGTGTGGTCGGTGCGGCGCTGCTCGCGGTGCACCAGGCGGGCGCGGCGGATCGACTCCTCCAGCGCGGCGCGGACCTTCGGGTCCAGGGTCTCCAGCGCGGCGGTGATGTCCGCCTCGGGCACCCGGGTGGAGGCCAGCGTCACGCCGTCGAAGCGCTCGGTGATCTCGATCAGCGCCGCGACCCCGCGATGGCGTACGTCCTCGCAGATCGGCCGCACCCTCTCCAGGGCGGCCTCCACGTCGAACTCGGCACGGGGCAGCAGGTCACGCGGGTCTTCGAGAGAGCCGCGGAGGTCGATTCGAGAGATCACGCCACCCAGTGTAAGGAGTGGCCGGAACGGGCGGCCCCGCATTTCAGTCCGTGATACGAAAGCCGAGACGGTCGGGGATCATGGGGGGAAGCATCGTGGAGCAGGCACCGGACGACTGGACACCCGTGGAACAGGGCCTGTGGGAGGCGTTCCGCAAGGGCGAGATCTACACCCTGGCGACCGACGTCGAGGAGCAGGACGCCGTCTTCGGCGAGTCGCTCTGGGGCCCGGAGCGGACGATCCGCGCCGAGGTGATCGCCCGGCTGCTGCTGGACGGCCCGGCCGCCGTACCCGGCCGGGTGGCCGCGCTCAAGCTCACCGGCGCGTACATCACCGGGCGGCTGGTGCTGGCCGGCGGCACCATCGCGCACTACGTGGAACTGCACGACTGCCGGTTCCGCAACACCGTGCTGATGTCCGAGGCGCGGGCCGGCACGCTGCGGTTCGTCAGCTGCCTGATACCCCGGATCGAGGCGTCCCGGCTGGCCACCGACGGCGACCTGCATCTCGCCCGCTGCCGGATACCCGAGGGCATCCGGCTGACCGACGCCCGGATCGGCACCGACCTGCTGCTCAACCAGGCCGTGGTCGGCGCCGACCGCTTCGGCCGCTCGCTCTCCGCCGACGGCATGAACATCAGCCAGGACTTCGAGGCCGACCGGCTGGAGTCCAACGGCGAGCTGAGCCTGCGCACCGCCCGGATCGGCGGCCGGCTCTCGCTGCGCGGCGCCCAACTGCGCTGCACCGAGCAGAACCGCACCTGCCTCAACGCGGTGCGCCTCACCGTCGGCCACACCCTCTACCTGACCAGCTCGGCGGACGGCGGCTGGCTGGGCTCCCGCTCGTACTACGGCTCCGGGTACGGCGAGCACGCGCCGCTCAACTCGCCGAGCACGCCGTTCCGCGCGTACGGCAGGGTCCGGCTCTCCGACGCCAGGTTCGAGAGCGCCTGCCTCGTCTCGGGCGAGTTCCACCTCGGGGCGGACGAGGAACTGTCGCTGCGCCGGATCCAGACCCCCGAACTGCGCTTCGCCTGCCGGATGCGGCCCACCGGCACCGTCTCGCTCTCCCGCGCCAAGGTCGGCAACCTGGTGGACGCGCCCGGCAGCTGGCCACAGGGCAGGCACCTGGGGCTGACCGGGTTCACCTACGAGGTCCTGCGCCCGCTGGCGCCGTTCGGCGTCCGGCAACGGATCGCCTGGCTGGAGAGCGCCTCCGTCGACTTCCAGCCGGAGTCGTACGAGCAGCTGGCGGCCGCGCTGCGCCGGGACGGCGCCGACGACGACGCCCGAGAGGTGCTGTACGCCAAGCAGCGCCGCCGCCAGGCCACCCTGCCGTTGCCCAGCCGGGTCTGGGGCCGGCTCCAGGAGGCCACCGTCGGGTACGGCTACCGGCCCGGCCGGGCCGCGCTCTGGCTGCTGCTGGCCTGGGTGCTGGGCACGCTCTTCTTCCACCAGCACCCCCCGGAGCCGCTCAAGGCGGACGAACGGCCGCACTGGAACGCCGCCCTGTACACGCTGAGCCAGCTGCTGCCGGTGGTCGACTTCGGGCAGGGCGGCTGGAACCCGGCCGGGGCCGGGCAGTGGGTCAGCGCCGGACTGGTCGTGGTCGGCTGGGTGCTGGCGACCACGGTGGTGGCGGGCGCGACCCGGCTGCTGCAGCGCGGCTGAGCGGCCGCCGGGGCGGGAGCGGGCGGCAATCCTGGCGCGCCGCGCCGCTCCGGGCAACTACGCTGAGCGCCGTGACAGAACGGCTGCCGCTCTTCCCGCTCAACTCGGTCCTCTACCCGGGCCTGGTGCTGCCCCTCAACGTCTTCGAGGAGCGCTACCGCCGTCTCGTCGCCGACCTGCTGGCGCTGCCCGAGGACCAGCCCCGCCGGTTCGGGGTCCTCGCGATCAAGGACGGCCGGGAGGTCTCCCCCGTCCGCGAGAGCGACGGCCCGGCCGGGCCGCTGGACGGGCTGGGCACCGTCACCGGTGACCCGCTGGAGGCGCTGCACCACATCGGCTGCGTGGCCGACGTCGCCTCCGTGCAGCCCCAGCCGGACGGCCGCTACGAGCTCCTGGTCACCGGCACCACCCGGTTCTGGCTGCGCAGCGTCGACACCGGCGGCCCGTACCTCACGGGCGAGATCGAGACGATCGGGGAGGACCAGGGCGAGGGCGCCGGGGCCCTCGCGGCGGGCGTGGAGCGGGCCTTCCGGCTCTACCAGAAGCGGCTGGCGGGCGCCCGGGAGGCCAGCGTCGTCGGCGAGCAGGAGCTGCCGGCCGACCCGCAGGTGCTCTCGTACCTGGTGGCGGCCGCCTCGGTCTTCGACACCCCGGTCAAGCAGCGGCTGCTCGCCTGCCCGGACACCGCGCAGCGGCTGACCGCCGAACTGGAGCTGCTGCGCCGCGAGACGGCGGTGCTGGCCTGGCTGCCCTCGCTGCCGGCCGTCGACCTGACCCGGCAGTCCTTCAGCCCGAACTGACCGCCCCGCACGGGGCCGGTGCCGCGGGCCCGGCCGACCGGGCCCGGGCGGGCGGCCCGCGACACCACACCGAGGGGAGAGCCGGATGGCCAGGAAGGCGAAGAAGGGCGGGCAGGGCACGCCCGCGACGGTGGCCCTGGAGAACGCCGGCGTGCCCTTCACCGTGCACGCCTACGAGCACGATCCGGCCGCCGAGTCCTACGGCGGCGAGGCGGCCGAACTGCTCGGCATCCCGTCCGCCCGGGTCTTCAAGACCCTGGTGGCGGAGGTCGACGGCACCCTCACCGTGGGGGTCGTGCCGGTGTCCGGCCGACTGGACCTGAAGGCGCTGGCCGCCGCCGTCGGCGGCAAGCGCGCCGCGATGGCCGACCCGGCCGCCGCCGAGCGCAGCAGCGGCTACGTGCTGGGCGGCATCTCGCCGCTGGGCCAGCGGCGCCCGTTGCGCACGGTGCTGGACGACAGCGTCCTGGACCACCCGACGGTGTACGTCTCGGCGGGCCGGCGCGGGCTGGAGGTCGAGCTCGCCCCCGCCGACCTGGTGGCGCTCACGGACGCGCGGACGGCCCCCATCGGCCGGTAGGCGCAGGGGGCCGTCGGGGCGACCGGGCGCGGGCGCGCCGCGCCGGACCGTAAGCGGTCAGGCCGGCGGGGCCGGGCGCTCGTCGACGGGTGAACGGTCGCCGGACGAACGCTCGCCGGGGTGGTCGTTCCCCGCGGCGCGGTCGCCGGCCGGCGCGTCGACGGGGGTGGGCGCCGGGCCCGGGGGGACGCCGTCCGCAGGTCCCCCGTACGCCGGAGGCCCGTACGCCGGGGCCTGGGCGGGCCAGGACGCCCCCTCCCAGTAGGGCGGCGGGTCCTGCTCGCGCTTGCCGAAGGCCGCCGACAGGGCCAGCAGCAGCACCATCGCCGTCATCGGCCAGACCAGCAGCGCACCCTTGGCGCCCAGTCGGAGCGCGTCGGTGAACTGGTGGCCGTCGCCGACCTGCCGGGCGTGCGCGATCACGTCGGTGGTCGGGCCGAGCCGGATGCCGAGCCGCCAGGCCAGCAGCGAACCGAGCAGGCCGCCCACGGTCAGGCCGATCGCCACCGCGATCCCGCCACCGCGGCGGCGGGTCAGCAGGAACGCCCCCAGCGCGGTGAGCACACCCGCGCCCAGACCGATCAGCGCGAAGACGGCGTCCGCACCGGCGCGCTGCTCGCCCTCGGGGTCGGCGTACAGGATCCGGTTGCCCTTGACCAGCAGCGGCACCTGCGGCGCCAGCCAGACCCAGAGCCCGGCCATCGCGAAGCCGAGCAGCAGGCAGACGGCCACCGTCAGCGCCCCGATCCGCAGCTCCGGCAGCAGCGGGCGCCTGGGCGCCTTCGCCGACTCCAGGACCAGCGGCGCACCGTAGGGGTACGGGGCCGCGGGCGGGGCCTGTCCGGCGGGGCCCTGGGGCGCGGGCGGACCGGCGCTCCCGGCCGCGCCCGCGGCGGGGCCGGTGAGCTCGCCGGCGGGGACCTTGCCGGGATCCGGAGGTGTGTTCGGTACGGTCACCCGCCCATCGTTTCACGATCGGCCCGGTGGACGCGGTGCGGCCCACGCCCCGGGCGGGCCGCCGGGCCCGGCGGGGCCCCTCGGACGGGCCCGGGAACAGGCCGCTGCCGGTACCGCCGGCCCGGCGGTACCGGGCCGGTGACCCGCCCGTCCGGGACGGGTGGGCCGGCGGTCAGCGGGTGGTGGCCCGGCGGTACGCGAGGGTCGCGGCGGCCAGCGAGACCAGGCCGACGCCCGCGCAGACCGCCAGGTCACCGGTCACCGCCGCCCAGTCGGGGCTCGCGGTGAAGGTCCGGGCGAAGGCCTCGACGCCGTACGTCGAGGGCAGCAGGTCGCGCAGCCACAGCACCGGCTGCGGCAGGCGCTCCACCGGCAGCACGCCCAGCAGCAGCGCCGCCGACATGCCGAGCTGGCCCAGCAGGGTGGCGATCTCCTGGCGGGGCGCGAGCAGCCCGCAGACCGCTCCGAGGCCCGAGAGTGCCGCCCCGGCCAGCGGCACCACCGCCAGCAGCACCCAGAGGTGGGCCAGCGGCAGCTCGAACATCCAGGCCCCGGCGGCGGCCGTGACCAGTGCCCCGGGCAGCGTGAAGGACGCGTACGCGGCGGCGGCGCCCAGCACCACCGAGGCGGCCGGGACGGGCAGGGTGGCGTAGTGGTCCAACCCGCCGGTGGCCCGCAGCCGGCCGAAGTACTGGGCGAGCAGGTTGAGCGCGACGAAGGCGACCACCAGCACGCTGGAGCCGGCCACCACGCCGTGCGCGGCGGCGTTGTTCCCCGGGTCGACGACCCCGCGCATCATCACCAGGATGCCGAGCGACTGGAAGGTCGCGACGAAGAGCAGCGGGATCCGGGCCACCCGGGCCCGGGCCAGCTGGGCCCGGTAGACGGCGGCCAGCGCCGGCAGCAGCCGGGCGGCGGGCGCCAGCGGGGCGGGCGCGGGGGCGGCCGTGGTCTGTGGCGGGGCGGAGAGCAGGGTCACTTGGCCAGTCCTCCGTGGCGGCCGCCCAGCTTGAGGTACGCGTCCTCAAGGCTCGGGGTGGCCAGGGTGAAGTCGTCCAGGGCTGCGAAGGCGGGGCCGGTGGTGACGGCCGCGACCAGTTCGCGGGCCTGCTCGGGGCTGGTGCGCACGGTCCAGCGGCGGCCGGTGCGCTCGGCCCGCTCGGCGAGCCGGGCGACGGCCGGCACGTCCATGGGTGCCTCGGTGCGCCAGACCAGGTCGAGCCGGACGTCGCCGTCGACCAGGGCCTTGAGCCCGCCGGGGGTGTCACAGGCGATCACCCGGCCCTCGTCCACCACCGCGACCCGGTCGAGCACGGTCTCCGCCTCGATGACGTTGTGGGTGACCAGCAGGACGGTCACGCCGTGCTCGGCGCGGCGCCGGTCGACGGCGGACCAGACGGCCCGCCGGGCGACCGGGTCCATGCCGGTGGTCGGCTCGTCCAGGACGAGCAGCGGGCGCTCCCCCACCAGGGCCGCGGCGAAGCAGGCCAGCCGGCGCTGGCCGCCGGAGAGCTTGGCGAGCGGCCGGGCGGCGATGCCCTCCAGGCCGAGTTCGGTGAGCACGTCGGCGGCCTGGCCGCGGGCCTGCGAGCGGCTGAGGCCGCGCAGCCGGCCGGTGGTCTCGGCGGCCAGCGACACGGTGAGCTCGTCCAGCGCGCTGGACTCCTGGCCGAGGTAGGCGAGCAGCCGCGCCGCCCGCTCGGGGTGGCGGACCACGTCGTGGCCGAGGATCTCCACGCTGCCGCTGTCCGGGCGCAGCAACCCGGTGAGCTGGCGGACCAGGGTGGACTTGCCGGCCCCGTTGGGCCCGAGCAGTCCGAACACCTCGCCCTCGCGGATGTCCAGGCTGATGCCGTCGTTGGCGCGGATCGGTCCGGCGCCGGAGCCCCGGCCGGCGGGGTACGTCTTCACCAGGTCGCGCACGGCGCAGCAGCGCCCGGCACGCCGCCCCGGCGTACCGGCGGCCTCGCCCCGGGGCGCGGCGCGTGGTGTCCGCCGGTCGGTCTCGCTCACGAGCGAAGACTCTACGCGCTGGGGTGCCAGAACCGGACAAGGGGGCCTGATCCGGCGAATCCGGCCCGGTGCGCGGGCCGGCGCGGAACCGGCGTGGATCGGACGTGGATCCGGCGCGGATCCGGCGTGGGTCCGGCGTGGATCGGGCGTGGACCCGGGGCGGGATCAGTCGTCGACGACGATCAGGTCGCCACCGGGGACGCGGGCGGCGAGCTCCTTCCAGAAGCCCGCCCGGATCGCATACCGGTCGTGCTCGTCGATCTGGTCGTCCTTGTGGGCGAGCAGGCCGAAGCGGGCGGCGTAGCGGAGCAGCTCGCCGTCCACCCGGTGCGGGATGCGCGGGTAGTCGGGCCACAGGACGGTGAGCCGCTCGGCGTCGCCCAGGCGCTCCGTCCAGCGGCGGGCGAAGACCTGGCCGACCTCGTGGGCGTCGCCGCCGACGGAGGTGATGTCCTCCTCGCGGTCGGCCCAGCGCTGCTCGGCGGTGGTGAGCTGGGCGAGGGTGGGCAGGGCGTCGCCGGCGCCGGCGGTGTCGGCGCCGGGCCGGTCGACCCAGCCCCGGTCGGAGGACCAGCGCAGGACGGGGCCGCCGGCCGCCGCCCCGACCGCGTGCGCCGCCGCCGGGGCGGGCGCGCGGCCGGCGAGGTCCTTGGGGGTGGGGACGACCTTGAGCCCGTTCACGGCCACCGTCTGCCCGCCGGTGGTGGGGCCGGGGATCGCGGGGCCGGTCATGCGGCCCACCGCGGCGCCGGCCATCGCGGCGGCCGGGCGCGGGCGCGCCGGTACGGAGGGCGCGGCGGGCGGTCGGGCGGCGGGCGGGGCGGAGAGGATCTTGGCGATCTCGGGGCGCGGCCCCGGAGCGGGGAAGACCGGCTGGGTCTCGCGGGGGCTGACCCAGCGCTCGATCCACTCGCGGTCCAGCACCCGCCGCTCGTCGGCCTCGCCGACCAGGTCCTCGGACTGGTTGAAGTCCCCGTCGGCGGCCTGCAGCGCCCACAGGTGCACCACGACGCCGTGTTCCTTGGCCGACATCATGCCCGGCAGCAGGTCGCCGTCGCCGGTGATCAGCACGACGTCCGCGCAGGCCCGGTTGCGGGCGAGTTCGGAGAGTTCGGCGTGCATCGCGGCGTCCACGCCCTTCTGCACCCAGCGTCCCTCGGCCCGGGTCAGCGCCCCGAGCCGGACGGTGACCCTGGGCAGCACCCGCAGCCGGCGGTGCTCGGGCATCGGGCGCCGGTCGGGGGCGGCGTCGAACCAGTAGATGCGCAGCAGCGGCAGCCCGGTCTCGTCCTCGGCGCGTTCGCGCAGCGCGGCGATCAGGGCGGTGTGGTCCACCGTCACCCGCGAGCGGGACGGGTCCCCCGCGAGCAGGCTGGCGGCGGCGCCCAGCAGGTACCCGGCATCCACCAGGACGACACAGCGGTCCACGTCCGCACCTCTTTCCGGTCGGCCCCGGGTTCGGCGCCGCCGGCCGGCGGCCCCGAGCGGGCGCGGTCCGCCCAGCGCTCGGGCGGGGCCCGGCGCGCGGCGTAGGGAGCAGTCTGCCCGACCGGCCCGGCCGCGGTGTCACGAACCACGCCGATCGCCACGACCGGCCGCGCCCGGGCCCGCCCGATCGTTGGGATCTCCTTTACCCAGGCTTCGGGCGGTGAACCTCCGCCGTCCACGCCGCACCCCGACCGGCCGATCCCTTCGTACGGGGACGGCGCACCGCGCCGGCGTGCGCCGGCTCGCGTCGGTGTCGGCGCAGGTGGTCGCCCCGCCGGCGTCGACGTGCGCCGGGTGGGGTCGGGCGGGCCCGGAGCCGACGAGGCCCCACCCGCACGGACGGCGGGTGGGGCCTCGGACCTCGTCCGTCGGGTCAGCTCAGCTCGGCGGCGACCAGCTCGGCGATCTGCACGGCGTTCAGGGCGGCGCCCTTGCGCAGGTTGTCGTTGGAGAGGAAGAGCGCGAGGCCGTTGTCGACCGTCTCGTCCACCCGGATCCGGCCCACGTACGAGGCGTCCTTGCCGGCCGCCTGGAGCGGGGTGGGGATCTCGGAGAGCTCCACGCCGGGGGCGTCCTTCAGCAGCTCGTAGGCGCGCTCGACGCTGATCGGGCCGGCGAAGCGGGCGTTGATCTGCAGCGAGTGGCCGGAGAACACCGGGACCCGCACGCAGGTGCCGGAGACCTTGAGCTCCGGGATGCCCAGGATCTTGCGGGACTCGTTGCGGAGCTTCTGCTCCTCGTCGGTCTCGAAGGAGCCGTCGTCGACCAGGTTGCCGGCGAGCGGCACCACGTTGAAGGCGATCGGCCGCTGGTAGACGGCCGGGGCCGGGAACTCCACGGCCTCGCCGTCGTGGGTGAGGCGGTCGGCCTCGCCGACCACCTTGGAGGCCTGGGTGTGCAGCTCGGCGACGCCGGCCAGCCCGGAGCCGGAGACGGCCTGGTAGGTGGTGGCGACCAGGGCGGTCAGCCCCGCCTCCTCGTGCAGCGGGCGCAGCACGGGCATGGCGGCCATGGTGGTGCAGTTGGGGTTGGCGATGATGCCCTTGGGGCGGTCGGCGATCGCCTCCGGGTTGACCTCGGAGACCACCAGCGGGACCTCGGGGTCGCGGCGCCAGGCCGAGGAGTTGTCGATCACGACCGCGCCGGCCGCGGCCACCTTGGGCGCCAGCTCCTTCGAGGTCGAGCCGCCGGCCGAGAAGATCACGATGTCCAGGCCGCTGTAGTCGGCCGTGGCCGCGTCCTCGACGGTGATCTCGGTGTCCTGCCACGGCAGCGTGCGCCCGGCCGAACGGGCCGATGCGAACAGCCGCAGCTGCTCCACCGGGAACGCGCGCTCTGCCAGGATGCCGCGCACCACGGCGCCTACCTGGCCGGTGGCCCCAACAATGCCGATCCTCATCCGACTACTCCTCCATCTGGATGTTCCTGCTGTTCACAGCCGCACTCTGCCCATCATGCCCTGTCCCCGGGCCGGGGCCGCCAGGCATTCCAAGGCGTGAACGGCCCCCTCCGGTCCGCCCCGCGAAATGCCCGCCGGGCTCAACCCGCCAGCTGCTCCGTGTGCGCGAGCGCGGCAGCGACCTCGGCGGGGGCGGCGGGCAGCAGCGGCAGCCGGACGTCGGGGGTGGGGATCCGGCCCTGGGCGTGCAGCACGCCCTTGATCACGGTCGGGTTGGGGGCGGCGAAGGAGGCCAGGGCCAGCCCCGCGAGCCGGTGGCCGAGCGGCCGGGCGCGGGCGACGTCACCGGCCTGCCAGGCGTCGGCGAGTTCGACGAAGCGGGCGGTCGCCAGGTGGGCCGAGGCCAGGATCCCGCCCGCGGCGCCGAGCGCCAGCAGCGGGGAGACGAAGGCGTCGTCGCCGGCCAGCACGGCGAAGCCGGCCGGCGCGCGGCCGAGCAGTTCGACGGTGTCCTGGTCGATGCCGCCGGCGGCGTACTTCACACCCGCGACGCCGGGGACGGCGGCGAGCTCCAGCAGTGCGGCGGCGCCCAGCTGCTGCCCGGTGCGGTACGGGACGTGGTAGAGCACCAGCGGGACGGGGCTGACCTCCGCCAGCCGGCGGAAGTGCGCGACCACGCCGGCCTCGCCCGGCCGGGTGAAGGCCGGGACGGTCACCATCGCGGCCGCCGCCTCGGGGGTGTTCTTGGCGAGCGCGAGCAGTGCCTCGCCGGCCCCGCGGGTGCCCGCGCCGCCGGTGCCCACCAGCAGGGTGGCACCGCGCTCGCGGCAGACCCCGGCGACCACCTCGACGACCGCGCGGCGCTCGGCCTCGTCGAGCGCGGCCGCCTCGGCGGTGGTGCCGAGGGCGGCCAGGCCGGTGGCGCCCTCGTCCAGGGCGGTGTGGGCCAGCGCCTCCAGGGCAGGGCGGGCGACCGAGCCGTCGGTGGCGAACGGCGTGACGAGGGGGACGAGGATCCCGCGCAGCTGGGTGTGGTTCATGGTGATCAGCCTCGCCGGTACCCGATCACCGGGTCCAGTTCATATTTGTGGCGAGAACCGTAAGCTGAGCCGATGCTCGACGTACGACGCCTGCGCCTGCTCAGGGAGCTCGCCCACCGCGGCACCATCGCCGCCGTGGCCGAGGCGCTCGCCTTCAGTCCGTCCGCCGTCTCCCAGCAGCTCTCGGTGCTGGAGCGGGAGGCCGGGGTGCCCCTGCTGGAGCGCACCGGACGCCGGGTCGCGCTGACCCCGGCCGGGCGCAACCTCGTCCGCCACACCGAGGCGGTGCTGGCGCGGCTGGAGCTGGCCGGAGCCGAACTGGCGGACGCCCGGCAGGGGTTGGCGGGGCCGCTGCGGATCGGCACCTTCCCGTCCGCCGCCCGGGCCATCATCCCCGGCGCGCTGATCGCACTGGCGCGCGACCACCCCGGACTGGAGCCGATGGTCGCCGAGATGGACCCGGCCCGGGTCGCCGACGCCCTGCGGGCCGGCGAGCTGGACGTCGCGCTCGTGCACGACTACGACTTCGTCCCCTCGCCGGAGGAACCGGGCCTGAGCACCGATCCGCTGTTCAGCGAGGCGATGTACCTGGCGTCGCCGGCCGGCGAGGACCCGGCGGGCGCGGACGCGGCGGTGGAGGCGGCCGGGGCGGCCGGGGCGGGCGGCGCCGGCACCCGGATCGCCGCGACGGCGTCGCGCACCGTCCTCGCGGGCCCGGATCCGATCGGCCGCTGGCGGCGGTCGCCGTGGATCATGGGCACCCCCGGCACGCTCTGCCGGACGATGGCCGAACGGGCCTGCGAGGCGGCCGGTTTCACTCCCCGGGTGCGCCACCAGGTCGACGAGTTCGCCACCGTGCTGGCCCTGGTGGCGGCCCGCCAGGGGGTCGCCCTGGTGCCCCGGCTGGGCGCTCCGGAGGAGCTCGCGGGCGTCACCCTGACCCGGCTGGCGATGTGCCGCCGCACCCGGACGGCGTTCCGCAGCGGCGCGGCCGCACACCCGGCGGTGGCCGCCTTCTCCGCGGCCCTGCGCACCGCGCTGCCGCCGGGCCTGGACACCGGCCGCCCGGCTCCGGACACCGCGCCCTGAGCACCGGCCCGCCCCCGGCCGGGCCGGGCTCCCGGTCGAATTCACCGGATCGGCCTTGATCACCTCGCGGGCGGTCACTAGCCTGCGCGCATGGCCGAATTGACGCACCGATCCGAGCAGGCCCCGGGTGCCCGGGGCCCCCACGCGACCAGCGAGGTCGACCCTTCGCGGATCGGCCCCGTCCGCACCGAGTACGCCCCGGCGCACGACGGCGACCCGGACCCGGGCGAGATCGTCTGGACCTGGGTCCCCTACGAGGAGAACGACGGCCGGGGCAAGGACCGCCCGGTGCTGGTGGTCGCGCGCGAGCCGGGCGGGACGCTGCTCACCGTGATGCTCTCCAGCAAGGCGCACTCCTCGGACGGCGACTGGGTGCCGATCGGCGCGGGCCCCTGGGACCGCACCGGCCGGGACTCCTGGGTCTCACTGGAGCGGGTGCTGCGGGTGCACGACGAGGGGATGCGCCGCGAGGCCTGCGCCCTCGACCGGGCCCGGTTCAACCTGGTGGTCGACCGGCTGAAGCTCCGCTACCGCTGGAGCTGAGCCGCGCCGGGCGGGTACGGCGGGCCCGACCGGCAGCCGCCCGCCCACGGGCGGATTGCCGCGAACGCCCCCCGGGCGCGCCCCGGCACGGCTACAACGGGCTGGACACGCAACGACGAGCGAGCCGGGAACATGAGCACTCACAACACGCCGGGATACGGCTATCCGTCCGACCCCGACAACCCGTACGGCCAGACCCCGTACGGCAAGCAACCACCACCCGGGCAACCGCAGCCCCCGCCCGGGCAACCGCAGCCGTACGGCCAGCAACCGCCGTACGGGCAGCCGCAACCCGCCGCCGGACAGCCCGGGTACGGGCCTCCCCCGCCGCCGCAGCAGCCCTACGGCCAGCCCGGGTACGAGCAGCAGCCCTACGCCCAGCCCGGCTACGGGCAGCAGCCGCAACCCGCCCAACCCGGGTACGAGCAGCAGCCCTACGCGCAGCCGGGCTACGGGCAGCAGCCGCCCGCCCAACCCGGGTACGGGCAGCCGCCGTACGGCCAGCCCGGCTACGCCCCGCCCGGCTACGGCCCGCAGCAGGCGGCCTGGCCGCAGTGGCTGGCCGCGCCCGGCCCGTACGGCGGGCCGCCCGCGCCGGGGACCCGCGCCCTGGCCTCCCCCGGTGACCGGTTCCTCGCGCGGCTGATCGACTTCGCCGTCCTGCTGATCCCGTGCGTGATCCTCTGGGCACTGGTGGCGAGCACCGGCTCGATCGCGCTGTACCTGCTGCTCGGGCTGGCGACCTTCGGGTACGAGATCGTCATGCTGCTCACCCAGCAGGGCCAGACCGTGGGCAAGAAGGCGATGCGGATCCGGGTGGTGTCCCTGCAGCACGGCGGGCGGCCCACCGACGGCGCCCTGTGGACCCGCGCCGCCCTCTACGGGCTGCCGTCCGCCGTCTACTGCGTCGGCAGCCTGTTCGCGCTGGTGGACGTGCTGTGGCAGCTGTGGGACAAGCCGTTCCAGCAGTGCCTGCACGACAAGGCGGCGACCACCGTGGTGGTCAAGGAGGGCTGAGGGCGGCCTGCCGGGCGCCGGTGGCCGACGGGCCGCGGGCGTCCGGGGGGCCGTCGGCGTGACCGGTCTCACAGCGGACCGGGCGGGCCGCGGGCGGGCACCGGATCCGGTCACCGGGCGGCCCCGAACCGGCTCGGTCGCCACCCGGCGACGGGCAGTGACGGTCACTGTCGCACCCGTCCCGGACACCCCGTCAGGCACCGGGAATCGATCTTCGGACCGCGCTAGGGTGGGGGTTTCCCCCGCCGGAGATCTATGTCCGAGGAGTCATTCCCACGTGGCCGACAGCTTCGTTCACCTGCATGTCCACACCGAGTACTCGATGCTGGACGGGGCCGCGAAGAACGGCAAGCTGTTCGCGGAGGCCCAGCGGCAGGGCATGCCCGCCATCGCGATGAGCGACCACGGCAACATGTTCGGCGCGTACGAGTTCTTCCAGAGCGCGAAGAAGCTCGACGGCGCCGTGAAGCCGATCATCGGCATCGAGGCGTACGTGGCGCCCGGCTCGCGCTTCCACAAGAAGCCGACCTTCTGGGCACCGGGCGGGCAGCGGCAGGTGAGCGCCGACGGCGAGGGCGGCAAGGACGTCTCCGGCGGCGGCCGCTACACCCACATGACCATGTGGGCGCAGAACGTCACCGGCCTGCGGAACCTCTTCAAGCTCTCCTCGCTCGCGTCGATGGAGGGCTACTACATGAAGCCCCGGATGGACCGCGAGCTGATCGCCGCGAACTCCACCGGGATCATCGCCACCACCGGCTGCCCCTCCGGCGAGGTGCAGACCCGCCTGCGGCTCGGCCAGTACGAGGAGGCGGTCAAGGCCGCCGGCGCCTACCAGGACATCTTCGGCCGGGAGAACTACTTCCTGGAGCTGATGGACCACGGCCTGTCCATCGAGCGGGACGTCCGCCAGGACCTGCTGCGGCTGGCCAGGGAGCTGAACATCCCGCTGCTGGCCACCAACGACTCGCACTACGTGACCGCGGACCAGGCGGACGCCCACGACAGCCTGCTCTGCGTCGGCGTGGGCAAGAACAAGGACGACCCGAACCGCTTCAAGTTCAACGGCGACGGCTACTACGTCAAGACCGCCGACGAGATGCAGGCGCTGTTCAGCGAGCTCCCGGAGGCCTGCGCCAACACCCTGGCGATCGCCGAGCGGATCGAGCCGTACGACGAGGTCTTCAACTACGTCGACCGGATGCCGCAGTTCGACGTCCCCGAGGGCGAGACCCAGGCGTCCTTCCTGCGCCAGAAGATCAAGGCCGGCCTGCAGGTCCGCTACGGCGACAACCCGAGCCAGGAGGTGCTGGACCGGGTCGAGCTGGAGATGGGCGTCATCTCCCCGATGGGCTTCGACGCGTACTTCCTCGTGGTCGCCGACATCTGCCAGTACGCCCGCGACAACGGCATCCCGGTCGGCCCGGGCCGTGGCTCCGCGGCCGGCTCGATGGTCTCGTACCTCACCCGGATCACCGAGCTGGACCCGCTGGAGCACGACCTCCTCTTCGAGCGGTTCCTGAACCCCGAGCGCATCAACCCCCCGGACGTCGACATCGACTTCGACGACCGCCAGCGCGACCAGATGGTGCGCTACGTCACCGACAAGTACGGCGCCGAGTACACCGCCCAGGTGAACACCTTCGGCACCATCAAGGCCAAGGCCGCCGTCAAGGACGCCAACCGCATCCTCGGCTACCCCTTCGCGATGGGCGACCGGATCACCAAGGCGATGCCGCCGGACGTGATGGGCAAGGGCGTCCCGCTCGCGGACCTCTTCAACGAGAAGCACCCCCGGTACAACGAGGGCACCGAGATCCGGGCGCTCTACCAGAACGAGCCCGACGTCAAGAAGATCATCGACACCGGGCTGGGCATCGAGGGCCTGATCCGCGGCACCGGCGTGCACGCCGCCGCCGTCATCCTCTCCTCGACCCCGCTGCTCGAACTCGTCCCGCTGCACATGCGGGACAAGGACGGCGTGATCATCACCGGCTTCGACTACCCGTCGTGCGAAGCCATGGGCCTGATCAAGATGGACTTCCTGGGTCTGCGGAACCTGGGCATCATCGACCACTGCATCAAGATCGTGAAGGCCAACCGCGGTGTCGAGGTCGACATCGAGAAGATCGCCCTCGACGACCCGACCACGTACGAGCTGCTGGCCCGCGGCGACACCCTGGGCGTGTTCCAGCTCGACGGCGGCCCCATGCGGGCCCTGCTCAAGCTGATGAAGCCCACCGAGTTCGCCGACATCTCCGCCGTCTCGGCGCTGTACCGGCCCGGCCCGATGGGCATGAACTCGCACACCAACTACGCGCTGCGCAAGAACGCCCAGCAGGAGATCATCCCGATCCACCCGGAGCTGGAGGAGCCCCTCAAGGAGGTCCTCGGCCCCACCTACGGTCTGATCGTCTACCAGGAGCAGGTGCAGCGAGCCGCGCAGGTGCTGGCCGGCTACAGCCTCGGACAGGCCGACCTGCTCCGCCGCGCGATGGGCAAGAAGAAGAAGGAGGTCCTGGAGAAGGAGTTCGTCCCCTTCCACGCGGGCTGCAAGGAGCGCGGCTACTCGGACGAGGCGATCCAGGCGGTCTGGGACGTGCTGGTCCCGTTCGCCGGCTACGCGTTCAACAAATCGCACTCCGCCGCGTACGGCCTGGTCTCGTACCAGACCGCGTACCTCAAGGCCAACTACCCGGCCGAGTACATGGCCGCCCTGCTGACCTCGGTGGCGGACGACAAGGACAAGATGGCCGTCTACCTGGCGGAGTGCCGCCAGATGGGCATCAAGATCCTCTCGCCGGACGTCAACGAGTCCGTGGTCGACTTCACCGCCGTCGGCAACGACGTCCGCTTCGGCCTCAAGGCCGTCCGCAACGTCGGCGTGCCGGTCATCGAGTCGCTGGTCAGGACCCGCGGCGAGAAGGGCAAGTACACCTCCTTCGCGGACTTCCTGGACAAGGTCGAGCTGGTGGTGTGCAACAAGCGCACCATCGACTCGCTGATCAAGGCCGGCGCCTTCGACTCGCTCGGACACACCCGCCTGTCGCTGACCACCGTCCACGAGAACGCCATCGACGCCGTCACGGGCGTCAAGAAGCAGCAGGCCATCGGCCAGGACGACCTGTTCGGCGCGATGGACACCGGCGAGGACATCCCGACCATCGGCCTGGACTTCGAGCTCACCGACCGCGAATGGCCGCGCAAGCAACTGCTCAGCCTGGAGCGGGAGATGCTCGGCCTGTACGTCTCCAGCCACCCGCTGGACGGCGCCGAGCACATCCTCTCCCGCAACCGCGACATCTCCATCGCCGAACTCCTCGGCTCCGGCCGCACCGAGGGCGAGGTCAAGCTCGCCGGCCTGATCACCTCGGTCGACCGGCGGATCAACAAGGCGGGCAACGCCTGGGCGATCATCACCCTGGCCGACCGCGACGGCTCGGTCGAGGTGCTGTTCTTCCCCGCCACCTACAACCTGATGGCCGACCAGATGGTCGAGGACAACGTCATCTCGGCCCGCGGCCGGCTCAACGAGCGCGACGGCTCGCTGAGCATCTTCGGGCAGGAGATCGTCCAGCTCGACATCTCCTCCGCCGAGCACGGCGGCAAGCCGCCGATCCAGATCACCGTGCCCGAGACCAAGGTCAACCCGCACATGATCCGCGAGCTCAAGCGCTCACTGCGGGCCCACCCCGGCGACGTACCGGTGCGCCTGCTCACCACCAGCCGGCAGAAGAACGTCCTGTACGAGCTCGGCTTCCTGGTCAACACCGACAACGCCTTCGCCAGCGAGGTGAAGACGCTGCTCGGGCCCTCCGCCTGGAGCATCTGACCGGGGGTCGGTACGCCGGTTCGGTACGCCGGTTTGGGTATGCCGGTTCGGGGCCGCCGCCACCGGTGCGCGGCGGCCCCGGACCGGCGTGGCCGTCCCCCCGCGGCCGGTACCGTACCGGCCGCGGGGGTCGGGCCCTCGGCAGGTCAGGCCGTGACCAGCGAGAGGCCGTAGACCGAGAGGATCTCGTTCACCGGCTGGAACCAGGTCTGGCCGCCGCTGCTGCAGTTGCCCCAGCCGCCGGAGGTCACGCCCTGCGCCTGGTCGCCGGTGATGAAGGAGCCGCCGGAGTCGCCCGGCTCGGCGCAGACGCTGGTGCGGGTCACCTGGTAGACCGCGCCCTGGCTGTAGTTCACCGTCTCGTTGAGGCCCTGCACCGTGCCGCAGTGCCAGTGGGTGGTGGAGCCGGAGCGGCAGACCGAGGAGCCGACCGGCGCCTGCCAGGACCCGCGGACCAGCACGTCACTGACGGTGCCCCAGCCGAGCACCACCGGGACGGTCCACCAGCCGTTGCCGATCCGGATGAACGAGTAGTCGTTGCCGGGGAAGGACGAGCCGGCGAACGAGCCCATCGCCGAACCGTCCCAGCCGACCACGCTGCTCCCCGCGCCGCCGCAGTGCCCGGCGCTGACGAAGCCGCCCTGCACCGCGAAGCCGATCGAGCAACGGGTGTTGCCGTTGATGTAGTACGGGTCCCCGCCGACCACGCCGGCCGACAGGGTGCGCGGCGTACGGTCGGCGCTCTGCTCCTCGACGGCCACCGGGCCGGCCTGCTCGGCGGCGGCGACGAAGGCCGCCACCCGGGCGTCCTGCCGGGCGCCGGGGGCGAGTTCGATCACCACGCTGTTGCGCCGGGGGTCGACCCGCCAACTGCTCACCCCCGCCGGGGCGGCGGAGCTGCGGGAGCGGGCGTCGACGGCGGCCTTGGCGGCGTCGAGCTCCGCCTGCGAGTGCCGGACGAGGACCGGTTCGGCCCCAGCCGCCCGCAGGGCCGCGCTGTGCGCCGCGTCGGTGACCGCGACCACGAGGGCCTCCCGGTCGGCGTCGTACCAGGAGCCGGCGTAGGCGGGGCCGGCGAGCTGTTCGGCCCGGGGTGTCAGCCGGGCCGCCGCGTCCTCCCGGGCCAGCCGGCGGGCGGCCTGACCCTCGGTGAGGCCGAGGTCGCGCCGGAGTGCCTCGGTGAGGCCGGGCGACAGCGGCCGGGCCTGGTCGGCGGTGGTGGCGCTCGTACGGTCGTCGGCCGAGGCGGCGGAGACGCCGAGGCCGAGGGTGGACAGGGTCATGAGGGTGGCGACAGCCACCCGGGCAACGATGTTCCGCACCGTTGAACTCCTCTGATCCGTGGCGGGGTGGGGCCTGCCTTACGGGGAGAGAGCGCTCTCTGTAGAACTGGTCCAGACCGCGCAGCGAGTTTTACATCGTTGAATGAGCGCGTCAACAATGCCAACTGAACTGCTACAGAAGTGACCTGACGCGCAATCGGCACAAGGATCATCAGCGGGAGGCGGCATCGGATCGCACCGCGGCCAGCCGACCGGGGGCCGCCGGCGCCCCACGCACGGCGTCGCACGACGCACCGTCCGGCACCGGTACGGGACGCCGTCGCCGGAGCGATAGTCTCCCGGATGGCCACGCCCGCCGACTCGTCCCCGCGCGGGGACGGCCATGCGTCACAGAAGGACACGCCCATGCCCGACCAGCTCACCGCCGCCCTCCGCGAACCCGAGCGCGCCGAGACCATCCTGCGGGTCTTCGACGCCGCCTTCGGCGAGCTGCTGGCCCAGGACCCGGCCGCGTTCCGGGTGAAGTTCCGCAAGATGGCCGCCTCCGCCTTCGCCTTCTACCGGGGCACCGCCGGCCTCTTCTACGCCGACCTCACCACCGAGCCCTACGAGGCGTACGGCGCCGCGTTCCTGGACGGGCGCACCAGCCGGGTCTGGATCCACGGCGACCTGCACGCCGAGAACTTCGGCAGCTACCTCAACTCCGAGGGCCGGCTGGTCTTCAACGTCAACGACTTCGACGAGGCCTACGTCGGCGCCTTCACCTGGGACGTCCAGCGGCTGGCCGCCAGCCTGGCCCTGATCGGCTACGCCAAGGCGCTCTCCGACCGCACCATCACCGAACTGGTCGGCACCTTCGCCGCCGCGTACCGCGCACGGATCTCCGCCCTGGTCCGCGGCGACGAGGGCGCCGCCGTCACCCTGGACACCGCCACCGGCCCGATCCTGGAGACCCTGCGCCGCGCCCGCCTGCAGACCCGGGTCGCGCTGCTGGACTCCGAGACCGTCATCGACGGGTACGACCGCCGCTTCCGCAAGGGCGGGGGCGCCTTCGAACTCGACGAGGCCACCCGGGCCGAGGTGCTCACCGCCTTCGAGGCCTACCTGACCACCCTGCCGACCGCCACCCGCACCCGCCCGGACGCCCTGCGGGTCAAGGACGTCGTCGGCCGCCGCGGCATCGGCATCGGCAGCGCCGGACTGCCCTCCTACAACCTGCTGCTGGAGGGCCACACCGACGCCCTGGAGAACGACGTCATCATCTACATGAAGCAGGGTCAGACCCCGGCCGTCTCCCAGCACGTCACCGACCCCGAGATCCGGGAGTACTTCGAGCACGAGGGCCACCGCACCGTCATCTCGCAGCGCGCCCTCCAGGCCCACAGCGACCCCTGGCTCGGCTACGCCTCGCTGCGCGGCCGGGGGCAGCTGGTCGCCGAGGTCTCCCCGTACGCCACCGACCTCGACTGGACCGACCTCAACGAGCAGGCCGACCTCCACTCGGTGATCGACTACCTCGGCCGCGCGACCGCCACCATGCACGCCGCCGCGGACGAGTCCTCCAGCGGCCACACCCTGGTGCCGTTCTCCACCGAACACGCCATCGACACCGCGATCGGAAAGGATGAGAGCGCTTTCACCGGCATGCTGGTCGACTTCGCCCACGCCTACGGCGCCCGCGCCCGCCAGGACCACCAGATCTTCGTCGACCTGTTCCGCAACGGCCGCATCCCGGGGCTGTGAGGCCGGATCCACGGTGTCGGGTCGGGGCCGCGGTCCGCTCCCGGGCGGCGGCCCCGACCCGCGGAAGCGGTCCCCCGCCCCGACCCGCGGATTCCTCCCCGGCCCCGACGACCCCACCCGCCGGGGCGCAGCCGCGCCGTACCCTGGACCCATGACCCCCGAGGAGCTCGCCAACCTGGCGCACCTGCGGCGGGCCCGGGACCTGATCGACCGGGACTACGCCCGCCCGCTCGACGTGCCCACGATGGCCCGGCACGCGCTGATGTCCCCCGCGCACTTCTCCCGGCAGTTCCGGGCGGCCTACGGCGAGACGCCGTACAACTACCTCATGACCCGCCGGATCGAGCGCGCGATGGCGCTGCTGCGGGCCGGGATGAGCGTGACCGACGCCTGCATGACGGTCGGCTGTACCTCGCTCGGATCGTTCAGTTCGCGCTTCACCGAGGTGGTGGGCGAGACGCCGAGCGCGTACCGGACCCGCGAGCACTCGGCGGTGGAGGCGATGCCCGCGTGCGTGGCGAAGGTCCGCACCCGGCCCCTCAGGACGGGGCCGCCGGCGAGCAGGATTCGAGAAGCGGGCGATCCGAGCGCCGCCTAACGTGGCTCGCATGGACATCGCACTTCAGTACTGCAACATCACCGTCAACGACGTGGACGAGTCGCTCGCCTTCTACCGCGACGCGCTCGGCCTGGAGGAGCGCAACGACGTCGCCTCGGGCGGCTTCCGCTGGGTCACCCTCGGCAGCGCGGCCCAGCCGGGCCTGGAGATCGTGCTCTCCGAGCCGCACGCCGGCCGCTCCCAGGCCGACGGCGACGCCCTCCAGGCGCTGCTGACCAAGGGCGTGCTGCCGAGTTTCGTCTTCCGCGCGGACGACGTCGACGCCGCCTTCGAGAAGCTCCGGGCCTCCGGCGCCGAGGTGCTCCAGGAGCCGATCGACCAGGCGTGGGGCCCGCGCGACTGCGCCTTCCGCGACCCCTCCGGCAACATGGTGCGGATCTCGCAGGCGCCGAAGTAGCCCCGCCCGGACCTCCCCCGCGCTGATCCGCGGGGGCGGACCGACATCGCGCGAGACCGGTACGGCGAGAGACCGGTACGGCGAGAGACCGGTACGGCGAGAGACCGGGCGCGGCCCCGGGGCGACCCTCCGTCAGGAGGCCCGCCCCGGGGCCGCGCCCGCGTCCCGTGTGCTCCTCGGAGGCGATCCCTCCCCCGTCGGGCCTCCCGGTCAGGCGGCGAGGTCCGGAGCCCCCGTCAGGCCTCCGGGTCGCGGAGGCCGACGCAGTCGTGCGCCCAGAAGGTCTCCGAGTACACGAAGGTGCCCGTCATCCAGGGCTCGTGGGCCGGCAGGCGGGCGACCTGGAACGCCGGTTCGGGGATGCGCAGCGACGGGGAGCGGAAGCCCGCGGGACCGGCCGGCTCGAACCCGCGGGTGCGGTAGTAACCCGGATCGCCCTCCAGGAAGACCAGCGGCGCGCCGGCCTCCGCCGCCGCCGCGAGGGCGTGGGCGATCAGCCGCGTCCCGATGCCCCGGCCCTGGAACTCCGGGAGCACGCCCAGCGGTGAGAGGCTGAGGACGTCGACGATCCGGCGCGGGGCGTCCAGCCGGCCGTGGCTCAGCAGGACGTGCCCGACCACGGCGCCGTCCGCCACCGCGACGAAGGACATCGGCGCCGGTCCCGCCCCGGCGACCCGGAGTGCGTCCACCAGCCGGGAGACCCGCCCGTCGTCTCCGAAGGCCCGGGTGTGGAGCTCCCCGACGGCCGGGTGGTCGGCGGCAACCTCCCGACGGACGACCGGACGCCCACCTCCCGCTGCCCCGCCGGGGCCGTTGCGCTTGCCGGGGCCGTTGCGCTCGCCGGGTTCGCCCTCGCCGTCAGGTTCGACCTCACCTCCGCCCTGGTGGCCGAGGGGTGCTGGTCCGGGGTGTCCGTGCCGGGGATCGGATGCCATGCGCGCGAGGGTACGCCCGGGCCGTGCGGTGCTGCGCGGAATTTCCCGCCGGTGGCGGCCGGGGCTGCCGGGGGTGCGGCGCCGGTCCCGGGCCGCCGACGGAGTCGACGAGGCCGACGAGACCGACGCCGCATGGCCCGCCGCGCTCCCCGCCGAACCTGCCGCATTCCCCGGCGAACCAGTCGTATTCCCCCGGCGATCAGGGCACGCTAGCCTCGACCGACCACGCGAAATCCGGTACCGCAAAGGGGACTTCATGACGTTCGACCCGTACCGACCGGTACCGACCGGCGGGTACCCGGGGGCGGCTCCCGTACGGCGGAGCACCGGTGGCGGCCTGGTCGCCATCGGCATCCTGTCGACCCTGCTGCTCCTCTCCGAACTGGGCGTTCTCGCCTACGACATCAGCCGGGAGGGCGTCTCCTACCTGCCCGTCGCGCTCGGCTTCAGCTACGAGCACGCCGTCTTCGACGTCCCGGTCGGCTTCTACGGCTACGACACCGGGTTGTCCGTCGCGCTGCTGGCGCTGGCCATCGGGGCGTTCAGCGGCGGGCGCTGGGTACGGTCGGCCGCGGTGGTGCTGTTCGCCGTGGACGCCTACACCTCGGGGGTGTTCCTGATCAGCCAGCTGACGGACGGGTCCGGCCGCGGCCACTTCGCCGAACCGCTCACCAACCTGCTGCTCAACCTCACCCGGGTGCTGATCCTCGTGGTGGCCGTGGTCGTGGCGATCGTGGTGGCCGCCACCCGATCCACCATCCCCTCCGGCGCCCGTTCCGGCGGACCCGTCCTGTTCGACGCCCCCGCCCCGCCTCCGGCGAACCCGTACCTCTCGTACCAGCCGCAGGCGCCGCAGCAGGCCGCCCCGCAGCAGGCGCAGCCGGGTGCCCCGGTCCAGCCGTACGGTTCCGCTCAGCCCTACGGTTCGCCCCCGTCCTACGGTTCGACCCCCTCCTACGGTTCGGAGCCCTACGCTTCCGCCCAGCCGTCCACCCCGCCGCGGCCCGCCGCGCCGCCGCCCGTGCCCCCGGCGGCCTCCGCGCCGGAGGACCGCCACCCCGGCTGACCGGCACCCGCGCCGGCCTGCCACCTGCCACCTGCCACCTGCCACCTGCGGGCCGCTGTCACATCCGCACCGTTTCGTACGTCATCACGGTGACGGCACACGAGCGGGAGGCTGACGACGATGAACGACCAGGAGTTCCTGGCGCTGCGGTTCGAGGAACACCGGACCCACCTGCGGGCCGTGGCCTACCGGATGCTGGGCTCGCTCAGCGAGGCGGACGACGCCGTCCAGGAGGCCTGGCTGCGGCTCGGCCGGGCGGGGTCGGACGGCGTCGGGAACCTGGGCGGGTGGCTGACGACGGTCGTCGGGCGGGTCTGCCTGGACATGCTGCGTTCGCGCCGGACGCGGCGCGAGGACCCGCTGGACGTCCATCTGCCGGACCCGATCATCAGCAGCCCGGAGGGGGCCGGCCCCGAGCAGCAGGCACTGCTCGCGGACTCGGTCGGGCTCGCCCTGCTCGTGGTGCTGGAGACGCTGCCGCCCGCCGAACGCCTCGCGTTCGTGCTGCACGACCTGTTCGCGGTGCCGTTCGACGAGATCGCCCCGATCGTGGACCGCTCGCCGGCGGCGGCCCGGCAGCTCGCCAGCCGGGCCCGCCGCCGGGTGCAGGGCGCCACGCCCTCAGCGGAGGGCGACCTCTCCCGGCAGCGCGAGGTGGTCGACGCCTTCCTCGCCGCCGCCCGGGACGGCGACTTCGACGCCCTGGTGGCGGTGCTCGACCCCGAAGTGGTGCTCCGTGCGGACTACGGCGGGTCGGCCCTCGGCGCTGCCTCGCGGACGGTGCGCGGCGCGGCGGCCGTCGCCCGGGGCGCGGTCACCTTCTCGCAGGCCGCGCGGTTCGCCCAGCCGGTGCTCGTCAACGGAACGCCCGGGCTGCTCACCGCACCTCGGGGCGAACCGTTCTCGGTGATGGGCTTCACCGTCCGGGGCGGACTGATCGTCGGGATCGACGTCCTCGCGGACCCGGAGCGCCTCCGACGGCTCGACCTGTCCGTGCTCGACACGTGACGGGCGGGCCGGCGGGACGAATGCGGGCCGACGACGATCGGCTGTCATCGGGCATCCGTCATCGGTCATCGGACCGCCGTCAGTCAGCGTCTGACATCTGTCAGCCGTCAGCCGTCAGCCGTCAGCCGTCAGCCGTCAGCCGTCAGCCGTCAGCCGATGATTGTCGGTCGGCGGCCGGCACTCGCCCCCGTCAGTCGTCCAGTTCCGCCAGGAAGTCCAGTGCGGCGGCCCAGGTCTGCTCGGCGGCCTCGGCGTCGTAGTCGGGCAGCTCGGGGTCGGTGAAGATGTGGCCGGCACCCCGGTAGCGGTGCACCTCGACGTCGGCTCCGGCCTTGCGCATCCGCAGGTACCAGGCGTTCAACCAGTCCTCGGACTCGAAGGGGTCGGGCTCGGCCACGTGCAGCTGGACGGGGATCGCGGTGGCGGCGTCGTCGCGGATGTCGGAGGTCCCGTGCAGGAGCAGCAGACCCTTGGCCTGCTCGTCCGCGAGGGCGAGGTTCTGGGCGAGGGCGCCGCCGAGCGAGAACCCGGCGTAGACGAGGCGGTCCGGCGGCGTGGTGCCGTTGGCGGGGGTCAGCAGCGGGACGACGGCGGCGACGGCTCGGCGCAGGAGTTCGTCGTTGGTGAGCTCCTCCTTGTACGCCATGCCCTCCTCGACGGTGTCGAAGGTCCGGCCGTCGTAGAGGTCGGGGGTGTGCACCTGGTGACCGGCGGCGCGCAGCCGGTCGGCGGCCGCGTGGACGGCCGGGCGCAGCCCGTAGGCGGAGTGGAGGAGGACGATCTGGGCCACGGGTGCATTCCTTCGCGATCTCGACTGGGTCGCCTCCCATGATCTCGCATGATCCCCCGGTAGCCCTCGGCGCACGCCGCGACCCCTGCCGCCGCCGGTCCCGTCCGCTCGCTCCGCATGCCCGCCGCCCCGCCCGCCGCGTGGCCGCCGGGTGACCTGGCGGGCGCCGGGCGGGGCCGGCACCCACGCCGTGGTGAAGAGTCGACGAACAGTCAGTCCCACCTCTGTGAGGCCGCATTACCGGGCGGTAGCCTGAGCGCGTGACTCATCCCATACATGTCAATTCCCCCGCGGACGCCACCACCCGCCCGCGCCGCCGCCAGGTGCTGAAGGCCACCGCCATCGCCGCCGGGGCGGCGACCCTGCCGCTGGCGCTCGGCGAGCGTGCCGTCGCCGACGCGCTGCCCGCCGAGGCTCCCGCCTTCCTCCACGGCGTCGCCTCCGGCGACCCGCTCCCCGACGGTGTCGTGGTGTGGACCCGGGTGACCCCCACCCCGGCCGCCGTGCCCGGTTCGGGCGCCGGAGCGGACACCGAGGTCCGCTGGGAGCTCGCCACCGACCGCGCCTTCGCCTCCGTCGCGGCGAGCGGCACGGTGGTCACCTCGGCCGGCACCGACCACACCGTGAAGGTCGACGCCCGCGGCCTGCGGCCCGACACCACGTACTGGTACCGCTTCACCGCCGGCGGCGTCGCCTCGCCGACCGGCCGCACCCGCACCGCGCCGGCGGCCGACGCCGCCGTGCAGCGGCTGCGCCTGGGCGTCGCCTCCTGCGCCAACTGGGAGGCGGGCTACTTCGCCGCCTACCGGCACCTGGCCGCCCGGGGCGACCTGGACGTGTTCCTCTTCCTCGGGGACTACATCTACGAGTACAAGACGGGCGAGTTCTGCGCGGCCGGCAAGGTGGTGCGCCCGCACCTGCCGGCCCACGAGATCCTGAACCTCGCGGACTACCGCACCCGGCACGGCAACTACAAGACCGACCAGGACCTCCAGGCCCTGCACGCGACCATCCCGACCATCGCGATCTGGGACGACCACGAGTTCGCGAACGACGCCTCCTCGGTCGGCGCCGAGAACCACACCCCGGCCACCGAGGGCGACTGGGCGGCCCGGGTCGCCGCGGCGAAGCAGGCGTACTTCGAGTGGATGCCGGTCCGCCCGTCCATCGCCGGCACCACCTACCGCCGGCTGCGCTACGGCAAGCTGGCGGACCTCTCGCTGCTCGACCTGCGCTCGTTCCGCACCGCCCAGGCCAAGGTCGGCAGCGGGGACATCGACTCCCCCGACCGTACGATCACCGGCCGGGCGCAGCTCGACTGGCTGAAGGCCGGGCTGTCCGCCTCCGACACCACCTGGCGACTGGTCGGCAACTCGGTGATGATCTCGCCGGTCGCCTTCCTCTCCCTTCCGGACTACCTGCTCCGCCCGCTGGCCAAGCTGCTCGGCCTCCCCGGCGAGGGCCTGGCGATCAACCCCGACCAGTGGGACGGCTACACCCACGACCGCCGCGAACTGCTCGGCCACCTGAAGGCCCAGGGCATCCGCAACACGGTCTTCCTGACCGGCGACATCCACTCCGCCTGGGCCGCCGACGTGCCCAACGAGGCCGCCACCTACCCGGCTTCGGGCAGCGTCGCCACCGAGTTCGTGGTCACCTCGGTGACCTCCGACAACGTGGACGACTTCCTGAAGGTGGCCCCGCAGACGGTCTCCCTGGTCGCCGCCGGCGCCCTGAAGGCGGCCAACCGCCACCTGAAGTGGATCGACCTGGACTCGCACGGCTACGGCGTCCTGGACGTCACCCCGGACCAGGTCCAGATGGACTACTACGTGCTCTCCGACCGCACCAAGCGCGAGGCCACCAGCACCTGGACCCGCTCCTACCGCAGCCGCTCCGGCAGCCAGGCCCTGGAGCGCGTCTGGGCCCCCGTGAAGTAGCCGGCGCCGCCCGCGGCACCACCGCCCATCGCGCCCCCGTGGTCCGGCCCACCGAGCCGGACCACGGGGGCGTCCGGGTTCACCCGGCGGACGCGACCACGGGTCGAGGCCTCAAAGCACGCGGTAGCGACCCGACTTGACGTCGGCGACGAACGACGACCACGCCTCCGCCGGGAACACCAGCGCCGGACCGTCGGGGTCCTTCGAATCCCGCACCGGCACCAGACCGGGGAACCCGTCGGCCACCTCGACGCAGGCGCCGCCGTTGTTGTCGCTGTAGGAAGCCTTCCGCCACGACGCGGCGGACAAGTCGGGAGCACTGGTAGCCATGTTGAGAAGTCCCCTCATCACACTGCGAATCAGTTGCACCGACTCCTGCACCGACAATGCATCGGCTCGCAGCAAATCATAGGCTTGTTGCCGACGCTGGACCTCCTGCGGGTCCTCGATGAAGTGGCCCCGATCAAGGCTCTCCGAGTACACCCGCCGCTTGCAGTCAGGGGACACGACCAGCGAGGTGAAGGTGCCGAACGACACCCGCTCCCCCAGACTGTAGGGCGCGATCTGGATGACCACGTTCGGGCGCCGACCGACGTCCAGCAGGTGCTGCAGCTGCTCGTACATCACCTCCGGACCGCCGACCACTTGGCGCACGGCGGCCTCCGCGAGGACGACAATCAGTAGCGGGGCGTTCGCTCCGCTGAAGCGCTGCTGGCGACCGAGTCGGGCGGCCACCCGCTCCTCGACCAGCTCCGGATCCCCTGCCGCGTCGCCATGCCGGAACAGTGCGCGGGCATAGCGTTCGGTCTGCAGCAGCCCAGAGATCCGAAGGACGTTGAACTCCTGGATCACCGCCGCCTTGGCCTCGATCCCCGCATACCGCTGGAACCAGTTCGGATGCTCGACCGGCACGTACCAGTCGATCTCCTCCCAGATGGCCAGGAGATCACCGCCCGTCCCGAGGATCCGGTCGCAGGCGGTCACGAGGTTGCGCTGCGGGACGCGGCCGCCCGACTCGATGTGGGTGAGTTGCGGCCGGCTGCACGGGATCAGACGTGCGAGCTCCCCCTGCGACATGCCCTTGGCCTCGCGGGTGCGGCGGAGCAGGCCGCCGAAGACCGATCCGGCGCTGGCCCGCAGCGGCGGGGACGGGCGGGGCGGGGAGGACTTGCGACCGGTCATGGTCTCTCCGGTGGTGTCGGCGATGCGGCCGGGCGGATTCACTGACTGATCGTCAGCGTAGCTTCACCATGGGCGACCGACAGCGGAACGTCACAACTTGCCCACTTTCCGTCATCAGGGGCCCGATGAGTGCTCGGTCTTCACCGAATCTCCCGATCGACCGGAGAAAAGGCCGCCGGGTCGGCGAGCGGCGTTCTTTGTTTTCCAATTACACATAATGCGTGCCGCCACCGGGCTCTCTTTGCGTGCCCTTCTCGCCCATCCTCGAATGACCGCCGGAGCAGTGAATTCGCCGTATCCCGGCCTTCCGGGACGAGTTGTTCGCCCGAAAGGGTTGACGCCGAATCTTGGTCTAGTCCAATCTAGGGTTCGGACTCGTGAGGGGGCGTCAATTCCCCAGGGGCGTACGGAATCCACGCGCGCCTCATCCTCCGACGGCCATCGGCTCCCCGACGGGAATTCCTCCACGCCCTCGCGGCGGGCTGCCCGCTGTCGGCCGGCCCGGCCCCGCCGTGCTCCCGATCCGCCCTGTACCGAACGACCCGAGCCTGGAGTGACCGCATGACCGGATCCGACCGACCTCTCCACCGTCCCCCGTCGCACCGGCCGTCCCCCGGCGCCACGCGAGCGGTCCGCCCGGCGCGGGCGCCCCTGGAACCCTCCCCCTGGGGGGAGTTCGCCATCGCCTTACCGCTGCTGCGACGCCCGGCGACGCGCCACGGCCGGCAGAGCGTGCGGCCACCGGCGGGCGGCTCCCCGAGCAGCGGTCGGGTGCGGCCGTGAGGGGAGCGGGGACGGTGACGGTGGCGGGGCCACCGGCGATCAGTGCGGCTCTGACGGCCGCCCTCGCGGCCGATTCCGGAGACGGGATCATCTACGACCTGTCCGGCATCGGCGAGCGGTACACCACCCTCGTCGAGGAACTGCCGGGCGTGGACGTCCGGTTCGCCATGAAGGCCTGCCCGGTGGACGAGGTGCTCGCCCACCTGGCGGCGCGCGGCGCCGGCTTCGACGCGGCGAGCCCGAACGAGATCGCCCAGGCCGTCCGCACGGGCGTACCGCTCGACCGGATCCACTACGGGAACACGGTCAAGTCCGACCGGAGCATCGCGCAGGCGTACCGGCTGGGCGTGCGGGACTTCGCGACCGACAGCCTGGAGGACGTCGCGGCGATCGCCGCGCACGCCCCGGGCTCCCGGGTGTTCTGCCGGCTCGCGACCACCGGCGAGGGCGCGCTCTGGGGCCTGAGCGGGAAGTTCGGCTGCTCGGGCACCGACGCCGTGCTCGTCCTGGAGGCGGCTCGGAGGGCGGGTCTGACGCCGGCCGGCCTGTCGGTGCACGTCGGCTCGCAGCAGATGACCACCGAGGCCTGGCAGGACGCCTTCGAGCGGATCGCCGACGTCATCGTGGCGCTCGCGCGGATCGGGATCGCGCTGGACCACGTCAACCTCGGCGGAGGCCTGCCCGCCCTCGGCTACCTGGACCGGCGCGGCGACCCGCTGGACCCCCCGCTGGACAAGATGTTCGCCGTGATCCGGGAGGGCGTCGAGCGCCTGCGGGAGATCTCCGGCACCGAGCTGGACCTCGTGATGGAACCCGGCCGCTACCTGGTGGCCGACCACGGCGCGATCAGGGCACACGTCTCCCGGCTGTCCTCGCGCCAGCAGCTCGACGGCGAGCGCCGGCACTGGCTCTACCTGAGCTGCGGGAAGTTCAACGGCCTCTACGAGATGGACGAGTTGCAGTACCGGCTGGTCTTTCCCACCCATCCGGACGCGGAGTACGTCGAGGCCGTGGTGGCCGGTCCCAGCTGCGACAGCGACGACGCGTACGACCACGAACACAGCCTCGTCCGGGTGCCCAGGGACGTCGCCTCCGGCGATCCGGTCTGGATCCTCTCCAGCGGTGCCTACGCGGCCAGTTACACGACCCGGGGATTCAACGGATTCGACCCGCTGCCGTGCGGCTGGATTTCCGGGGATCCGGCAGACCGACCGTGACCGGCCCCGACGGAGCCGCGATACGCGTCCGTCGGCCGGCTGCGCGCGGATGATTCTCCGTCGACGAAGAACATCGAATTCCGCTGTCCGGCCGGGCATTTGACCGCTGGACCGCACCGTGCGCCGGCTCGCCCGCCGACCTGGGCATTCCCGGCCGCACCGCGCGACCGCACCGCATTCCGGCAGCCGAGGACAACCGACCGCCGCCTCGCATTCCGCCGCTCCGGCCCGAACGCCGCGGCACCCGGCCCTCGTGGTCCGCAACCGACGCGACCGACGCGACCGACGCGACCCAACGCAACCAACCAACCGACCAACCGACCAACCAACCAACCATCACCGACAACCCATTCGGTCCCTGGAGTTCCCGCATGCCCACGCCCGACCGCTACCTGTACCGAGCCGCGTCCGACCGCCCGTACTTCAGTGCGGACGGCGAGACCTACCTCGCGCAGACACCCCTGAGGGACATCCGCAAGACGCAGCCGCTGCGGGTGCTGTCCGAGGAGGACCTCGCCTTCTGGCAGACCTACGGCTACGTCGTGGTCAAGGAGGCCGTCCCCGCCGAGTCCGCCCGGCGACTGCTGGACTTCGCCTGGGAGTTCCAGGGGCTCGACCCGCAGCGCCCGGAGAGCTGGTACGAACCCCGGCCCTACCGCGACGAGTTGGACCGGCACCTGCACGTCTACGGCTTCGTCGAGGCGTACCACCATCAGCTGATCTGGGACAACCGCCAGACCCGGCGGGTCTACGACGCCTTCGTCGACGTCTGGGACTGCGAGGAGCTCTGGGTCACCCTCGACCGGCTGAACCTCAACCCGCCCAACGTCCGCAACCGCGACCGGGCGCTGATCGAGCCCACCGAGACCGGCTTCGACATCGAACTCCACTGGGACATCGACAGCACGCTCGGCGTGGTGCCGCAGCGCGTCCAGGGCATCATCGCGCTCAACGACACCGAGCCGGACCACGGCGGATTCCAGTGCAACCCCGAGCTCTTCCGGCGCTTCGACGAGTGGAAGCTCGGCCAGCCGGCCGACCGCGACCCGATCCGGCCCGCCGTCGACCGGGAGGAGTTCCCCGTCGTACGGCCCGAACTGTCGGCCGGCGACCTGCTGATCTGGAACGGCGCGCTGGCCCACGGGGTCGCCCGCAACATCTCCGAGAGCGGCGTCCGGGCGGTCCAGTACCTCTCGATGATGCCCGCCCTGGAGGAGCACGAGGAGATGCGCCGCTCCCGGATCGACTCCTGGTCCACCCTCGCCACCCCGGACTGGAACCGCACCCTGGTGGGCGACGCCGTCCGGCACGAGTCCCTGCGGTACGGCGCCGGCGAGCTCGACGAGCTCGGCCGGAAGCTGCTCGGTCTCACCTCCTGGCAGGGATCGGAGGCGGCCCGGTGAGCAGCGCCACCCGCCCGCGCCGGATCTGCCTGGCCCTCCCCACCGACCGGGCCTGCACGGAGACCATCGCCGACATCGGCGAGGAGGCCGCGTACGCCGCGACGACGTTCGGGGTCGAGGTGCACCTGCTGATCCTCGACTCCTCCGCCCCCTCCACCTTCGCCGACCACGCCAAGGCCGTCGACGCCCTCCCCGGCGCGGTGGACGTGACCGTGCACCACCTCGACGAGGAGCGGCAGCGCGGGTTCCTGCGGGAGGTGATCGCGCGCGCCAGGGCCGCCGACGCGGCCGGCGCCCCGGCCGGTGACCCGCTCCGTGACCCGGAGCTGCTGCTCGACCTGATGCTGCCGGACGCCGTCTCCTACGGCGCCTGCACCAACCGCGCCTTCCTGCTCGCCGCCGCACTGGGCTGCGACTCGATCCACCGCCGGGACTCCGACAGCGGCTACCAGAGCCTGGACGGCCGACGGGTGTTCCCGATCCACCACGAGCTGCTGTCGCTCGGGCGCTCGGGTGCCGAGGCGGCGGACGGCGTCACCGAGAACGCGCTGGACCCGGCGCACGGCGACAAGCCGGTGTCGATGGTCGGCGGCTCCTTCGTGGGTGAACTGTCGGTCGACGTCGGCGAGATCAAGGAGCGCGACCCGGCGATCTACCGCGAGGTGGTGAGCCTGTGGGCGCCGCCCGAGTGGTCCGCGGAGGAGATCGGGGGGCTGGTGGAGGAGTCCTTCGTCGGCGCCGGCACCGAGCCGTTCCGCGCGGACCGGTCCGTCCTGGACGTCCCCGACATCTGGCGCCTCGACATGTGCAACATCGGGTTCGACCGCGAGCTGTACGAGCGGGTGCCGCTGCCGCCGGCGACCGCCACCATCGGCAGCGACTACTTCCTGCTGCACGTGGTGCGGCACGCCCCGCTTCCGGCGGTCGTGCACAACCGCCACATCGTCAACTACTACACCCCGGAGCGGCGTACGGGCTCCGGCTTCGTCGCCTACCAGCTGCGGTTCGTGAAGTTCCTGCTGTCGATGCTCTACCTGCACCCCGTCTACTTCGACCTGGAGGCGGCCGGTCCGGCGCTGCTGGACGAGGAGCACCGGGTACGCGCCGGCGCCATCGCCGGATTCGCCCGGCGCAGCGCCCGGGCGGACCGCGCGGAGAACGTCCGGCGGCTGGACGTCGTCGACCGCTGCTACCGCGAACTGGGCGGCAAGTACCGGGAGTTCGCCGACCACCTGGAGCCGCTGCGGGAGCGCCTGCTCGACGAGGCCCAGGCCGACATCGAGTACTTCGCCCTGCTGGTCGAGGCCTGGGCCGCACTGGTGGCGGCGAGCCGGGCGACCGGCCTCGCCGGGCCGCCGCACCGGCCCTGACCACGGCCCGGCCGGCGGCGGAGCCGGCAACTCCACGCGCCCGCACCGGCGGTGTCGCGTCTTCGACGGAAGGGAATCGAACGGTGGCCGAGGACACCATCCGGCTGCGCCGGCTGGCGGACGACGACTGGGACGAGGTCGTGGCGCTGGAGGCGCGGGCCTACGCGGAGAGCGGCCTGTCCGAGGGGCCCGAGGTGCTGCGGTCCAGGGGCCGGGTATCGCCGGGCACCTGCTTCGTGCTGGAGCACAACGGGGAGTTCGGCGGCTACCTGCTCGCCCTGCCCTACCCGCGCGGCGCGTGCCCGGAGCTGACCCTCGCCGAGGGCGCCGGCTTCGAGTCGGACAACCTGCACGCGCACGACTTCGTGATCACCGAGGAGCTGCGCGCCCGGGGCCTGTCACCGCACTTCGTGCGGGAGATCGAGCAGGAGGCCCGCTCGCAGGGGTTCGGGCGGATCTCCATGGTGGCCGTCCAGCGCAGCCACATCCTCTGGCGCCGGCTCGGCTTCGTCGCCGATCCGGCGGTCGGCCTCCCGGTGAGCTACGGCACCGAGGCGGTCTACATGTCCAAGGCCCTCTAGGCCGCGGCCGCCCGCGCCCCCGCGTCCGTCCCCGGCCTCCGAACCACCAGCGATCCGCTGCCCGGGTCACCACCGAATGAACGAGTAGGGCTGATTCCCACATGTCCGGCATTCACGATCCCTTCCGCAGAGCCCAGGTGGCCATCGCCGCCCTGTTCCTCTTCCTCGGCTTCCAGTACGCCACCTGGGTCTCCCGGCTGCCCGCCCTGAAGACCCGGCTCGACCTGAGCGAGGCCCAGGTGGGCCTGCTCCTGATGGCGGGCGGGCTGGGGGCGGTGCTCTCGTTCCCGCTGGTGCCGATCGTGATGAAGCGGCTGGGCTCGCGGCGGCTGTCGTTGCTGTCCGCCCTCGTCCTCGGCCTGATCCTGCTCGTGCTGGCCGGCACGCCGAACTACCCCGTCACCCTGCTGGTGATCGCTCTCGACGGCGTGGCCGTGGGCTTCCTCAACGTCGCGATGAACGCGCAGGGCGCCGCCCTGGAGGTCGAGTACGAGCGCACCGTGATGGCCAGGTTCCACGCCACCTTCAGCGCCGGCTCGCTGGTCGCGGCCCTGCTCGCCTCCGGCGTGAACGTGTTCACCTCCTCCCTGGCGGTGCACTTCACGGCCGGCGCCGCCCTGCTGCTGCTCGTCGTGGGGCTGACGTACCCGGGCCTGCTGCCCCGCGACCAGCAGCCGGCCGACGAGCCGGCCCAGCCGGCGGACGCCGAGGCGCCGGCGCAGCCGGCGAAGCGCCGCGGGCTGCCCCTGCCGTCCCGGGTGACGATCTGGATGGGCCTCGCCATGGTGTTCGGCACCGTGACCGAGGGCGCGATGAACGACTGGTCCTCGCTGTACCTGAAGGACGTCGCCGGGGCGGGCCCCGAGGTCGCACCGCTGGGCATCGCCGTGGTGTCCGGGATGATGGTGCTCGCCCGGATCTTCGCCGACGGCTGGCGCGCCCGCTGGGGCGACGGCCGGATCGTGGTGGCCGGGAGCGCGCTGGCCGGTGCCGGGCTGGCCGCGGCGCTGCTGGTCGGCGGGGTGGCGCCGGCGCTGCTCGGGTTCGCCTGCGTGGGCCTGGGCGTCGCGGCGGTGACGCCGTGCGTCTACGTGGCCGCGGCCCGCCAGGGCGCGGAGGCGCTGGCCCTGGTGGCCGCGACGGGGACGACCGGCCTGCTGGCCGGTCCCGCCCTGATCGGCTTCATCGCGAACGGCAGCAGCCTGGTGTGGGGCATGGGCGCCGTCGCCGTCTCGGCCGGGCTGGTCTCGCTGTGCGCCACCCGGATCCGCTGGACGGCCCTGGTCAAGGCCGCCTGACCTCAAGGCCGCCTGACCGCGCCGGCCCTAGCCGGGCCCGCCGGGGCCGAAACGCGCCACCAAGTCCCCCGCGGTGAGGCGTTCCAGCTCCGGCGGCGCGGCGTCCAGCGGGCCCGGGTAGAGCCGGTACACGGCGCCGGACAGCTGCTCGGGCGCGGGGACGTCGCCGTCCACCAGGGCGGCGAACACCCGCCGGCCGGCCAGCAGCGGGCCTGCGCCGCCGGCGCCCGTGTCGACGACCTCGCCGCCGCGCAGGGCCCGGATCCGGCCGGCGAAGGCCGCCACCGGCTCGTCCGCGCCCCGGCGCCAGCGGCGCAGGCCCGCGTCGTCCCGGCCGCGCACCAGCACCTCGTCCGTGCCCGCGGCGGCGGTCGCGCAGGCGAGGTCCCAGAGCGTGGCCCGGTTGCCGGGGGAGAAGTGGGCGAGCACGTCGCGGGAGAGCCGGCCCACCTCCTCCTGGTACCGCCGGACACTGTGGAACCCGCCGTCGGCACCGGTGTTGAGGTCCGTCCAGGTGTACCGGCGGTCCGCCAGGTCGATGATCATCGGAACGCAGACCTTGGCGTCCCCCAGCAGGTCCAGCCGCTGTCGGACGGCCTTCGGGTCGAACGGGCCGGCCGCGCGGTCGGCGGCGTCCAGTTGGAGGAATCCGGCGAAGGCGTCATCGAGGTCCTCGAAGGAGACGTCGTTGTAACTGAAGACGATCATCACGGCGTAGCGGGAGCCACCGGCCGCCAGGCGGCCGAGGTCCAGGTCCACGAACTCGGTGGCGCCGTGCGGCGGCGGGGCCGAGACGAAGTCCCCGGAGTGGACGGCCGCGCGGTCGCCGTGCACCAGCGCGGTGTAGTCGCACAATCCGGTGAACCGCCACTCGGCGTCGTACAGGGCGACGGACAGGTCGAGGTCGACCCGGAGGTCCTCGGGCTGCATCCAGTGCAGGAAGAGCCGCAGGCGCTCGCCGGCCGGGAGGCGCTGGCGGCTGCCGCGCGGCACGGCGACCAAGGTGCGGGCCGCGGCCCGCTCGGCGAACGGCGCCACCAGGTCGGCCAGGCCCTCGTCCAGCAGCGCCAGCTCGTACCGCTCGCCGGCGCTTCGCCGCAGCAGCTCGGCCTCGATCAACTCGCAGACCGAAGAGCTGAGTTCCGCCGGAACCAGAGTGCCGTGGTCGGCCCGGGCATGGGCCAGCGAGACCGTTCCGCGCGGGAAGTACAACCGCCGCTCCCCCTGCTCGCGGACACCCCGCAACCGCCCGTACGCGCCGAGCAGCGGGCCAGGCGCGGCGCCGCGCAGGGCGTCGGCGACGGTCCGCAGGACGGCCTCGGACAGCGGTTCGCCGGGATCGACGGTGGCCTGTACCCGGAGCAGGTGGTGCAGCCGACGGGCCAACTCGCCCGGCCGGCGGGCCAGCACCTGCACGGCGCCGGGCACGTCCCCCACCGCCAGCAGACTCTCCACCTGCCCGGCGAAGCCGGTGAAGGCGAGCCGGGCGCGCCCGCCGCCGCGCGCCACCGTGAGCGGGGCCGGCGGCACGGCGAACTCGGCGCCCACCGGGTGGTCGTCCAGGTCGGTGCCGCGCAGCAGGGCGAAGGCCGCCGCGACGTTCGGGTAGCGGTGCCGGAACTCGTACGGGTGGAGCAGTTCGCCCACCCGCAGCCAGGCGGACCGGTGACGGCGGAGGTCCTCGGCGAGGCCGGCCAGCGGGAGGGCGTCGAGGATGGCCAGCAGGTCGCGGCGCAGCGGCCTCGGCAGGTTGTGCAGCCGCAGCCGGCGGGCGGTGGCCGGGAGCAGGTCCGGCTCGGCGCCGGAGCGCGCCCAGAGCAGCCGCAGCACGTCCGTCGCGGTGTCGATCCGCTCGGCGAGCACCGGCAGCGCCCTGCCCGGGTCGCGCCGCAGCAGCGCGGCGAGGACGACGGCCTTGGTCTCCCGGACGGGGATCCGCTCCGGAAGCTGCTCGGCCAGGTCGTCGGGGGCGAGGGCGAGCAGCATCCCGAGGTCCTCGCGGTCCTGCGGGTTGAGCGGGGTGCGCCGGGCCAGCAGGCGCTCCAGCCCGGCGAGCGCGACCGTCCGGGCGTCGCCCTCGGCCAGGCGCAGCGGACGCAGGGTCAGCTGCCCGCCGAAGTCCTCGGCGGCCATCCGGCCGGCCCGACTGTCCTCCCCCAGGTACGTCCCCTCGGCGAGCGGGGCGTCGCAGAGCGGGCACGCCCCGCCGCGTCCGGCCGCCACCAGCCCCTCGTGGCAGCCGCCGCACAGCAGGTGGGCGCAGGGGGCGAGGGCGCCGATGCCGGCCTCCTCGCCGGTGCGGCCGCAGTGGGCGCAGGGCTGGCGGGGCTGGTTGAGCAGGAACGCCCGGATGCTGCGTGAGTACAGCAGGTGCGCGTGGTCGGGCACCGCGTCGGGGAAGCGGTGGAACAGCGTCTGGTGCCGGCGGTCGGCGCCCAGCAGGCGGTCGATCCGGGCGAGCAGCCCGCCGCCGACGGCGGCCAGCCCGGCGGGCGTCAACCTGCCGAGGGTGGACCGGAGTTGGCCGGTGAGCAGATAGCCGCGGCGGACCAGGTCGGCGTCCAGGGCCAGCAGGCCGTCGGCGTTCCACGGGTCGGTGGCGGGCAGCAGGTCGGTGGTCGGCACGCAGACGACGCCGTGCCGGCGGAGCAGGAATGAGTCAAGGTCGGCGTCGAGGACAGCCGAAGCGACTCGGGTCAAAGATGTCCCCCGAGGAGAGGAAGGCAGAAGAAGAAGGGGGGCGGAGAGGGGGCACGCTGGTTCGTTGTCAGGGTGAGTGAGAAGGAAGCACGCCGCGGAGCCGCCCGCACCGGGAACACTAGCGGGGGCCCACCCGGCGGGCCACCGAATTAACGGCGGCCCGCTCGCCCTCCCGCCCGCTCACACCCTCGACGGCTCAGACCCCCGCCGCTCACACCCCCGCCCGCCGCCCGCCGTGCGCCGCCCACTGCCCGCCGTACAGCCGCCCCCTCCGCTCCGTCAGGAGACGACGTCCTTGCGGGCGAATCCCCGGAAGGCCAGGGCCAGCAGCACGATCGCGTACGAGACGGAGAGCGAGACGCCCTGCAGCATCCCGCCCCACTCGAGTTGCGGCTGCAGGGCGTCCGCCCAGGCGTACTGCCAGTGCGCGGGCAGCCACTCCCGCAGCCCGCCCAGGGCCGTGACGGCGTCCAGGACACCCGTGATGATCGAGGCGAAGACGGCGCCGCCGACCGCGCCGAGCGGCGCGTCGGTGGCCGTGGAGAGCCAGAACGCCAGGGCGGCGATGACGAGTTCGGCGAGGAAGACGAAGGCGACGGCGATCGCCAGCCGGGGCAGCGCGACGTCGGCGGGCAGGCTGATGCCGGCCGGCAGTCGCAGGTCCCCCCAGCCGTAGGCGGCCGTCCCGACCGCCAGGCCGATCAGCGGCAGCAGCACGATGGAGGCGGCCGAGAAGGCCAGCCCGACCGCGAACTTGCGGGCCAGCAGCCGGGCCCGCGGGACGGGCGCGGCCAGCAGGTAGCGCAGCGAGGACCAGCTCGCCTCGGACGCCACGGTGTCCCCGCAGAACAGGGCCACCGGGATCACCAGCAGGAACCCGGTGCCCATGAACAGCATGGTGGTGGCGAAGTTGAGGCCGGAGGCGGTGGCGAGCTCGATGAAGGTGGTCCGGTCGGCGCGGTCCGGGGTGCCGCCGATCTGGAACGCCAGCAGGATCACGAACGGCATCGCCGCCAGCACCCCGCCGATCACCATCGTGCGGCGCCGGCGCAGTTGGCGCATCGCCTCGACCCGCAGCGGCAGGGTGCGGCCGGCCCGGTAGCCGGCGGCGTGGTCGGGCGCCGCCTCCCGTGTCTCGACGGTGCTCATGCGGAGCCTCCGATCAGGGAGAGGAAGGCGTCCTCCAGGCGGCGGTGCGGACCCGCGCGCTCCACCGGGACACCGAGGCGGACGAGTTCGGCGACCAGCCGGCCGGCCGTCATGCCGTCGAGGTGCACCAGCAGACCGCCCTCGACCACGTCGACGGAGCCGACGCCGGCCAGCGCCGCCGTCTTGTCGGCGGCGATCGCCAGCTCGTCCGGCCCGTACTCGGGCGGCGTGCCGATCAGCAGCAGCTCGCCCGCGCCGACGATCTCGGCCACGTCGCCCGCGCTGACCAGCCGGCCGTGGTCCATCACCACGAGGTGGGTGCAGGACTGCTCGACCTCGGAGAGCAGGTGGCTGGAGACGATCACGGTGCGTCCGGCGGCCGCGTAGCGGATCATCACCTCGCGCATCTCCCGGATCTGCGGCGGGTCGAGCCCGTTGGTGGGCTCGTCCAGGATCAGCAGGTCGGGCAGGCCCAGCATGGCCTGGGCGATGGCCAGGCGCTGGCGCATGCCCTGGGAGTAGGTGCGCACGGCCCGGTCCAGGGCCTCGCCGAGGTCGGCGATGACCAGGGCCTCGTCCAGGTGGGAGTCCTCGGCGGGACGACCGGTGGCCTGCCAGTACAGCTGGAGGTTGGCCCGGCCGGTGAGGTGCGGCAGGAAGCCGGCGCCCTCGACGAAGGAGCCGACCCGGGAGAGCACGGGGGCGCCGGCCCGGACGGCGTGCCCGAAGATCCGGATCTCGCCCTCGTCGGGTCGGATCAGGCCCATCAGCATCCGCAGCGTGGTGGTCTTGCCGGCGCCGTTCGGGCCGAGCAGGCCCAGCACCTGGCCCTGCTCCACCCGGAACCCCAGATCGCGGACGGCGTACCGGTCGGCGGCACCCTTGTACCGCTTGCTCAGGCCGGTGATCTGCAGCGGCACGTCGGCCAGCGCCGGATCGGGGGCGCTGCGCTGCCCGCGCCGCCGCACCCCGCGCCGGCCGAGCAGCAGCAGGGCGGCGAGGCCGACCGCGACCAGCGGCAGCAGCCAGGTGCGGGCCGGCAGCGGCGCGGCCTCGGTGGTGAGCGCCTCGTCCGTCGGCAGGTTCACCGGGCTCGCCACCGCCACCCGGTAGGTGGCGGGTTCGGCCGGGGAGGCGTACGCCAGGTCGGTGCTGGCGAGCACCAGCCGCAGCCGGTGCCCGGCGGGGAAGTCGTGGTCGACGGCGGGCAGCGCGACCTGCACGGTCCGGCCGCCGGGGGTGTCCGCGCCGGTGACCCGCAGCGGGGCGACCAGCTGCTGCGGCAGGCTCTGCTTCCCGTCCGGGCCGACGTCGTACAGCTTGGCGAACAGCACGGCCTCGGGCCGGTCGGCGCCGACGCGCACCGACACGGTCGGCTGCCCGGTCAGGTGCAGGTCGCTGCCCAGCGGCGCGGAGTCGAAGGCCGCGTTCTGCCCGGGGAAGTCCAGCGAGATGCCGCCGCCCAGCGAGGCGGCCTGGGACAGCGCGCCGATACCGGGCAGCGTGGAGATGTTCGGCGGGGCGCCGCCCGGCGGGTTGGCGAAGGCCTGTTCGGCGCCGGTGAGTTCGACCGTACGGGAGGCGGTGCCGGTCAGCCCCGGGTAGGCGTCGGCGGTGGCGCCGCGCAGCACGGCCTGGAATCCGGTGGAGTCGACGCCGCCGGTACGGGTGACCCGGAACGCGGGGCCGACGTCGTTCCCGGCGCCCTTCAGATAGTGGTCGAACCAGCCGTCCACCCGGGCGTCGACGCGCTCGCTGCTCTCGGTGCCCCCGTCGTGGCCGCCGGCGAACCAGTCCACCGCCACCGGTGCGCCGTTGTCGGCCACCGCCCCGGCGATGGCGTCGCCCTGGTCGAGCGGGAAGAGCGAGTCCTGCTGCCCCTGGACGACCAGGGTCGGCGCCTTGAGCCGCGCGGCCACCGAGGACGGGCTGGAGCGGTCGAGCAGCGCGACGGCCTGCGGGTCGGCGTGCCCGGTGGTGGCGACCCGGTCGTACATCGCGCAGAGCTCGTCCAGGAACCGGCCGCAGCCGACCGTCCCCTCCGGGGCCGGATTCGGCCCGGCCTTGCCGCCCTGGGCGTCGGCCAGGTCACCGGCCGAACCGGTGGTGAAGAAGATTCCGGCCCAGAGCTTCTTGAACACCCCGTCCACGGCGCCGGAGCCGGCCGCCGCCTCCGGGCCCTGGTCGGTGCTCCCCTGGGGGCTACCTCCCTGGGGGCTCTGCTCCCTGCTTCCCTGCGGGAAGAGTGAATCGGCCAGGTTCCACCAGGTGATCTGGCTGGCCACCGCGTCGATCCGCGGATCGTAGGCCGATCCGAGCAGGGCGGCCGCGCCGCCGTAGGAGGCCCCGGTGATGCCCACCCGGGGGTCGCCGGGCGCGTCCAGCCGGACTTCGGGGCGGGTGCCGAGCCAGTCGACCAGGTGCTTGACGTCCTCGATCTCACGCTCGGGCGCGTTGAGGCCGATCCGGCCGCCGGAGTGGCCGAACCCGCGGGCCGACCAGGTGAGCACGGCGTAGCCGGAGCGGGCGAGCTGCTGGGCGCGAGCCCGTTCGCCCTCCTTGCTGCCACCGAAGCCGTGGGCCAGCAGGACGGCCGGGCGCGGGCTGGTCCCGGTGGTGAAGTACGAGGTGTCCAGGGCGACGGTCTGGGCGCTGCCCGGCGTCTCGGGCATCTGCAGGACGTGGTCCTCCTGGCGGACGGTGGCCTCGCCGCCCGCCGCGACCGCCGTCCAGGTACCCGCTCCGGCCAGCGCGACCACCGCCAGTGAGGCGGCCGCCACCCGTCGAGCCGTGAACGTCCCGCGCCCGCGCCACCGGCGCCATGCCCCACCGAACTCCATGGACAGCGATCCTATGGGCGCCTCGGGTAGGGAAGCCGTAAAGGCGGACGGGACACCCGTCCCCGGATCCGCTCGCACGACCGGGCGGGCGACGGCGTGCGACCGGCCCGGGCGGCAGCGCCGCCCGGGCCGGGTTCCCAACACCCTCCGGTCTACAGCACCCGGGTCATCGTGCGGTGCGGGATGCCCGCGTCCAGGTACTCCGGGCCCTCGGCGGTGTAGCCGAGGCGCTCGTAGAAGCCGAGGGCCTGGACCTGGGCGTGCAGCTCCAGCCCGGTGGCGCCGCGGGCCCGGCCGGCGTCCTCGACGGCCCGTACCAGGGCCGCGCCCAGACCGGTGCCGCGCGCCGCCTTGAGCACCGCGAGCCGTCCGAGCAGTACCCGGCCGGGCACGCCGCCGGTGACCTTCAGCGCCTGCTCGCCGTGGATCAGGCGGGCGGTGCCCAGCGCGGTGCCGTCGGCGCCCACCGCGAGCAGGTGCTCGGAGGTGGCGTCGAGGTCGTCCCACTCCTCGTCCTCGGAGATCTGCTGCTCGACGATGAAGACCTCGCGCCGCACGGCGTGCACCAGGGCCAGGTCGTCCGCGCCGGTGGCGATCCGGATGTCCGCGGCCATCTCAGCTCTCCGAGGAGATGATGTCGAGGGCCTTCTTCAGGTCCGCCGGGTACTCGCTGTCGAACTGCACCCACTCGCCGTTGGCGGGGTGCTCGAAGCCGAGCGAGACCGCGTGCAGCCACTGCCGGGTCAGCCCGAGGCGCTTGGCGAGCGTCGGGTCGGCGCCGTAGGTCAGGTCGCCGACGCAGGGGTGGCGCAGTGCGGACATGTGCACCCGGATCTGGTGGGTGCGGCCGGTCTCCAGCTTGATGTCCAGCAGCGAGGCGGCGCGGTAGGCCTCGATCAGGTCGTAGTGCGTGACGGACGGCTTGCCGGCCTGGGTGACGGCCCACTTCCAGTCCGAGCTGGGGTGGCGGCCGATCGGGGCGTCGACGGTGCCGCTCATCGGGTCCGGGTGGCCCTGGACGAGGGTGTTGTACTTCTTCTCCACCACGCGGTCGTGGAACTGCCGCTTGAGGTCGGTGTACGCGCGCTCCGACTTGGCGACCACCATCAGGCCCGAGGTGCCGACGTCGAGGCGGTGCACGACGCCCTGGCGCTCGGCGGCGCCGGAGGTGGAGATGCGGTAGCCGGCGGCGGCCAGGCCGCCGATCACGGTGGTGCCGGTCCAGCCGGGGCTGGGGTGGGCGGCGACGCCGACCGGCTTGTCGACGAGCACGATGTCGTCGTCGTCGTGGACGATCCGCATGCCCTCGACGTGCTCGGCGACGATCTGCACGGGCGCGGCGGGGGCGGGGATCTCGACCTCCAGCCAGGATCCGGCCATCACCCGGTCGGACTTGCCGGCCGTCGCCCCGTCGATGGTCACCTTGCCGTCGGCGGCCAGCTCGGCGGCCTTCGTCCGGGAGAAGCCGAACATCCGGGCGAGGGCGGCGTCGAGTCGCTCGCCCTCCAGGCCGTCGGGAACGGGGAGGCTGCGGGTCTGCGCTGCGGTACTCACCCGTACGAGTATGCCGGACTGCGGGGGCGCTCCTCACTCGACGGCCCCGCGGGCGCCCCGGCCCGGCCGCGCGGGCCGTGCCGGGGCGGTGGTCAGCGTCCCGCTACTCGGCGTCCCGGCCGGCTCCCCGGACGTCCTGCTCGGAGCCGGGATCCCCGGCCGCCCCGCCGTTCGCGTCGGCGCCGGGCTCCGCCTTGCCGGCGGCGGCGTGGTGGGTGGTCCCGTCCGGGTTGCTGCCGCGGAACGAGAGCAGCACCACCAGGATGCCGCCGCAGACGATCGCGGAGTCGGCCAGGTTGAAGACGGCGAAGTGCTGGACGGAGATGAAGTCCACGACGTGGCCGCGGAACACCTCCGGCGAGCGGAAGAGGCGGTCGGTCAGGTTGCCGAGGGCCCCGCCGAGCAGCATCCCGAGGGCGACGGCCCAGGGCAGGCTGTAGAGGCGCCGGGCGATCCGCCAGATCACCACGATCACGGCCGTCGCGATCATGGTGAAGACGATGGTCATCGCCTGGCCCATCCCGAAGGCGGCCCCGCCGTTGCGGATCACCTGGAGGGTGACCACGTCACCGAGCACCGCGATCGGCGAGTGGCCCTCCAGCCTGGCGACCACCAGCAGCTTGCTGCCCAGGTCGATCAGGTAGGCGAGCAGCGCGACGACCAGCAGGACGCCGATCCGGCGGCGGCGGGCGACGCCGGTGGCGCCGGTGGCCGGGGCCTCGGCGGGTGCCGCGGGGGTCGCCGACGGATCGGGCTCGACCACGATCGCCGTCCTCGCGCTCTGCACGGCCTCCGCGGCGCCCTCCGCACCTGCGTCGGGGGTCTGCGCCGGGGCGGCAGTGGTCGGGACGGAGTCGTCCCGTGTCTTGGGGGAACCTGACGTACTGATGATCCGCTCCGCTGCCGCAATGAGGTCCCCCCGGCCGGAGGCTGGGGGAGGGCCGACGTTACGGGGTCGAGCGTACGGCAAGCCCGGCCCCGTTCGGCGCCCCGGCTACCGCCGTTCCTGCTTCGCCTTGCACGTGACGCAGAGCGTGGCCCGCGGGAAGGCCTGCATCCGGGCCTTCCCGATCGCCTGGCCACAGGACTCGCAGACGCCGAAGCCGACGCCCTCCAGCCGGGCCAGCGCGCGCTCGGTCTGGGCCAGGCTGTCCCGGGCGTTGTTGGCGAGGGCCAGCTCGCTCTCGCGGGAGATGTTCTTGGTGCCGGCGTCCACCTGGTCGTCGCCGGCGCCGTCGTTGGAGTCGCGCATCAGGCCGGTGATCGCGGCCTCGGAGGCGTCGATCTCGGCCTGCAGGCGCTCCAGATCGCTGATCAGCTCGGCGTGCAGTTCGGCGACCTCCACGGAGGTCCAGGGGTCCTCACCGGTGCGTACGGGCAGCTCGGCCGGGTCGACCGACTCCGCCCCGGCGCCCGCCCTGGCCCCGCTGGCCACGGGCGTGCGGGTACGGCTCGGCGCTGCGACGCGCCCGGTGCTGGTCTTGTGCCGTGCAGTGGTCACGGTCCCCTCCCCTGGTTCGCCTGCCACGGCCTTGCGGGCCCGCTTGGTTGCGGTGCTCGCGACGGTTGCCTTCTCAGCCATGGCTTTCGACCCCATCTACGAATGAATCGAGCCGCCGGTTCCCGGCGGCCTCCAGTGCCGGAACGATAATCCCCATCAAATCCGGTCACAACGTGACATACCGAAACGACCTGCCGATCCCACCCGGCCAGCCGCCCGACACCACCTCCGCTCGACCGCACCCGCCCCCGCGCTGACCAACTTGTGCCCAGATCGTCATCGGCTAATCACGCCCACCCCACCGACCTGCACCGCAGGCGGCCGGCACCCGGGCCCGGCGCGCACGTCCCACCCCCTCCCGCACGGGTGTTCCCGCGACCGTCGGGCCGCGGGCGCGCGGTACCAAACCGACTTGCCGGGGCCGATACACTGGGCCTGCAAGGCGCAGATGGGACGAGTACCGACGTACGCAGCCACCAGCGACCCGGGGACGGTGCGAGCCCGGGGGTGTGCACGGCGGGAAGATCACCCCGGAGCCGCCGGAAGAACGGCCCACCGGCCTACTAGACCCGGCAGCAAGCCCAAACAAGAGGGCCGCAGGCACCATCGCGGCCAAGGAGGGTGGTACCGCGGGACGGCACGCCGTCTCGTCCCTCCGTCGGATCAGGCCCACGTATCCGCCGGAGGCAGAGAACCGCGATGACCAGCTACAACCCCGTCCCCGCCCAGGTGGACCTCCCCGCGCTCGAACATCAGATCCTGAGCTTCTGGCAGGACAACAAGGTCTTCCGGCAGAGCCTGGAGCAGTCCGAGGGCCGCCCCGAGTGGGTGTTCTACGAGGGCCCGCCGACCGCCAACGGCATGCCCGGCGCCCACCACATCGAGGCCCGCGTCTTCAAGGACGTCTTCCCCCGGTACCGGACGATGAAGGGCTACCACGTCGCCCGCAAGGCCGGCTGGGACTGCCACGGCCTCCCGGTCGAGCTCGCCGTCGAGAAGGAGCTGGGCTTCTCCGGCAAGCAGGACATCGAGCGCTACGGCATCGCCGAGTTCAACGCGAAGTGCCGCGAGTCCGTGACCCGGCACACCGACGCCTTCACCGAGCTCACCACCCGGATGGGCTACTGGGTCGACCTCGACGAGGCGTACCGGACGATGGACCCGTCCTACGTCCAGTCCGTCTGGTGGTCGCTCAAGCAGATCTTCGACAAGGGCCTGCTCGTCCAGGACCACCGCGTCGCCCCCTGGTGCCCGCGCTGCGGCACCGGCCTGTCCGACCACGAGCTGGCGCAGGGCTACGAGACCGTCGTCGACCCGTCGGTCTTCGTGCGCTTCCCGCTGACCTCCGGCCCGCTGGCCGGCCGCGCCGCGCTGCTGGTCTGGACGACCACGCCGTGGACGCTGGTCTCCAACACCGCCGCCGCCGTCCACCCGGACGTCACCTACGTCGTCGCCACCGACGGCACCGAGCAGCTCGTCGTCGCCGAGCCCCTCCTCGCCAAGTCCCTCGGCGAGGGCTGGGAGGCCACCGGCGAGCGGTTCACCGGCGCCGAGATGGAGCGCTGGGCGTACCGCCGGCCCTTCGACCTGGTCGAGATCGAGGACGCGCACTACGTCCTCAACGCCGACTACGTCACCACCGAGGACGGCACCGGCATCGTCCACCAGTCCCCCGCCTTCGGCGCGGACGACCTCGCGACCTGCCGCAGGTACGGCCTGCCGGTGGTCAACCCCGTCCTCGCGGACGGCACCTTCTCGCCCGAGGTCCCGCTGGTCGGCGGCATCTTCTTCAAGAAGGCCGACGAGGCGCTGGTCAAGGACCTCCAGGAGCGCGGCCTGCTCTTCCGTCACCTCCCGTACGAGCACAGCTACCCGCACTGCTGGCGCTGCCACACCGCGCTGCTGTACTACGCGCAGCCGTCCTGGTACATCCGGACCACCGCCGTCAAGGACGCGCTGATCCGCGAGAACGAGGCCACCAACTGGTTCCCGGAGAACGTGAAGCACGGCCGCTTCGGCGACTGGCTGAACAACAACATCGACTGGGCGCTCTCCCGCAACCGGTACTGGGGCACGCCGCTGCCGATCTGGCGCTGCGAGGAGAACCACCTCACCTGCGTCGGCTCGCTCGCCGAGCTCTCCGAGCTCACCGGCACCGACCAGAGCGGCCTCGACCCGCACCGCCCGTACATCGACGACGTCACCTTCGACTGCCGCGAGTGCGGCGGCACCTCGACCCGCGTCCCCGAGGTGATCGACGCCTGGTACGACTCGGGCTCGATGCCCTTCGCCCAGTACGGCTACCCGTACCAGAACAAGGAGCTCTTCGAGAAGCGCTACCCGGCGCAGTTCATCTCCGAGGCGATCGACCAGACCCGCGGCTGGTTCTACACGCTGATGGCCGTCGGCACGCTGGTGTTCGACAAGAACAGCTACGAGAACGTCGTCTGCCTCGGCCACATCCTGGCCGAGGACGGCCGGAAGATGTCCAAGCACCTGGGCAACATCCTGCAGCCCATCCCGCTGATGGACCAGCACGGCGCCGACGCCGTCCGCTGGTTCATGGCGGCCGGCGGCTCGCCCTGGTCCGCCCGCCGGGTCGGCCACGGCACCATCCAGGAGGTGGTCCGCAAGACCCTCCTCACCTACTGGAACACCGTCGCCTTCCAGGCCCTCTACGCCCGCACCGCCGACTGGGCGCCGTCCGGGGCCGACCCGGCCCCCGCCGACCGCCCGCAGCTCGACCGCTGGGTGCTCTCCGAGCTGCACACCCTCGTCCGCGAGGTCGACGCCGCCCTGGAGGCCTACGACACCCAGCGGGCCGGCAAGCTGCTCTCCGGCTTCGTCGACGACCTCTCCAACTGGTACGTCCGCCGCGGCCGCCGCCGCTTCTGGCAGGGCGACAAGGCGGCCCTGGCCACCCTGCACGAGGCCCTGGAGACCGTCACCCGCCTGATGGCGCCGCTCACCCCCTTCATCACCGAGCGGGTCTGGCAGGACCTGGTCGTCCCGGTCGTCCCCGGCGCCCCGGCCTCCGTCCACCTGGCCACCTGGCCGACCGCCGACGAGGCCCTGATCGACACCGACCTCTCCCGCCACATGGCCCTGGTCCGCCGCCTGGTCGAGCTCGGCCGCGCCACCCGCGCGGAGTCCGGCGTCAAGACCCGCCAGCCGCTCTCCCGCGCCCTGATCGCCGCCCAGGGCTGGGACGAACTCCCCACCGACCTGCGCGCCCAGATCGCCGAGGAACTCAACGTCACGGCCCTCGAATCCCTCGCGGCCGTCGGCGGCTCCCTGGTCGACACCACCGCCAAGGCCAACTTCCGGGCCCTCGGCAAGCGCTTCGGCAAGGGCGTCCAGGACGTCGCCAAGGCCGTCGCCGCAGCCGACGCGGCGGCCCTCGCCGCCGACCTGCGCAGCACCGGCACCGCCACCGTCGACCTGAACGGCGAGCCCGTCACCCTCACCCCCGACGAGGTCGTCATCACCGAGACCCCGCGCGAGGGCTGGGCCGTCGCCAACGAGTCCGGCGCCACCGTCGCCCTCGACCTCCACATCACCCCGGAGCTCAAGCGCCTCGGCGTCGCCCGCGACGCCATCCGCCAGATCCAGGAGGCCCGCAAGAACTCCGGCCTCGACGTCGCCGACCGCATCATCCTGCGCTGGAACACCACCAACGACGAGACCGCCGAGGCCATCACCGAACACACCACCCTGGTCGCCGACGAGGTCCTCGCCCTCGACTTCGCCCCCGGCGCAGCCGACTGGGAGTCCGCCCCCTTCACCGACGAAACCCTGGGCCTGACCTTCCACCTCCGCAAGGCCTGACCCCAGCCAGCCCCCCACCAAGCCGGCCCCCCCCCCCCCCCCCGGGGGGGGGGGGGGGGCGGGGCCCCCCCCCCTACTAAACCGGGGGCTTGACTTCCCACCTCCCCAGGGCGTCACCCCACCCCCCCCCCCACCACGCGGCCCCCCCCCCCCCCCGGGCGGCGCCCGCTTCGCCGTCCCCGACACCCGCCCCCAGACCCCCGACCCCTGACCCCCTCCCTCCCCCACCACCCGCCCTCCCCCTCCCCACCCCCTCCCCCCACCCCCCACCCGAGGGACGGGCTGCGGGAGGGGGTGGCGGACGGGGTGGGTGCGGAGGGGGGCGTGGTGCGCGATTATCCGACTGCCAACGGCGAGCACCCCGCACACGAGAGTCGGCAGTCGGATAATCGTGCAGCCCCCCGGAGCACCCACCCCGGGAGCCGCCCCCGGCACCCACCCTCCCGAGAACCCCCACAACCCGCGCGCCCCGCGCAACCCCGCGCAACCCCGCGCTTCGGCGCAAAAAAGCGCTCCCCCCGCAGCCGAAGCCACAGGGGGAGCGCCAACCACTACCGCCTAGCAGGACAACCTCAGTTGTCGCCGTCCTCGTCGATCAGGAAGCCCCGCATCGGCGCCGGCGCCTGCTGCATCGGCTGCGGAGGCTGCGGACGGACCGCGGCCATCGGCTGGGTCATCCCGGCCGGGGCCATCTGCGGTGCACCCGATCCGCCGGACGCCTGGCCGTTCCCGAAGGAGGGCTGGCTGCCGCCGCCGAAGGAGCTCTGCCCGCCGAACGACGGGCCGCCGCCGAAGGACTGCTGGCCGCCACCGAAGGAGGGCTGACCGCTGCTCATCGCCGAGGCACCGGCCGGAGCCATCGACGACGCGGCCGGCGGCAGCGAGGCGGTGGCCGGGATGCGCGGCGGGGCGAGCGAGTCGTCGGCCTGCGACTCCAGCTGGCGCAGCTGGGTCTCCAGGTACGACTTCAGTCGCGTGCGGTACTCACGCTCGAAGGCGCGGAGGTCCTCGACCTTGCGCTCCAGCGTGGCCCGCGCGGACTCCAGGGAGCCCATCGCGACGCGGTGCTTCTCCTGCGCGTCCCGCTCCAGGGCGTCGGCCTTGGCGCGGGCGTCGCGCTCCAGGCCCTCGGCCCGGCTGCGCGCCTCGCCGACGATCTTGTTGGCCTCGGAACGGGCCTCGGAGATCGCCTGGTCGGCGGTCTGCTGGGCGAGTGCGAGCACGCGGGCCGCACTGTCGCCGCCGGGAGCCTGCTGCTGCTGCATCGGGCCGCCCATGGGGCCGCCCATCTGCTGCGGCTGACCCATCGGACCGCCCATCGGGCCGCCCATCGGCTGGAGCTGGCCCATCTGCTGCTGGCCGTGCTGCTGCTGGCCCATCTGCTGGCCGGGCACCTGCTGGCCCATCGGCTGCAGCATCTGACCGCCCATCGGCTGGACCAGCTGCTGCTGGCCGCCCATGGTCTGGCCCATCTGCTGCTGGCCCATCTGCTGCTGCATGGGGCCGCCCTGGCCGGAGGGCAGCTGCGGGGCGCCGGAGGGCAGGCCCAGCGGCTGGTTGCCCATCTGCTGCTGCTGGGGCTGGCCCATCTGCTGCTGGGGGCCGCCCATCTGCTGCTGGCCCATCGGGCCGCCCATGGACTGGCCGGGGCCCTGCTGCCCGGGCACCGGCGGGCCGGATATGGCCGCGGGAACGGGGGCGCCGGGCCGCGAGTCCTGCTGCGGCTCCTTGCGCATGTTGGCCTGGTTCTGCGCGGCGGCACGAGTCGCGGCGGCCAGCTTGGCGCGCAGGTCCTCGTTCTCGCGGAGCAGCTTGGTCAGCTCGGCTTCGACCTCGTCGAGGAAGGCATCGACCTCGTCCTCGTCATAGCCTTCGCGCAGGCGGACGGTCGTGAACTGCTTGTTCCGAACGTCCTCGGGGGTCAATGGCATCTCTTCACCTCAACGTGATCGTCGGCACACCGGCATCCTGTCGCATCGCTCACCTACGACAGGCGCTGCACGAGCGAGATCAGGACATACACAATGATCATCAGTACGAAGAAGGACAGGTCGAGCGCCACGCCCCCGAGACGCAACGGCGGGATGAACCGCCGAAGAAGCTTGAGCGGCGGATCCGTGACAGTGTACGTGGCCTCCAGGACGAGGACCATGGCCTTGCCGGGCTGCCACGAACGTGCGAACTGGAAGACCCAGTCCATGACCAGCCGGAAGAGCAGGAACACCAGGAAGACGGTCAGTGCATAACCGAGCACTGCCCCCACGATCCCCATCGAGAATCCCTCTCCCTGGCCATTCGGCGCTTCGCTTGCTCAACGGTCCGGCTTGTCACTTGCTGAACTGTCGCTAACTCACTGTCGATCAGATCCACACATACAGTCGTGGCCGGGTCAGCTCTGGTTGAAGAACCCACCCTCGGCGATACGGGCCTTGTCCTCCGCCGTGACATCGACGTTAGCAGGCGACAGGAGGAACACCTTCTGCGTCACGCGCTCGATACTGCCGTGCAGACCGAAGACGAGTCCAGCGGCGAAGTCTACGAGGCGCTTCGCGTCGGTGTCGTCCATCTCGGTCAAATTCATGATCACAGGAGTCCCGCCACGGAACTGTTCCCCGATGGTACGGGCCTCGTTGTAGGTCCTGGGGTGCAACGTCGTGATGCGGTACGGCTCTCGTTCGTTCACGACCTTGGGCATGATCACCGGGGCGCTCTTCTCCAGGTTGTGGCGGCGTTCGGGTGTGATGGACGACACTGGGGCCATCCTCGGGGTCTCCTGCCGGATCGGGACCGCGGCGGGAACGGGCTGCGGTGCGATCTGCGCGACCGGGGCGGGCTGCGCGGCCGCGGGGCGGGGGATGTCCTCCGTCCGCCCGGTGCGGATCGGCTCGGGGTCCGCGTCGTAGTCGTCGTCGGGGTCGTACCCCTGGCCGTCGTACGTCTCGTCCTCCACGAGGCCGAGGTAGACCGCCATCTTGCGCATTGCGCCGGCCATTCTCCTGTCTCCTCCGCTCTGTGGTGGATCGGCTCCGTCACCGGCGGCCTTCGCCTGCGGATTCCGCGACCCGCGAGGGCCCGCCGGACGAGTCGTCCGGGCGGGCTCGTGGGAGTCGTGAAGTTGCGATCCACGGTTAGCTAGCGCTCAGGAAAGCTGCTAGGTTCTGTCCTGTTTTGTCCTGCAGTCTGATCTACTACCCGGTGACGTTACCCGAGGGGTGACCGCACTCCGAGTACCGCCGTTCCGACGCGCACATGTGTCGCTCCGGCGGCCACGGCCTGCTCGAGGTCCCCGCTCATTCCCGCGGAAACCATGGTGGCAGCAGGATGGCTCGCCCGTACGGCGGTTGAGATTTCCGCCAGCCGCGCGAAGGCGGCGGCGGGATCGCCGGTCAGCGGCCCCACCAGCGGAGCCACCGTCATCACCCCGTCGAGCCGCAGCCCGGGGGCGGCGGCGATCGCGTCGGCCAGCTCGGCGACCTCCGACGGCGCCACCCCGGCCCGCCCCTGCCCCAGACCGGCCTCCTTCTCCAGGGCGACCTGGACCAGGCAGCCGAGCTCGGGCCGCTCGGCCTTGAGCACGGCCGCCGAGAGCGAGTCGACCAGCCGCAGCCGGTCCACCGAGTGCACCCGGTTCGCGTACCGGACGACCGAGCGGACCTTGTTGGTCTGGAGCTGACCGACGAAGTGCCAGTCGAGCGGAAGGTTCGCACACAGCTCGGCCTTGGGGGCGGCGTCCTGGTCGCGGTTCTCCGCCACGTCGGTGACGCCGAGTCCGGCCAGGAGTGCGCTGTCCTCGGCGGGGTAGGTCTTGGTCACGACGATCAGGGTGACCTCGTCGCGCGAGCGCCCGGCAGCCTGGCAGGCCGCCGCGATCCGGCGCTCCACCACGTCGAGGTTGGCCCCGAGCTGTTCGAGGCGTGCCCGCTGACCGTCGGTCAGGGCAGCGAGGAAGGCGGGTCCGCCCGGGAACGGACCGTAGATGTCGTTCGTCATCAGAGTTCAGAGCCCAACCAGACGTAGCTCGCGAGCCGACCGGTGCGCTGCTCGCGGCGATAGGAGAAGTGATCGGCGGATTCGAGGGTGCAGTCAGATGATCGCACCAACTCGGTGACTCCCGCATCGGCCAGTTGGGCCGCGACTCCCGCCGGGACGTCCAGCGCCGGGGTCCCCCAGGAGGTCCGCGCGTACGCCGCCGGCACCAGGGTGCTCACCTCCGCCCGGAGCGCGTCGGGCACCTCGTAGCACCGCCCGCAGACCGCGGGGCCGGTGGCCGCCGTGATCCGCTCCGGACGGGCGCCGAGCTCCACCATCGCGCGGACCACCGCCGGCACCACGCCGGCGGCCAGGCCCGGCCGGCCGGCGTGCGCCGCGCCGGTCACGCCCGCCACCGGGTCCGCCAGCAGGACGGGCGTGCAGTCCGCGGTCAGCACCGCGAGGGCGAGCGGGCGGTCGGTGACCACCGCGTCCACCGTCGGGGCCGAGCCCTGCGGCTGCCGCTCCGTCACCACGGCCACGTCCGCGCCGTGCACCTGGTTCATCCAGACCACGTCCGCCGGGTCGAGACCCAGCGAGCGGGCCGCCAGCCGCCGGTTCTCCCGGACCGCGGCCGGGTCGTCCCCCACCGCACCGCCGAGGTTCAGCTCCCCGTACGGCGAAATGCTCACCCCGCCCCACCGGTCGGTGAAGGCGAAGTGAGCACCGTTTCGCGTGTCGAACCGCTTCACTCGGGCTGTGCCTACTTCAGGAAGTCGGGCACATCGAGCTCCTCGGCGGGGCTCTCCACGTAGGGCTGCCGGACCGGCTGCACCTGCGGGGGAACCGGCGAGGCGGTCGTGGTGGCGTGCGAGTCGGAGTGCCGGGAGCCGGACTCGCCGTCCGAGCGGGTCACCGAGCCGATGCTCCCGTACGACGGCCGGGTGGCCGGGCGCTCGGGGGCGGCCGGCGCGGTCGCCGGGGACGCCTTGACCACCGGGTCGCGGACGATCGCCGGCGGCTGCCCGCCGTCGAAGCCGGCCGCGATCACGGTGACCCGCACCTCGTCGCCGAGCGCGTCGTCGATGACCGCGCCGAAGATGATGTTGGCCTCGGGGTGGGCGGCCTCGCTGACCAGCTGGGCCGACTCGTTGATCTCGAACAGGCCGAGGTCGGAACCGCCGGAGATGGAGAGCAGCACGCCGCGCGCGCCGTCGATGGAGGCCTCCAGCAGCGGCGAGGAGATCGCCATGATGGCGGCCGCCTTGGCGCGGTCCTCGCCCCGGGCCGAGCCGATGCCCATGAGGGCCGAGCCGGCCTCGGACATGACCGACTTGACGTCGGCGAAGTCGAGGTTGATCAGACCGGGGGTGGTGATCAGGTCGGTGATGCCCTGGACGCCGGAGAGCAGCACCTGGTCGGCGGAGCGGAACGCGTCCAGCACGCTGACCTGGCGGTCCGAGATGGACAGCAGCCGGTCGTTGGGGATGACGATGAGGGTGTCGACCTCTTCGCGCAGGCCGGCGATGCCGTCCTCGGCCTGGTTCGCGCGACGGCGGCCCTCGAAGGTGAAGGGGCGGGTGACGACGCCGATGGTGAGGGCGCCGAGCGAGCGGGCGATGTTGGCCACGACGGGCGCGCCGCCGGTGCCGGTGCCGCCGCCCTCGCCGGCCGTCACGAAGACCATGTCGGCCCCCTTGAGGACCTCCTCGATCTCCTCGCGGTGGTCCTCCGCCGCCTTGCGGCCGACCTCGGGGTTCGCGCCGGCGCCGAGGCCCCGGGTGAGTTCACGGCCCACATCGAGCTTGACGTCGGCGTCGCTCATCAGGAGGGCCTGCGCATCGGTGTTGATCGCGATGAACTCGACGCCCTTGAGACCGACCTCGATCATCCGGTTGATGGCGTTGACACCGCCGCCGCCGATGCCGACGACCTTGATGACTGCGAGGTAGTTCTGCGGTGCTGCCACGTCGAAGGCCTCTCGCCTCGAATTTCCGGGTCGGCCCGGCGCCCGGGTGCGCGCCGTTCCGACGGATGTCGATGGGTGGGGAGCCTGGTTCCTGACTGAATGTCCGAAATGCCGACCGCCGACCCGAACCCTAAACTTGACCTTTAGGGTTGTTGCTGCGCCTCTGTCACATCACCGTGGGACACAGCCTGGTGACACAGGACACTAGGTCGCGGCGGGCCCGTGTTCAACGAACACGCCGAGCTTCCCTTTTTTCTTTTGAGCCTATGTGATCATCAACCGGCCTGGGAAACCGGGGTGACCGCCGAAACTCTCGTATGCAGAAACCTACCGGATCATCCGGACAACGCAGGCGCCTCCGGCACACTCACGTCGTAATTCGACGCCTTCTGGTGCATCAGGGCCGTCAGCACCCTGGCTTTGCGTTCGGTCCGGTCCGGACTCCCCCAACGGACCGTCCCACCACCGCTGAGCTGCAGCTGGATGTCGTCGTAGCTGTGCACCAGGACGGCTCCGGCCCGCCTGGCGACCTCCTCAGGCAGGCCCGCGGCCACCGTCACGGCGCCCTGGACCAGCTGCTGGCGGGTGATCACCTCGATGACATCGTTCGCCTGCTGACTGAGCTGCAGCTCCACCACCGGCACCCCCGCGGGGGCGGTCGGCTCGGTGGCGAAGCTCACCCCACCGGCATCCACCTGGGTGAACTGTCCGTCCTCGCCCTTGACGGCGGCCACCGGCCGCCGCTGCTCGACCTTGACCCGCAGGGTGTGCGGCCAGCCGCGCCAGACCTCGGCGTCGGCCACCCGCGGAATGGCCTTGACCCGCCGCTCGACGTCCGCCAGGTCCACCCGCGCGAGCGGCCCGTCGCCGAGCCCGCCCACCGCCTGGCGGACCTGGTCGGCCGTCAGCCGGTCGTCCCGCATGCCCTGCACCGAGACGCTCCGCACGTCGAGCACCGAGGAGAAGAAGACCAGCCAGGACACCGTGCCCAGGACGGCCGCGACCAGCACGCCCAGCACCGTGAAGCCGCGCCGGGAGAGCCGGAGCCGGGGAGCGAACTCCTCGGCCTCCTCCTCCTCGAACGCACCGGCGCCGGGCGGGCCGTCAGCCACGGCGGCGACCACCCCGGGCTGCCTCGATGGCCTCGTACACCATGCCGACCAGCAGGTCGTCCGCGTCCCGGCGGCCGAACTCCGAGGCCGCCCGGCTCATGTCCCACAGCCGCTGCGGATCGGTGAGCACCGGCAGCACGTTGCCCAGCACCCACTCCGGGGACAGCTCGGCGTCGTCCACCAGCAGGCCGCCGCCCGCCTTGACCATCGGCTGGGCGTTCAGCCGCTGCTCGCCGTTGCCGATCGGCAGCGGGACGAACGCGGCCGGCAGCCCGACCGCCGCCAGTTCGGCCACGGTCATCGCGCCGGCCCGGCAGAGCATGAGGTCGGCCGCCGCGTACGCGAGGTCCATCCGGTCCACGTACGGCAGCACCCGGTACGGCGGCATCCCGGGGATGTCGTCCACCGTCGGCAGCTCGTTCTTCGGGCCCACCGCGTGCAGGATCTGCACGCCGTACTGCTGCAGGCGCGGGGCGATGGTCTGGATGGTCTCGTTCAGCCGGCGGGCGCCCTGCGAGCCGCCGGAGACCAGCAGGGTGGGCAGCCGCTGGTCGAGGCCGAAGTACTGCCGGGCCTCGGGGCGGGCCGCGTTGCGGTCCAGGGTCGCGATGGTGCGGCGCAGCGGGATGCCGATGTACCGGGAGTCGCGCAGCTTGCTGTCGGGCGTGGAGACCGCGACGAAGTCGCTGTACCGCGCGCCGATCTTGTTGGCCAGGCCCGGGCGGGCGTTCGCCTCGTGCACCACGATGGGCACGCCGGCGCGCTTGGCGGCCAGGTAGGCGGGCATCGCGACGTAGCCGCCGAAGCCGACCACGGCGTCCGCCTTGACCCGCTCGATGATCTCCTGGGCGGCCCGGACGGTGCCGCGCAGCCGGCCCGGCACGGTGATCAGCTCGGGGGTGGGCTTGCGGGGCAGCGGCACGGCCGGGATCAGCTCCAGCTGGTAGCCGCGCTCGGGCACCAGACGGGTCTCCAGGCCGCGTTCGGTGCCCAGGGCGGTGATCCCGATGGACGGGTCGTGCCTGCGGAGGGCGTCCGCGAGGGCGAGGGCCGGCTCGATGTGACCGGCGGTCCCCCCGCCGGCGAGTACGACATGCACCGAAATTCACCGCTCCCTGCGCGCCGGCCGGGAGGCCGGGCGTGCTGTGGTTCGTCGTCGTGGCAGCACCCGGGCCAGTCGTGTCCTGAGCCGGGAGTTGGTGGTCCGGGCGGCCAGGGCCGCCTGAGCCCCCGGTGTGCTGCGTGCGAAGCAGAGCAGCACACCGATGGCGCACATGGCCGACAGCATGGCGGAACCGCCGTAGGAGAACAGCGGGAGCGGGACGCCCGCGATGGGCAGCAGTCCCAGCGCCGACCCCAGGTTGACCATGGCCTGCGCCATGATCCAGGTGGTGGCGGCTCCCGCGGCGTACCTGACGAAGGGGTCCTTCGCACCGATGGCCACACGGATACCCGCGTAGCCTAGTGCCGCGAAGAGTCCGATGACCGACAGCGTCCCCACCAGTCCGAGTTCCTCGCCCGTCGCGGCGAAGATGAAGTCCGTGTGGGCCTCGGGGAGCTGGCCCCATTTCTCGACGCCGGCGCCGAGTCCGGAGCCGAAGGGGCCGCCCAGCGCGAACGAGTAGACGCCGTGCAGGGCCTGGAAGCAGGCCCCGTTGGCGTCGAGCCGGGTGACCCCGATGCAGGACAGCCGCTCGGCCCGGTGCGGCACCGTGACGACCAGCGCGGTGCAGGCCACCACGGCCACCCCGAGGGTGGCCACGAACAGCCGCAGCGGGGCGCCCACCATCCAGAGCAGGCCGAACAGCATGGCCACCAGGATCATCGCGGTGCCCATGTCCCCGCCGAGCATGATGAGCATCAGCAGCAGCAGCGCCCCGGGCACCAGCGGGATCAGCAGGTGCTTCCACTGGTCGAGCATGCCGGTCTTCTGCTTGCGGGCCAGCAGGTCGGCGGCCCACAGCACGAGCGCGAGCTTCGCGAACTCGGACGGCTGGACCTGGAAGAAGCCGAAGTCCAGCCAGTTCCGGTTGCCGCCGACCTCCACCCCGATGCCCGGTACGGCGACCAGCGCCAGGGCGCCGATCACTCCGAACATCAGCGGGTAGACGATCACCCGGAGCACCGCGACCGGCAGCCAGGCGAGGGTCACCAGCAGGGCGGTGCCGAGCAGCACGGCGACCAGCTGCTTGAGGAAGTAGAACAGCGCCGAGCGGTGCTGGCCGAGCGCCAGGATCTGGGAGGAGGAGAAGACCATCACCAGCCCCAGCACCACCAGCAGCAGCGCCGCCCCGAGGATCAGGTAGTACGGCGTCAGCGGGCGGTCCAGGGTGTACCGCAGCCGGGCCCGGAAGGCCCGCAGCCGGGCGAGCGGCCCGGCCGACTTGAAGGTCGTGGTGGTGGCCGAGATCAGCTTCAGCGGCGAGTCGCCCCGCTCCGGCGGGGCCGCCGTCCCGCCCTTGCCCTGACCCGCCACCACGCACGCTCCCCTCTGATTCGTGGCTCACTCGCCTCCGGGGGCGCTTCTCGTCCGGTGCCGACGGTCGGCGGGCGCTGCGGCCCCTCCTCCGTCGGGACCTCGGCCCTTCTCCCCTTCGGCACCGGCGCACCCCTTCGGCCCGTTCGCCGGACCCTTCGTGCCGGACGCCCACCGGTGCCTGCCGAACGGAAACCGGTTCGCCGGCCGTCGCCCCGCGGGGCCCGGTCCGGGCCGCTACCGGGCCGCCCGCTCCCGTACCGCCGCCGCGAACAGGTCGCCGCGCTCGGCGTAGTTGGTGAACATGTCCATCGAGGCGCAGGCCGGGGCCAGCAGCACCGTGTCACCCGGTCGGGCGAGTCCGGCGGCCGCGTCGACCACCTCGGCCATCGCCACCGCGCCAGTCTGGCCCTCGGCCGCCTCGATCACGGGCACATCCGGCGCGTGTCGCGTCAGGGCGTCCCGGATCAGCGCGCGGTCCTCGCCGATCAGGACGGCGGCCCGCAGCCGGCCCGCGGCGCCCTGGACGAGCTCGTCGAAGGCCGCGCCCTTGGCGAGCCCGCCGGCGATCCAGACCACCGGCCGGTAGGCGGCCAGCGAGGCCGCCGCGGCGTGGGTGTTGGTGGCCTTGGAGTCGTCGATGTACGTGACGTCCTCGACGACGGCGACCTCGGCGATCCGGTGGGCGTCCGGCCGGAAGGCCCGCAGGCCCTCGCGGACGGCCTTGGGGTCCACCCCGTACGCCCGGGCCAGCGCCGCCGCCGCGAGGGCGTTGGCGATGTTGTGCGGGGCCGGCGGGTGGACGTCCTCGACCGAGCCGAGTTCGGCGGCGTTCTTCTGCCGGTCGGGCACGAAGGCGCGGTCCACCAGGAGGCCGTCGACCACGCCGAACTCGGAGAGGCCGGGGGCGCCCAGCGTGAATCCGACCGCCCGGCAGCCCTCCTCGACGTCGGCCTCGCGGACCAGCGCCTCGGTGGCCGGGTCGGCCGTGTTGTAGACGCAGGCCACCAGGTTGCCCTGGTAGATCCGGCCCTTGTCGGCCGCGTAGGCCTCCATCGAGCCGTGCCAGTCCAGGTGGTCGGGGGCCAGGTTGAGCACGGCCGCCGAGTGCGGGCGCAGCGAGGGCGCCCAGTGCAGCTGGTAGCTGGAGAGCTCGACGGCGAGCACGTCGTACGGCTCGTCGGCGAGCACCGCGTCCAGGACGGAGACCCCGACGTTGCCGACGGCGGCGGTGCGCAGGCCGGCGGCGGTGAGGATCGAGGCCAGCATCTGGACGGTCGTGGTCTTGCCGTTGGTGCCGGTGATGGCCAGCCAGGGGGCGGGTTCGCCGGTGGCGGGCAGCGGCCGGCGCAGGCGCCAGGCGAGTTCGACGTCGCCCCAGACGGGGACGCCGGCGGCGTCGGCGGCCAGGAACAGCGGGCTGTTCGGCGGCCAGCCGGGCGAGGTGACGACGAGCCGGGTGCCCTCGGGGAGGCTGTCGCCGTCGCCGAGGCGTACGGCGACGCCCCGGGTCTCCAGTTCGGCGGCGCGGGCCGACAGCCCGGCTCCGGAGCCGCCGTCCACGACGGTGACGCGGGCGCCGAGGCCGTGCAGGACGCGGGCGGCGCTGATGCCGGAGACGCCGAGGCCGGCCACCACGACCGGCAGGTCGGTCCAGTCGGGGTTGACGGTCATCCGGTGACCCATCCTGCGTAGAAGAGTCCGAGGCCGACCGCGACGCACAGGCCCTGGATGATCCAGAACCGGACCACGATCAGGACCTCGCTCCAGCCCTTGAGCTCGAAGTGGTGCTGCAGCGGGGCCATCTTGAAGACGCGCTTGCCGGTCATCCGGAACGAGCCGACCTGGATGATCACCGACAGGGTGATGATCACGAACAGGCCGCCGAGCAGGGCCAGCAGGATCTCGGTGCGCGAGCAGATCGCCAGGCCGGCCAGGGCGCCGCCGAGGGCGAGCGAGCCGGTGTCCCCCATGAAGATCTTCGCGGGCGAGGTGTTCCACCACAGGAAGCCGAAGCAGGAGCCCATCAGGGCGGAGGCGACCACCGCGAGGTCGAGCGGGTCGCGCACGTCGTAGCAGTTGGCCGTCGCGGAGATGGCGTAGGCGCAGCTCTGGCCGTACTCCCAGACGCCGATGAAGACGTAGGCGCCGAAGACCATCACCGAGGCGCCGGTGGCCAGGCCGTCCAGACCGTCGGTCAGGTTCACGCCGTTCGACATCGCGGCGATCATGAAGTAGGCCCAGATGACGAACAGCACCGGGCCGATCGACCAGCTGAAGTCGTGCACGAATGACAGGTGCTGGGACGCGGGCGTGAGCCCCCGGCTGTCGCTGAACTGCAGCGACAGCACGGCGAAGGCCAGGCCGACGAAGGACTGTCCGAGCAGCTTCGCCTTCGCCCGCAGGCCCAGCGAGCGCCGCTTGACGACCTTGATGTAGTCGTCGAGGAACCCCACCACGCCCAGACCGGCCGTCAGGAACAGCACCAGCAGCCCGGAGGCGGTGGGGCTCTCCCCGGCTATCACCTTGGTCGCGGCGTAGGCGATCAGGGTGGCCAGGATGAAGGCGATGCCGCCCATGGTGGGCGTGCCGCGCTTGCTGTGGTGGGCCTTGGGCCCGTCGTCGCGGATGTACTGGCCGTAGCCGCGCTTGGCCAGCACCTTGATCAGCGCCGGGGTGCCGAGCAGCGACAGCACCAGGCCGATGATGCCCGCGATGAGAATCTGCTTCATCACAGGGCAGCACCGTCCGTCGACTGCGTGCCGTCCGAGAGCAGTGCCTCGGCGACCTTCTCCAGACCCACCGAACGGGAGGCCTTCACCAGGACCACGTCCCCTGGCAGCAGCTGACTGCGCAGCAGCTCGACCGCCGCGTCCGCGTCGGACACCAGCACCGACTCCTCACCCCACGAACCTTCGTTCCTCGCGCCCAGTTCCATGCAGGCCGCCTCGCGTCCGCCGACCGCCACCAGCTTGGTGACGTCCAGCCGGACCACGAGCCGCCCGATGGCGTCGTGCTCGGCGAAGCTCTCCTCGCCCAGCTCCCGCATCTCGCCGAGCACCGCCCAGGTACGGCGGCGCCCCGGACCGCGGCCCCCCATCGACACGAGCGCCCGCAGCGCGGCCCGCATCGAGTCCGGGTTCGCGTTGTAGGCGTCGTTCACGACCGTGACACCGTCGGCCCGGTCGACGACCTCCATGCGCCAGCGGGACAGCGCACCCGCCTCGCCCAGGGCGGCGGCGGTGTCGTCGACGGACAGCCCGAGCTCCATCGCCACCGCAGCGGCGGCGAGGGCGTTCGAGACGTGGTGCTCACCGTACAGGCGCAGCTGTACGGGCGCGGAACCGGCCGGGGTGGTCAGCGTGAACGATGGCCGTCCGGTGGAGTCCAGGCGAACATCCTGTGCGCGTACGTCGGCGTCGCCGGCCTCGCCGAACAGCAGGACCCGGGCCCTGGTGCGCGAGGCCATCGCCCGCACCAGCGGGTCGTCGGCGTTCAGGATCGCGACGCCCTCGGCCGGCAGCGACTCGACCAGCTCGCCCTTCGCCTCGGCGATCGCCTCCTTGGAGCCGAACTCCCCGACGTGCGCGGTGCCGACGTTGAGCACCAGGCCGATCACCGGCGGGGTGATGGCGGTCAGGTACTCGATGTCGCCCTTGTGCCGGGCGCCCATCTCCAGCACCAGGTGACGGGTGGTCGGCTCGACCCTGAGCGCCGTCATCGGGTGCCCGATCTCGTTGTTCAGCGAGCCCGGGGTGAAGACCGTCTCGCCGCGGCGGCTCAGCAGCTGCGCGATCAGGTCCTTGGTGCTGGTCTTGCCGGCGGAGCCGGTCAGCGCCACCACCGAGGTGGCGTCGGCCAGGCCCACCACGGTGCGGGCCAGCTTGCCGAGGGCGTCCAGCACGTCCGGCACCAGCACGGCGGGCTCGCCGACCGGGCGGGCGGCCAGCACCGCGACGGCGCCGGCGGCCACCGCGCGGGCGGCGTAGTCGTGGCCGTCCACGTGCTCGCCCGCGAAGGCCACGAACAGCCCGCCGGGCCGGACGTTGCGCGAGTCGTACTCGACCGGGCCGGTCACCCGGGCGGCCGGGTCGGCGCCGTCCACCAGGGTTCCTCCGACAGCGGCGGCCACCTCGGCCAGGGTCAGTGCGATCACGGCTGTTCCACTCCTCGGGTGCCCCGGGCGGCCGACGAGCGGGCGATGACGTCCCGGAGGACCTCCCGGTCGTCGAAGGGGCGGATCTCGTCTCGTACGTACTGGCCGAGCTCGTGGCCCTTGCCGGCCACCAGCACGGTGTCGCCGGCGTGCGCGCGGGCGACGGCGTCGGCGATCGCCTCGGCCCGGTCGGGGACGACCAGGACGGCGCCGCGCTCCCCCTCCGGGACGCCTGCGGCGCCGCCGAGCATGGTGGCGAGGATCGCCAACGGGTCCTCGCTGCGCGGGTTGTCACTGGTCAGCACCGTGGTGTCGGCCAGCCGGGCGGCGATGGCGCCCATCGGGGCGCGCTTGTGCGGGTCGCGGTCGCCGCCGCAGCCGACCACCACGTGCAGCCGGCCCTTGGTGACCTCGCGCAGCGAGGTCAGCACGGCCTGCAGGGCGTCCGGCTTGTGCGCGTAGTCGACCACCGCGACGAACGGCTGCCCGGCGTCGACCCGCTCCAGCCGGCCCGGCACGCCGGGGACGGCCGCGATGCCGGCGACGGCCCGCTCCAGCGGCAGCCCGGCGGTCACCAGCAGGGTGATCGCGGCGAGCGCGTTGGCCACGTTGAACGGTCCGGGCAGCGGCACCGAGGCGTCGGCCGCCGCGCCGCCGGGCCCGAGCACCCGGAAGGTCGAGCCGACCGGCCCGAGCTGGACGTCCACCGCGCGCCAGTCGGCGCCGGCCGCGCCGGTGGCCGAGAAGGTCGTCATCGGGATGGCCGCCTCGGCGGCGAGCCGACGGCCGTACGCGTCGTCCACGTTGACCACGCCGGCCCGGGACTTGCCGGGCTGGAACAACCGGGCCTTGGCCTGGAAGTAGTCCTCCATGTCCGGGTGGAAGTCCAGGTGCTCCGGGGTCAGGTTGTTGAACAGCGAGACGTCGTACGTCACGCCGTCGACCCGGCCGAAGACCAGCGCGTGGCTGGAGACCTCCATCGTCACCGCGTCGGCGCCGCGCTCGCGCATCACCGCGAGGATCGCGTGCAGGTCGGTGGCCTCGGGGGTGGTGCGCTCGCTCTTGATCCGCTCGGCGCCGACCCGCATCTCCACCGTGCCGATCACCCCCGGTGCCCGGCCGGCGCCGAGCAGGCCGCCCTCGACCAGGTAGGAGGTGGTGGTCTTGCCGTTGGTACCGGTCAGCCCGATGGTCAGCAGCTGCTCGGACGGGTGGCCGTAGACGGCCGCGGCGAGCTCGCCCATCCGGGCCCGGGGGCGGTCCACCACCAGCAGCGGGACACCGGCGCCGGCGGCGAGCTCGGCGCCGGCCGGATCGGTCAGCACGGCGACCGCGCCGGCCGCGGCGGCCTGGGCGGCGAAGGCGGCACCGTGGTGGTTGGCCCCGGGGAAGGCCACGTACACGTCGCCGGCGCGCACCGCGCGGGAGTCGTGGGTGACGCCGGTGACCGGCCCGCCTTCGAGGGGGTCGAGGCCCAGCAGGCGGGCCACCTCGGGCAGCGGCAGCGCCGCCACCCGCTCGGGGCGGGGAGGGCTCACGGTGATTTGATCGGGTTTCGGCACGGCGGGCAGGCTATCGGCCGAAGGGCGTCCAGGGCCAAACCGCCCGGTTCCCCCGCTCGGTCTCGGCTCGCCGGGCGCCGCCGGGCGCGGGGCGGCGCTCGGGTCCGACGGGTTCTCGGCGCGGTCGGGCTCGGGGATCATCGTTGATCACGGCTTCCAGTCGACGGGCAGGTTGGGCGCCTCACTGCCGCTCGGCGGCACCTGGAGGGTCTTCAGGCTGAACTCCATCACCTGCTTGAACACCGGCCCGCAGAGCTGGCCGCCGAAGTGGCCGTTCACCGGGTCCTGGATGACGCAGGAGACGGTGACCCGGGGCTGCTCGGCGGGCGCGAAGCCGATGAACGAGGCGGTGTAGCCGGAGTACCGGCCCGTCTTCGGGTCCACCCGGTTGGCCGTCCCGGTCTTGCCGGCCACCCGGTAGCCGGGCACCGCCGCCTTGCCGCCGGTGCCCTGCTCGTCGGTGACGACGGACTCCAGCATCTCGGTCAGCGTCTTCGCCGTCTGCTCGCTGACCACCCGGCTCTGGGCGCCGGGCGCGGCCGGGGTGTACTTCCCGTCCGGCGAGGTGGTGCCCTGGACGACGCTGGGGGCCACCCGGACGCCGCCGTTGGCGATGGTGGAGAAGACCGAGGTGGCCTGCAGCGCGTTCACCGACAGGCCCTGGCCGAACGGGATGGTGTACTGCTGCGAGCCCTTCCAGTCCTCCGGCTTGGCCAGGATGCCGCGGGTCTCGCCGGGGAACCCCAGCCCGCTGGGCTGGCCGATGCCGAACTTCTGCAGGTAGCCGCCGAGCACCTGGTTGGCCTCAGGCTGGGTGGCGCCGAGCTGTTCGGCGGCCTCGATGGTGCCGATGTTGGAGGACTTGGCGAGCACCCCGGCCAGCGTCAGGTACCAGGTCTCGTGGTCCACGTCGTCGTGGAAGACCCGGTCCGCGCGCTGCAGGGTGTTCGGGACGGTCACATGGGTGTCCCAGGTCGCCTTGCCGGTGTCCAGCACCGCGGCCATCGTCATCAGCTTGGCGGTGCTGCCGGGCTCGTAGGCGTCCTGCACGGCCGCGTTGCCCAGCTGTCCGGCCTTGGCCGACGCCAGGTCGTTGGGGTTGAAGCCGGGCGAGGTGGCCATCGCCAGCACCTGGCCGGTCCTGACGTCCTGGACGACGACGTAGCCCTTCTCCGCCCCGGCGTTGGACACCTGGTCGGTGATGGCGCGCTGGGCCGCCCATTGGATGTCCCGGTTGACGGTCAGGCGCAGGTCGGTGCCGGGCACCGCGGCGTCCGTGGAGCCGCCGGCGGTGGGGACCAGCCGGCCGCCCGCCTGGGCGTAGCTGCTGCGGCCGTCCTTGCCGGCCAGCTCGGCCTGGTACTGCTGCTCCAGGCCGCCGGCGCCGACGCCCTCGGCGTTGACGAAGCCGACCAGGTTGGCGGCCAGCCCGTCCGAGGGGTAGACCCGGCGCTGGGTCTCCCGGTTGAAGACGCCGGCCAGCGGGTTGGCGCACTCGTTGTCGACCCGGGTGCGGCCGCCCTTGTCCGCGGGCAGCTTCAACTGGGCCTTCTGGGCCGTGCAGGCCTTGCTGCCGGCCTTCTTGTCCAGGGCCGACTTGAGGTCGCTGATCTGGTTCTTGGCGTCGGGCGTCTGCTGGGTGGCGAGGCGCTTGTAGCGGGTCTTGGGGGTGTGCAGGTCGGCGGCGAGCTGCTCCTTGGAGACGCCGAGGATCGGCGCCAGCAGGGCGGCCGCCTGTTCGGGCGCGTCGGGCAGCCCGGTCGACTCCGGGGTGAACATCTGCGGGTCGGCGGTGATGTCGTACGCGTCGACGGTGGTGGCCAGGGCGACGCCGTCGGAGGACGTTATCGAGCCGCGCTCGGCGGTCAGCGGGACGACCTGGTACCGGTTGGTGTTCGCGTCGGCGGCCAGCGCGTCGGAGTCGATCAGCTGGAGCTGGACGAGCCGGCCGGCGAAGACCGAGAAGACCAGGGACAGCACCACCGTGACGAAGCGCAGCCGCTTGCGGGGGTCGGCCAGCCGGATCGTGCGGGTCGGCGGCCGGGCCGGCGGGCGGGGCCCGGCGGGGCCCGAACGCAGCCTGGACTGCGCCCTGGCGGGCGGCTTCGCGGGTGACTTGGCGGACGGCCCGGCGGGTGACTTGGCGGACGGCCTGGCCGAGGCCCCGCCGGCGGCGGGGCGGGCCGCCCTCCGCTGGGCGGTCCCGGCCGCCCGGGGCTGCGCCGGCTTCGGCTGCGCCCCCTTCGGCTGCGCGGACTTGGGCTGCGCGGACTTGGGCTGGGCGGGCTTCGGCTGGGCCCGCTTCGACTGACCGTCCTGCGTCCGCCCCTCGGCGCGACGGGCCTGCGGAGGCTGCGCCGCCCGGGGAGCCCGGGGCGCCTGCGCCCGCGGGCGGCCGTCGGAGGCGCGGGCGGGCTTGCCGTCGCCCGATCCACGGGGTGGCTGACGGGGCGTGCTCATCGGGCCGGGCCTCCGCTCGGGCTCGGCGCGGGCCGGGTGGCCGGGCCTGCCGGGTTGATCTGGACGGTGGTGTCCCCGGTCGCGCCGGCCGACGGCGCCGGGGCCGCCGGGGCGGGAGCCGGCGGCGCGGTGGACGACCCCGGGGCGGGCGACAGCGCGGGGGCCGGGGCGGCCGGCGCCGGGGCCGGGGAGGGTGCCGGAACGCCGGGCTGGAGCTGCCAGGGCTCCGCGCCGGAGCGCTTGACCGGCGGGTTGTCCTGGGCCGGCCCGGGCTTGCCGAGCACCTTGCCGTCGTCCTGGAGGAAGGCCGGGCCGCCGGCCGGCACCATCCCCAGCTCGCGGGCCCGCCGCTCCAGCGCGTCCGGGGCCGAACCCTGGTCGATCTGGTGCTGGAGGGTCTGCTGCTGGTCGGTCAGCACGGTGGTCTGCCGCTGCAGCCGGGAGAGCTCGAAGGAGCCCTCGTTGAGCGCCGTGTTGAGCGCCAGCAGGCCGAGCAGGCCGCCGGTGAGCAGCAGCACCACCAGGACGGCGAACGGTGTGCGGCCGCGGACCGGCCGCCGGCCCGGGCGGACGGTGATCCGGGCGGCGCCGCCCTGCCCGGGAAGCATCCCGGCACCGCTCCCCCGGACCTGCCCCGCTGGTGGGCGGGTCCCGCCGCCGGCCACTGGCACCACGCTCTCCTCGCCCCCGCGTCCGTCGTGTCGTCTGCTCGCCCCCGCGCTGGTCAGCGCCGGTTGCCCCGGTCCCTGATCCTCTCCGCCACCCGCAGTCGCACGGGCGCGGCACGCCGGTTCTCCTCGATCTCCTCCTCGGTGGCCTGCTCGGCCCCGCGGGTGATCAGTTTGAGCCAGGGCTGGTGCTCCTCGGGGATCACCGGCAGCCCGGGCGGCGCGGTGTTGGTGGCGCCCGCCGCGAAGTACTGCTTCACGAGGCGGTCCTCCAGCGACTGGTAGGACATCACCACGATCCGTCCGCCCACCGCGAGCACGTCGAGCGCCCCCGGCACGGCCCGGTCCAGCACCTCCAGCTCGCCGTTGACCTCGATCCGCAGCGCCTGGAAGGTCCGCTTGGCGGGGTTGCCGCCGGTGCGCCGGGTGGCGGCCGGGATGGCGTTCCTCACCAGTTCCACCAGACGCGCGCTGTTGGTGAACGGTTCCTTCTCGCGTTCGCGCAGGATCACCGAGGCGATCTTCCCGGCGAACCGCTCCTCGCCGTAGACCTTGAGGATCCGGGCCAGCTGCCCGTGGCTGTAGGTGTTCAGGACCTCGGCGGCGCTCAGCCCCCGGGTCTGGTCCATCCGCATGTCGAGCGGGGCGTCCTGGGCGTAGGCGAAGCCGCGCTCGGCCTCGTCCAGCTGCATCGAGGAGACGCCGAGGTCGAACAGGACGCCCTGGACCCGCGGGATGCCCAGGCGCTCCAGCACCTCGGGGATCTCGTCGTAGACGGCGTGCACCAGGGTCGCGCGCTCGCCGAAGCGGGCGAGGCGTTCGGCGGACAGCTTGAGCGCGGCCGGGTCGCGGTCGACGGCGACCAGCCTGACCTCGGGGAACTGGGTGAGCAGGGCCTCGCTGTGCCCGCCGAGGCCCAGGGTGGCGTCCACCACCACCGCTCCGGGGGCCGAGATCGCCGGGGCCAGCGCGTCCATGCACCGCTGGAGCATTACCGGGACGTGCTTCGGTGCCGGGTCGTTGGTGCTCATGTGCGCTGTGGCGCCCTTCCTCGGTGCGAAGCCTCCCTCCTTGCCCCGTCCTCCCGCCCGACGTCGGGCGGGGGCGCCCCCGGCCGGAGACCGGGGGACGAGGGGCCCATCGGCGAGGAGGGGCCCGGGGCGCGGGGAGACTGGGACCATTTTGGCCCACTCCGCGCCCGGCCCACCGCACGGGGCCCGTACGCCGCCCGTGGTCCCCGCCCGCTCACTGGGGAAGAGTGTGACCGCCCGGCACCGGGGAAGGTGCGCCAGGTGACACGGAGCGGGAGGAGGCCGCGGGCTGCGTACGCCGCACCGACGCCGCCAGGAAGGCCGAAAGGCCCGGTTGACGGTGCTCGGCGGTTGTGCTGCACTGCGCCGCAAACTCTATCGCGGACACCTTGCCCGTCAATGGCCCGCGACGGCGCGCCACCCGGGCGGCGGTACGGATTCCCGCAGGCCGCCGACCTCCTCCGGCACGTCCGCGGACGGCCCGCCCGGACGGAGCGCGCCGGGCCCGGCGGCGCCCCGGGACGGCCGCCCACGCCGGGTGCCACGCCGGGTGTCACGCGCCGGACGGGGATCCGGACAATCCGCCCCAGACCGCCGCACACCGCCGGCCGTTCCCGCTGCCGGCGGTATGCCCTCGATCACAGCCGGCCGGTCAGAGGGCCGCTCACCTCACCGCGGACGCCCGAATCGCACTAACGTCGGGGCTATGACAGTGACCCCCGACCGGCACTCGCCGACCGCCGCTGCCGCTGCGACCACCACCGTCCCCGCCGACGGCGCCCCGACGGCAGCGGGCACCCCCGACATCATCGACCGCTTCGTCACCGCGAACCGCGCGTACGCCGTCGACTTCCGCGACGGCGGCATGGACGCCCGCCCCGTCCAGAAGGTCACCGTGGTGGCCTGCATGGACGCCCGGCTCGACCTGTTCGCGGCGCTCGGCCTCGAACTCGGTGACGCCCACGTCATCCGCAACGCGGGCGGCGTCGTCACCGACGACACCATCCGCTCCCTCACCATCAGCCAGCGCGCCCTGGGCACCCGCTCGATCGCGCTGATCCACCACACCGGCTGCGGCCTGCTCGGCCTCACCGAGGACTTCCGCCACGAGCTGGAGCTGGAGGTCGGCCAGCGCCCGCAGTGGGCCGTGGAGTCCTTCGTCGACCTGGACGGCGACGTCCGCCAGTCCATGCAGCGGGTGCGCACCTCGCCCTTCCTGCTGCACACCGACGACGTCCGCGGCTTCGTCTTCGACGTCCACACCGGGCTGCTCCGCGAGATCCACTAGTCCCCCGTCGTCGAGGGCCCGGCCAGCGCCGTCCGGGCCCTTTCCCGTGCCCGCGCCGCAGCACCCGGCCGCGCCGCCCGGCCGGCGCCGGGCGGCCGATCGGGCAAGGTCACCGGGCCCGGCGGGGAATCTTGCGGGGACGAACCGGGACACTGCGCTCTTGTCGCCCGCCCCGTCCCTCCCGTGCGGCCGCCCGCGAGGGCGGAGGGTGACTTCTGGCCGCCGAACAGGGAAGAATGCGACGGCAGGCCTGACCCCGCACCACCTGGGGCGGCCTGGCCGCAGGTGGTGCGGGTGCGCCGTTCCGACCGGAACCGCACCCGGGTACGCCGCGTCAGTCACGGGGTGGGGGCCGCCTTCGGGATGAGGGCGCAATGCCAGGGAGCGTACGGGTGACGAGCACATACGATCAGGCCGGTCAGAGCGGTCGTGGGGGCGACCGGCAGCCCGAGAGCTTCCAGCGCGGCGGACTGCACGAGCTGGGCGCCGTCGTGGAGCGCGTCCGCGCGTCCGTCGAGAGCGTCATCGAGGGCAAGCCGGAGGCCGTCCGGATCGCGCTGACCGTGATGCTCGCCGAGGGCCACCTGCTGCTGGAGGACGTGCCCGGCGTCGGCAAGACCATGCTGGCCAAGGCGCTCGCCAGGTCGGTGGACTGCACCGTGCGCCGGATCCAGTTCACCCCCGACCTGCTGCCCTCGGACGTGACCGGCACCAACATCTTCGACCAGCACCAGCGGGACTTCGAGTTCCGGCCCGGCGCGATCTTCGCGCAGATCGTGGTCGGCGACGAGATCAACCGCGCCTCGCCGAAGACCCAGTCCGCGCTGCTGGAGTCGATGGAGGAGCGCCAGGTCACCATCGACGGCACCAGCTACGAGCTGCCCTCGCCGTTCATGGTGATCGCCACCCAGAACCCGGTCGAGATGGAGGGCACCTACCCCCTCCCCGAGGCCCAGCGCGACCGCTTCATGGCCCGCATCTCCATCGGCTACCCCAGCCCCGAGGCCGAGTTCGCGATGCTGGACGTGCACGGCGGCGCCAACCCGCTGGACGACCTCACCCCGGTCGCGCACGCCGCCGACATCCTGAAGCTGATCGAGCTGGTCCGCACCGTGCACATCGCCGACCCGGTGCGCCGCTACGCCGTCGACCTGGTCGGCGCCACCCGCACCAGCCACGAGCTGCGCCTGGGCGCCTCCCCCCGGGCCACCCTGCACCTGGTCCGGGCCGCCCGGGCCGCCGCCGCGCTGGAGGGCCGCGACTACGTCACCCCGGACGACATCCAGTCGCTCGCCGTCCCGGTGCTGGCGCACCGCCTGATGCCGACCGCCGAGACCCAGCTGAGCCGGCGCACCTCCGAGCAGATCGTGCTCGACCTGGTCGCCCGGCTGCCGCTGCCGCGCCCGCAGGGCCCGGCCGTCCGGAGGGGCTGAGGTGGCTCCGTCCGGCTCGCCTCCCCCGACCGCTGCGGGCGGGAGGGCCCCCCACGGACTGCGCACCGGCCTGGCCGGCCTGACCACCCGGGGGCGTTCCTTCCTCGCCGCCGGCGTCACCGCGGTGCTCTGCGCGCTGCTGCTCGGGCAGGACGCGCTGCTCCGGGTCGGCGTGCTGCTGATGGCCCTGCCGCTGGCCGCCGCGCTCCTGCTGCTGCGCACCCGCTACCGGGTCGCCAGCGGTCGCCGGCTCACCCCGCACCGGGCGACGGCCGGCCAGGAGGCCCGGGTGCACCTGCGGGTCGACAACGTCTCGCGGGTCCCCACCGGGCTGCTGCAACTGGAGGACAAGGTCCCGTACGTGCTCGGGCCGCGCCCGCGCTTCGTCCTGGACCGGATCGAGCCGCACGGCCACCGCGAGGTCTCCTACCGGGTCCGCTCGGACCTGCGCGGGCAGTACCCGCTCGGCCCGCTGCAACTGCGCCTGTCCGACCCCTTCGGGATGTGCGAGCTCACCCGCGCCTTCGCGACCTCCGACGTCCTCACCGTCGTCCCCCGGGTGCAGCCGCTGCCCGAGGTCCGGCTGCGCGGCGAGTGGGCCGGGCAGGGCGAGAGCCACACCAGGACCCTGGCCCTGGCCGGGGACGACGACGTCATCCTGCGCGAGTACCGGCACGGCGACGACCTGCGGCGGGTGCACTGGAAGTCCACCGCCCGGTACGGCGAGCTGATGGTCCGCCGCGAGGAGCAGCCGCAGAAGGCCCGCGCCACCGTCCTGCTGGACACCCGCGAGATCGGCCACCGCGGCACCGGCCCGGCCTCCTCCTTCGAGTGGGCGGTCAGCTGCGCGGCCTCGGTCGGCGTGCACCTGATGGAACGCGGCTACCAGGTCCGCCTGCTGACCGACACCGGCCTGTCCGTGCCGGGCCCGGAGGGCGGCGTCAACAGCCCCGCCGAGGCCTCCGGACTGCTGCTGGACGCGCTCGCCCTGGTCGACCTCTCCGACGGCGGCTCGCTCTCCCGCGGGGAGGAGGCCGTGCGGATCGCCGGCGAGGGCCTGCTGGTCGCCGTCCTCGGCTCGCTGGACGAGGCGCAGACCGCCCGGCTCGCCCGGCTGCGCCGGCGCACCGGCACCGCCGTGGCCTTCCTGATCGACACCGAGACCTGGACCGGCCTGCGGATGGTCGCCCCCGGGACGGGCGGCGCCGAGCAGCGCGCCCGGGTCCGGCAACTGCGCGAGGCCGGCTGGACGGTGCTGCCCGCGCAGGCCGGCGACTCCGTTCCCGACCTGTGGCGGGCCGCCGACCGCGCGGGCTCCACCCCCGCCCACCGAGAGGAGGCCGACGCGTGACCCCCCGGGCCAAACTCACGGTCTACTCGGCGCTGGCGTGCGCCCTGGCCACCTTCTGCCTGCTGCCGCTGGTCACCTCCAGCGGCTGGTACCTGCACGCCTGCCTGCTGATCGCCCTCGTCGCCGGCGCCGGCGCCGGCCTGCGCCGGCTGCCGCTGCCCCGCTGGCTGGTGCCCGCCGGCCAGCTGCTGGTGCTGGTGTACGCACTGATGCTCGGCTTCACCGGCTCCGCGCTGACCGGCGGCGTGCTGCCCGGGCCGCAGGCCATCGACGCCGTCGGCACCCTGCTCGACCGGGGCTTCCAGGACATCCAGGAGTACGCCATCCCGGCGCCCGCCTCGCCGGGGCTGCGGCTGATCCTGGTCGGCTCGGTGGCGCTGGTCGCCGTCGTGGTGGACACCGTCGCGGTGACCTTCCGCCGGGCGGCGCTGGCCGGCCTGCCGCTGCTCGCCCTGTACTCGGTCGGCACCGGCCTCGCGGACGAGGACGGCCGGGCCTGGCTCTGGTTCCTGTGCGCCGCCTTCGGCTACCTGCTGCTGCTCCTCGCCGAGGGCCAGGACCGGCTCTCGCGCTGGGGGCGGGTCTTCCACGGCGGCGCCCGCGGCACCGACCGCGGGGGCCGGCTCTCGCACAACGGCCACCCGATCGGCGTCCTGGCGCTGGCCACCGCCCTGGTGCTGCCGATGTTCATCGGCCACTGGGACAGCCCGTTCGGGCACGGCACCGGCAACGGGCTGGGCTCCGGCGGCAACGGCACCGGGGTCACCACCCTCGACCCGCTGGTCACCCTGGCCGCGAAGGTGAGCCGGCCCAGCGGCGAGGAGATGCTGACCTACACGATGTCGGGCGACAACGCCGGCAGCACCTACCTGCGCACCGGCGCGCTCGACGAGTTCAACGGCACCGAGTGGAAGCTCAGCCCGAAGGACGTCACCGCCAACCCCCGCACCATGCCCACCCCCGAGGGCCTGGCCCCGAGCGTCTCGGCCGACCCGGTCGCGACCGCGTTCACCGTGACGGACCGGATGGACTCGGCCTGGCTGCCGATGCCCTACCCGGTGACCGAGGCCGCACCGCCCGGCAACTGGCGGTACGAGGGCTCCACCCGGACCCTCATCGGCGACGGCAAGCAGACCACCCGCGGCCTCAAGTACGAGGTGACCAGCCTGGACGTACGGCCGACCGCCGCCCAGCTGCGCACCGCCGGGCCCGTCCCGGAGGCGATCGCCAAGCGCTACCTGACGCTGCCCGGCGACTTCCCGCAGGCCGTGGCGACGATCGCGACCGACGTCACCCGAGGCAAGGGCACCGGCTACGACAAGGCGGTGGCGCTGCAGACCTGGTTCACCCGCACCGGCGGGTTCCAGTACAGCACCGACGTGGCCGGCGGCACCGGCAACGACGCGATCATCACCTTCCTGGAGAACAAGAAGGGCTTCTGCGTCCACTACGCCTCCACGATGGCGGCGATGGCCCGCGCCCTGGGCATCCCCGCCCGGGTGGCGCTCGGCTTCACGCCGGGCCAGGGCCTGGGCGGCAAGAGCTTCAAGGTCACCGACCGGGAGTACCACGCCTGGCCCGAGCTGTACTTCCAGGGCACCGGATGGCTGCGCTTCGAGCCGACCCCGACCCGGGGCAGCACCCCGGACTACACCGACCCGGTCGCCGTTCCCACCGCCGCCCCGACCCAGCAGCCGACCACCGCCGCCCCGAGCGCCGGCGCGCTGCCCTCGGCGAGCGCCAGCACCGCCTGCGACGGCAAGCAGAAGCAGCTCGGCGACTGCGCCGACCAGGACAAGGCCGCCGCCAAGGCGGCCGCGGAGCGGTCCTGGTGGATGTCCTGGCAGGTCCTGGCGGGCATCGCCGGCGGGATCGCGCTGGTCGGCCTGCTGGCCGCGCCGATGCTCTGGCGCAGCCGGCTGCGCCGCCGGCGGCTCGGGCTGAGCGGCCGGCGGCGCCCCGGCTCGGACGCCCGGACGGACCTGTCGGACCAGCAGGTGCTCGCCGCCTGGGAGGAACTGGTCGACTCCGCCTGGGACCTCGGCATCCCGCCGGACGACGCCCGCACCCCGCGGTCGGCGGCCCGGCGGATCGCCGAGGCGGGCGAGCTGGACGAGAGCGCCACGGCCGCCGCCGGGCGGATCGCGCTGGCCACCGAGCGGGTGCTGTACGCCCGGCCCGGCGTGCCGGCCGCCCCGCTGGCCCCGGACGTCCGGGCCGCCCGCGCGGGCCTGCGGGCCTCCGCCAAGCGGGCCGGGCGGGCCCGGGCGCTGCTGCTGCCGCCGTCCTCGGCGCGACTGTGGTGGCGGGCGACCGACCGCGTGGACGACGTCCGCGACGCCGTGCGCGACCGCGGCTCCAGGGCCACCGCCGCGATCACCGGCCCGTGGCGCCGGGCGCTGGCCCGGCTGCGGCCCGGCCGCTCCGGTCACACCGGCCAGGGCGACCCGCAGGGGCCGCCGGAGTAGCGGCGGGACGGCGACACGGGTGAGGGCGGGCAGTCGATCGACTGCCCGCCCTCGTCCGTCTCCGCTTCAGGGCCGGTCCCCGCTCCGGGCCCGCGTTCGCACGGGGCCCGCGACCGCCTGCGGAGGCCGTTGCCTCAGAGGCCGCTCTGCTCATCCCTGCGGCGCTGCCAGCGCTGCTCCATCCGGTTCATCACCCCGGCCTTGCGGCGCGGAGTCGTGGCCGGCTTCGGCCCCGCCCCGTGCCCGGCCGGGCCGCGCCTCCAGCCTGTGACGGCGAGGACCGCGCAACCCAGCATCACCAGGAACCCGACGACGCTCACCCAGATCAGTTGGGCGACCATGCCCCCCATCAGCAGGGCGATGCCCACCACGAACCCCGCCGCGGCCTGGTAGACCCGCCGACGGGTGTAGGCGCGCAGCCCGGTTCCCTCAAGCGCTGACGCGAATTTGGGATCTTCGGCGTACAGCGCTCGCTCCATCTGCTCGAGCAGACGCTGCTCGTGCTCCGAGAGCGGCACGGAGTCCTCCTACTCGTCGGTCGCGGGGCGACCGGTCCGCCGCCCCAGGCGGGGCGGCCAGTCCATTCAGCTTTCAAGACACCAGTCAGACGCTTGCGTGGAACCCGACTCCGGCGCATACCGCCACCGCCCGGTCAGGACGGTCGCGGTGGGTGCCCCGAAGGGTCCACCGGCCCGGCCTTGTGTCGTCCATATGCCCCATGCGTCCGGCTGTCATGCTTTCCGGCTTTACCCAGATCATACGGTCCACCGGCGCTTTCCGGCGTGGTCGACCACGCGGGGTCGGGCCACGTCGGAACGCTTGGATCCGCACGCTTCCCAACGGAGGAGGGGGCGTACAAGTGCCCGAGTCGCCGGAATCACCCCGGACATGGGCGGATACGTAACCGAACGAGAGGTGTACCGCATACGAAGGAAAGGTCAGGAGCGTGTGGCCAGGAGGTGAAGCTGGGTGGCCACGGCGTGGAACGCCGGTTGCTCGGCCGCCGCCTGCTCCAACTTCAGCAGGGCCTCCATCGCCCCCGGCTCGGTGTCCACCAGGACCCCGGGCACCAGATCGGCGAAGACCCGGACGCCGTGCACCGAGTCCACCCGCAGGCCCGCCGCGCCGGCCAGCAGGCCCAGCTCCTCGCCGGTGAACCGGCGGGGCATCGGGTCCCCCGCGCCCCAGCGGCCCTCGGCGGCGCCGAGCACCGCGCGGGCCTCGTCGAAGTGGCCGGCCAGGGCCCGGGCGAGCACCGCCCCGTTGCGGTTGGCGGCCAGCAGGCTGACCAGCCCGCCGGGGCGCAGCGTCCCGGCCAGGCTGCCGAGCGCCTCGGCCGGGTCGTCGACGACCTCCAGCACGCCGTGGCAGAGCACCGCGTCCACGCTGCCGGGAGCGATCAGCTCGGGCAGCGTCTGGGTGTCCCCCTGGACGGCGCGCACCAGCTCGGTGACGCCGGCCTCGGCGGCCCGCCGCTCCAGCGCGAACAGCGCGTCCGGGCTCGGGTCCACCACCGTCACGCGGTGGCCGAGCCGGGCCACGGGCACGGCGAAGTTGCCCGTCCCGCCGCCCGTGTCGACGACGTCGAGGACCGGCTGGTCGAGCTCGGCGGCCCGCTTCTCCAGGGCCGCCCGCACCACCTCCCACACCACGGCGGTACGCAGGGCACTGCGGGGACGCGTCGGGTACAAGGTGAGGACTCCTTGACGGGCAGGTACGTCGGACGGCTCCACCTTAGACCGACCGGCACACGGTGGGCGGCGCCCCACCGGGGCCGGTCGGTCCGGGGCCGGTCCGGCCCTGCGGGCTCCGCGCCGCCCCGCCCGCGATCAGCGGCCCGCCCCCGCTCTCAGGCCGCACCGTCCAGGGGCAGCCGGGGCGCCGGAGGCGTGGGGTGCAGGCCCAGCAGCCGCTGGACGATCCGCAGGAACAGCGCGGTGTTGCGGATCAGGTCGTCCGCGTCCCGGGCGCTGGCCGCGCTCTTGATGCCGGCCTCGGCGGCCGCCCGGCGCCGCGCGCCCGCCGCGAAGTACACCGCCCACTCGGCCAGCTCGGGCGCGATCTCCGGCAGCACCTCCCAGGCGCTGCGGATGGCCTTGCGGCGCCGCGGGTTCTTCTCGGGCCGGCCGCGGACCGCGAGCACGGCGGCCACCGTGCGCAGCGCGGCGAGGTGGGCGGTGGCGTACCGCTGGAGCGGGTCCTCCGTCCGGCCGGCCTGGACGAGGGTGCGCTGGGCCTGCCGGAGCAGGTCGAGCGCGCCGGGCGGGGCGGCGGTCCGGCGCAGCACCGGGTGCACGTCCGCCGTGCGGCCGGATGCTGGCGGGGCGGGCGCCGCGGAGTCGGGCGCGGGTGCGGGCGCGGGTAAGGCCGGCGCGGGTGGGCCGGCCGGCGGGAAGGGGATCACGGGCTGGTGCGGCGCGGGCGGGCGTGCGGCGGGGCGGCGCTCCACCGGCTGGTGCGGCACGGGCCGGTGTGCCTGGGGATGCTGGCCCTGGGAGTGCGGGCCCTGGGGTTGCTGGCCCTGGGGCGGCGCTGCCGGAGGCCGGTGCTGGCCGGCCGGCGGCCGGCCGGGTTGCGCTTGGTCGTCGTCGGGGTGGCGGTGGCTGGCGGTGACGGGCTCAGGGTGGCTGATGGTCATGGTCTCCCCCGGTCCGAGGCGACTCGCTCGGGCCGGTCGACCCGTGCGCTTCCATCGTGAAGGTCGCCACTGACATTCGGTACGGGGCCGGCCGTACGCGGACCACCCCGGGACCACCGGCCGGCGCACCGCGGGCGGGCGGCGCGGAGCCGCCGCGAGCGGCGCGCGGGCCGAAACGCGTGCGAGCGACACCCCGGCGGCCGGCCCGACGTGTCCCCCGTCCGAGCCGGCCGCGCGGTGTCGCCCCGCACGTCCCCCGGAGCGCCAGCGCGCTCCGGTTCCCCCACCGCCGGTGTCCCCCGTGACCGCGCTCCGCCGCCCCGTGTCGGCGGTGCGCGGTCTCGAACCGGCTCGTGTGCACGGCACGTACCCGTCCGCCGGCACCCCCGTGACCGGCGGACCAGATCCGGTCCGCTCCCGGGGCCCCCGTGCCTCGCGGCCCGTCCTCCCGGTGCCCCAACTCTCTCGTCCTTGCAGGTCGGAGCACTATCCGTTGCCCTACTCAACCGTCGGCCTGAGTACCCGTACTCAGATTCGCGCCGACCGGGCGGAGCGGGAACCGCCGGGCGGCGGTGGGCGTCCTGAGAGCGCCGGACGTGCCGCGGGCCGGGCACCACCGGCCCTACCCGCACCACCGGCCTTGAACGCACCACCGGCCCTACCCGCACCATGGACACCGAACGGCACCACCAGAGGCGGCGCCCCCGCGGCGACGGCAGAGAGCAGGAGAGGCATGTCGATCATTCCGTTGATCTTCACCAGCGGCTGGGCCAGCGGGATCAACGCGTACGCGGTGGTCCTGCTGCTCGGCCTGCTGGGACGCTTCGGCGTGGCCGACAGCGTGCCGCCGGTGCTGGAGCGCCCCGACGTGCTGATCGCCGCCACCGTGCTCTTCCTCCTGGAGGCCGTGGCGGACAAGATCCCGTACCTGGACAGCGCCTGGGACGCCGTGCACACCGCGATCCGTCCGGTGGCCGGCGCCACCGTGGCGGCGCTGCTCGCCAGCCACGACCCCGGCTCGCTCGGCACCGTCGCGGCCGGGGCGATGGGCGGCACCACGGCGCTGCTCAGCCACGCCGTCAAGGCCTCGCTGCGGATGGCCGTCAACACCTCGCCCGAACCCGCCAGCAACATCGGCATCAGTCTCGCCGAGGACCTCTCGGTGGCCGGGCTGGTGACCCTGGCGGTCTTCCATCCCTGGCTGGCCGCCTCGATCGCCTCGGTGCTGCTGGTGATCGGCCTCGTCCTGGTCTGGTTCGCCGTGTCCCGGATCCGGCGCTTCCTGGCCCGGCGCCGCGACCGCAGGGCCGCCCGCGCCGCCGGCCGTACGGCCGCGACCGCGGGGCCCGCCGGGAGCCGCTACGGCGGCCCCACGGGGGCACGGTAGAGCCGGTCGGTCCTAGGATCGGGGCCATGGCACGGATCGTCGTCATCGGCGCAGGAATGAGCGGGCTCGCGGCAGCCTCCCGGCTGGCCACCCTCGGGCACCGGGTGACGGTCTGCGAGGCCTCCGGCACGTACGGCGGCATGCTCGGCCGCCACGAGCGGGACGGCTTCGCCTTCGACACCGGCCCCGGCCTGCTCACCCTGCCCGCCGTCTACCGCGACCTGGCCCTGAAGACCGGCCGGGAGCCGCTGGAGGAGCTGGTCGAGCTCGCCCCGGTGGATCCGGAGAGCCGGCACCTGCTGCCCGACGGCACCTCCCTGCTGCTCCCCAACGCCTCCCGGGGCGGCGTGGCCCAGGCCCTGGACGCCGCCTTCGGCGCCGGCTCCGGCGAGCGCTGGAGCGAGGTGGTGAACCGCGGCCGGACCGTCTGGGAGGCCACCCGCCGTCCGCTGCTGGAGGAGCCGCTCCCCGAGGACCCGGCGCGCCTGGGCACCGACCCCTACCCGGCCCCGCCGCGCAGGGGCCTGGCCCGCCTGCGGCGCACGCCGTGGACGCTGGCCGACGTCGCCCGGCAAGAGCTCGGCGGCCACCCGGGCCTGACCGCGCTGCTCCACGAGCACGCCCTGCGCTTCGGCTTCGACCCCCGCACCGCCCCCGCCGGCGCCACCGTGCTGCCGTACATGGAGCAGTCCTTCGGCGTCTGGTACGTCCGGGGCGGCCTGCGGGCGCTGGCCGACGCGGTGTACCGGCGGTGCCTGGACCGCGGGGTGGAGGTCAGGTTCGACGCCCGGGTCGCCCGGGTCGCCCTGGACGCCGGGCGGGCGAGCGGCGTGGTGCTGACCGGCGGCGAGCGGGTGGCGGGCGACATCGTGGTCTCCTCGACGGACACCCGGCTCTTCGACCCCGAGCGGATCGGCGCGGCCGGCCCGCGGGGTGACGGTGGCCCCGCACCCTCCGACGGTCGGCCGGACGCTCCCGGCCGGGTCAGCGTGCTGCTCGCACTGCGCGGCCCCCGGCCGGCCGGGACGGCGCACCGCACCGTGGTGCACGCGGCCGACCCGGCGGCCGAGCAGTCCTGGGTGTTCGACCGCGACGCGCCGCCGACGGGGCGTCCGACCGTCCAGGTCCTGCGGCCCGACGACCCCGCACTGCGGCCGGACGGGTACGAGAGCGCCGTCCTCACCGTCACCGTGCCCTGCCGGGGCCTCGACTGGGCGGCGCCGGGTGTGGCCGACCGCTTCGCCGACCAGGTGCTGGACCACGCCGACGCGGCCGGCCTCGGCCTGCGCGAACGGCTGATGTGGCGGGTGGTCCGCACGCCGCTCGACACCGAGGCCGAGACCGGCGCGTGGTCCGGCTCCGTCCCGCGGCCCGCCCTGGCCGGTGCCGGCGGTGGCCTGCTCCAGTCGCCCAACCGGCGGCCGCAGCCGGGCCTGTTCGTGATCGGGGGCGCCGCCCACCCCGGCGGCGGCCTGGCCCGGGTGGGGATGTCCGCCTGCATCACGGCCGGTCTGATCGGCCCGGCCTGACCCCTGAGGCCGTCCACCGGCCCCGCCCGGGCCGCGGCGGCCGGCGGTCCGTCCGTGGGCGGAGCGACCGTCCGCCGGGGCGTGGCCGCAGGCCGGCGCAGGGTGAATGACAGTCAGTTCCGCACGGGCTAGCATCCAGGCGTCGCCCGGCCGTGCACGCCGTTACCGGAGGTCCGTCATGTCGAGCATTCCCGCTGCCGAGCAGCGGCCGGGCCCGCGCGGCCGGACGACCGGTCAGACCGTCGCGGCCGTCGCCGTGGTGACGGCCGCGATGGCGGTGCGCAAGCTGATGTTCGCCTGGGAGTCGGACGACTACCGGTACTTCCTGCACCCCTGGTACACCCACATCGCCGACCACGGCGGGTTCCGGGCGCTGAGCGACATCGGGTTCTCCGACTACAACGTCCCGTACCTCTACGTGCTGGCCGCGCTCAGCCACCTGCCGGTGCAGGACCTCGCCGGCATCAAGACCGTCTCCACCCTGTTCGACCTGCTGACGGCCTTCTTCGCGTACCGGATCGTGGCCCTGCGCCACCCCGGGGGCTCGTGGCGCCCGCCGCTCGCGGGGGCGGTGGTGCTCTTCCTGCCCACGGTGGTGGCCAACAGCGGCTGGTGGGGGCAGGCCGACTCGGTCTACTCCTCGTTCGCGCTCGGCGGCGTCTACCTCGTACTGCGCCACCGGCCGTGGTGGGCCTGCGCCTTCCTCGGCGTGGCGCTGGCGTTCAAGCTGCAGACCGTCTTCGTGTTCCCGTTCCTGCTCGTCCTGCTGCTGACCCGGCGGGTGCCGTGGCGGGCGCTGCTGGCCGTCCCCGCGGTGTACCTGCTGCTGGACGTGCCCGCCCTGCTGCTCGGCGCGGACCCGGGTCAGCTGCTGTCCGTCTACTCGCGGCAGACCGGCACCTACCAGACCCTCTCGATGAACGCGCCGACCGTCTACCTGCTCTTCCAGCCGGGCGACCACGCCGACGGCGTCCGCCGGGCGGGCATCCTGGTCACCGGCGCGGTGGTGCTGGCCCTGGTGGCCTGGGTGGTGCTGCGCCGGGCCGGGCGGGGGCCGCTACGGCCGGGCGGCTGGGCGCGGGAGCTGACCGACACGCAGATCGTGCTGCTCGCGACGACCTCGGTGATCCTGGTGCCGTTCCTGCTGCCCTCCATGCACGAGCGGTACTTCTTCCTCGCGGACGTGCTGAGCGTGGTGGCGGCGTTCTACCTGCCGGGCCGGCTCTGGTACCTGCCGGTGCTGGTCCAGCTGGCCTCCGCGGGCACCTACCTGCAGTACCTGGCGCACGACGCGGCGCAGTACACCAAGGTCGAGCTCTTCGGCGCCCTGATGGCCCTGGCGATGGTCGCCGCCGTCCGGGCCACCGCCCTGGAGTTCCGGCGGACGCCGGGCGGGGACGGTACGCGGGGCGGGGACGGTGCCCGGGGCGCGGAGGCCCCGGCGGACGGTCCGGCGGCCGCGGTACCGGCCGGACCGACCGGGCCCGCCCCGGAGGGCCGGGTGCTGGCCCACGAGGGGACGTAGGGCCCCGGGCCCGGTTCAGCCCTGCTGCTGCCAGCCGCCCTGCTGGTGCTGCTGCTGGTAGTCGTACCCCGGCTGGGGCTGCCCGGGCTGCTGCTCCCACTGCTGCTGCTGGCCGCCCTGCTGCTGACCGCCGTCCCAGCCGGGCTGCGGCTGCTGCTGGTAGCCCTGCTGGTCGTACCCGGGGTTCTGCTGCTGCCACTGCTGCTGGTCGGCCTGGCCCGCGTACGCGTCCTGCTGCTGGTAGCCGGCGTAGCCCTGGTCGTACCCGTAGGCGGGCTGCTGCTGCCACTGCTGCTGGTAGCCCTGCTGGTCGTAGCCCGTGCCCTGCTGCTCGTAGCCGGCGGCCTGCTGCTGGTAGCCGGCGCCCTGCTGCTGCCACTGCTCGGACTGGCCGGGCTGCTGCCCGTAGTAGGCGGCCTCGGCGTAGACCCCGTCGGCGGCCGGCTCGGGCTGCTCGAAGGCGCCCGCCCGCGGGTCGGCCGGCTGCGGCGCCGGAGCCCCGAACCCGCCGCCCTCGAAGGGCACGGCCTCGTACGCGGCGGTCTCGAAGTCGGCGATGTCGGCCTCGATCGCGCCGATCTCGCCGACCTGCTGCACGACCACCGCCTCGGCCACGTCCTCGCCGCCGGTGGCCGCGCTCAGCAGCGGCACCTTGGCCAGCGGCCCGGGCAGCTCGCCGTCGGACCGGCGCAGCGACCAGCCGCCGCGAAAGCCCCGCTTGACGGAGAGGGTCACGAAGACCTGGCCGAGCGCGAAGAGCACCGCGCCGGCGCCGATCACCACGACCGAGCGCAGGGCCATCCCGGCGACCACGCCGAGGAAGCCGCCGAGCGCCACCGCGCGCCAGTGCAGCGGAGCGCGGTTCTGCAGCAGCAGCTCGGCCACCAGCCAGAGCGCCACCACCGCCAACGCGGCGTACAGCAGCAGGTATCCGATGCCCATCCGCCCGCTACCTCCAGTCGCGTGCCGCGCGCCCCGCGCGTGTGCCGAGACTGTACCGGGTCATCGCGCCCCGACCCGCATCGTGCGGGCCGCGCGGGCCCGGACCGCACGCCCGTGCGGGCCCGGCGGCGGTGCCCGCGCGGGCCCGGATCAGCGCTGGTGCAGGCCGAGGTTCTGGTAGATCTCCAGCGTGGAGGTGGAGTGGTTGAGGGTGATGAAGTGCAGCCCGGGGGCGCCCTCCGCCAGCAGTCGCTCGGACATCGCGGTGGCGTGGTCGATGCCCACCGCCCGGACGGCCCCGGGGTCGTCCTCGACGGCGCGGAACCGGCGCACCAGGGCCTCGGGGAAGTCCGATCCGCTGAGCTGCGGGAACCGCTCCAGCTGCTTGATGTTGGTGACCGGCATGATCTCCGGGATGATCGGCACCTCGCAGCCGGCCGCCGCGACCCGGTCGCGCAGCCGCAGGTAGTCGTCCACCTCGAAGAACATCTGGGTGATCGCGTAGTCCGCGCCGGCCCGGCACTTGGCGACGAAGTGACGGATGTCCTCGTCCCAGTTCTCGGAGCGCGGGTGCATCTGCGGGAAGGCCGCGACGCCGACGCAGAAGTCCCCGATGCCCTTGATCAGCTCGACCAGCTCGGCCGCGTAGGTGACGCCCTCCGGGTGGCGCACCCACTCGCCCATCGGGTCGCCGGGCGGGTCGCCGCGCACCGCGAGGACGTTGCGCACGCCCTGGTCCGCGTACTGGCCGATGATGTTGCGCAGCTCGGCGATCGAGTGGTCGACGGCGGTCAGGTGGGCGACCGGCGTCAGCGTGGTCTCGGTGGCGATCCGGCCGACCAGGTTGACGGTCCGGCCGCGCGAGGAGCCGCCCGCGCCGTACGTCATGCAGACGAAGTTGGGGTCGAGGGCCTCGACCCGGCGGATCGCGTCCCAGAGCCGCTTCTCGGCGGCCTCCGTGCGCGGCGGCATGAACTCGAAGGAGTAGGACCGCTTGCCCGCCGCCAGCAGTTCGCGAACGGTCAGTGCGCGGTCGGTTCTGGTGGAAGCGATGCCGAGTGCCATGCTGGCAGGTTAGCCGCCGGTCGGAGCGGCGGGACAACTCAGGTCCACCGACTGAGACACCCCCTGGACGCCCGACGCGCCCCCGGTACGGGTCGTCGTACGTCCGTTCCCGACCGCCCGGTTAGGCTGACCGGTACCCCCAGCGACTCCCGGAGCCTCATCGTGACCTCGTCCAGCAGCCGGCCGGCCAACCCGATCGACGTGGAGGGCGTGCGGATGCGCGTCAACGGCGCCCTCGGCGAGTTCATGGACGGCCAGGCGGTCCTGCTCGGCAAGATCTCGCCGCAGCTCGGCCCGGCCGTCGACGCCCTGCGGGACTTCCTGCTGGACGGCGGCAAGCGGCTGCGGCCGGCCTTCTGCTACTGGGGCTGGCGCGGCGCCGGCGGGGACGCGGCGAGCGCCGGCATCGAGCACGCGGCGGCGGCCCTGGAGCTGCTCCAGGCCAGCGCCCTGGTGCACGACGACCTGATGGACCGCAGCGACACCCGGCGCGGGGTGCCCTCGGTGCACCGGCGCTTCGAGGCGCTGCACCGGGACAGCGGCTGGCGCGGCGACCGCGAGCAGTTCGGGGCCTCCGCCGCCGTCCTGCTCGGCGACCTGCTGCTGATCTGGTGCGACGAGCTCTTCCTGCGCTCGGGGCTGTCGGCCGAGGCGGTGCTGCGGGCCAAGCCGGCCTTCGACCTGATGCGCACCGAGGTGATGGTCGGCCAGTACCTGGACGTGCTGGAGCCGGTCGCCGGCGACTCCACCGACGAGGGCGCGCTGGAGCGCGCGCAGACCGTGCTGCACTACAAGTCCGCGAAGTACACCATCGAGCGCCCGCTGCAGGTCGGGGCGCTGCTCGCCGGGGCGTCGCCGGAGCTGGTCGCGGCGTACTCGGACTTCGGCCTGCCGCTCGGCGAGGCCTTCCAGCTGCGGGACGACCTGCTGGGGGTGTTCGGCGACCCGGCCGTCACCGGCAAGCCGGCCGGCGACGACCTGCGCGAGGGCAAGCGGACCCTGCTGGTCGCGCACGCCATGCGCGGGCTGCCGGCGGCCGACGCCCGGCACCTGGACGAGCGGCTCGGCGCGCCCGACCTGGCGGCCGAGGAGGTGACGGTGCTGCGGGAGCTGGTGGAGCGCAGCGGTGCGCCGGAGCGGGTGGAGGCACGGATCGAGGAGCTGCTGCGGCAGTCGCTGGCGGCCCTGGAGGCGGCCCCGCTGGCGGACCCGGCGGCCCGGACCGTCCTGCTGGCGCTGGCCGAGGCCGCGACCGTCCGGCGGTACTGAGCCCGGGCGCCGACGAGCCCTCCCGACAGCACGGAAGCCGCCGGGCGGGCTCGGTCGAGCCCTCCCGACGGCTTCGCGCCGCTGGTGACCTGTCCTGGGGCCTGTCCGGCGGATCTTGGCGGATCGGCGCGCGGGGTCGGGCGCCCGTCTGGGCGTGCGCCCGGATCGTCCTCGTACTGGACGTACTTGGAT
>NZ_JBHUSG010000013.1:0-57897 GCF_042673745.1 Kitasatospora sp. NPDC057015
GCCCTGGCGGACACCGCCCACCCGGACGACGCCGACGAGAGCGCCCTCCTGCACGCCGTGGAAACCTCGCCCATCGTCCGCAACCCCGACGCCACGCAGCCGCCGGACGACGGCCACCTCTGGCTGCTCCTGCGCCTCGCCGAGCACTGGATGACCATCACCCGCCGCAGCGGCGACGCGCGCTACCTCAACGCCGTCCTCGACCTGGCCACCGTCATCGTCCTCTCGGGCCGGCCACGCGGACACAGTTCCCGGGCCCTGGACCTCGCCGACAGCGCCCTTGAAGCACTGGAGACGATGCAGGACAACCCACTGCCCGCGCTGCCCTCCCGGCGCGGCGCACGCCTGCCCGCCCTGGTCACCCCACAGGCGCTCCAGGGCCGGGTCACCGTCCTGGCAACCCGCACCGGCCCGGCCCTGGCCCACTTCCTCGACGCGGCACGCCGCGCGTGCCTGCCACTGCAAGGCGTGGTGCTGCACGACCACGACCCCATGCCAACCGACGACTGGTACCCACCCGCCCACCCCACGGCCCGACGCTGCGCGCCCGTCCCCCCGCCCGAGCCCATTCCCACGCTCACCGTCCGCCCCCGGAACTGGAACACGGTCGAGGAGCACATACGGCAATGGGACACACAACTGCTCGTCGTCCTCGAACACGACACCCTTCCTCCCAGCCTGCTGAACATCCCGCGAACAGCGGCCATCCGGGCCCATCCCGGCGCGCTCCCCGACTACACGGGCGCCGACCCGGTGGCCTGGTCGCTGCTCGCCGGCGCCAACCCGGTGTGCACCGTCCAGGCACTGTCCGGGCGCCCCCACCCCGACGGGGACCTCCTCGCCACCGCAACGGTCACCGGCAACAGCGCCGACCTGCGCACCGACATCCTCGACGCCCAGAGCACACTCCTCGCCCACGTCGCCGCCATGTACGCCGAGACCGGACAGCTCCGACGCCGCAAACAAGCAGGCCGAAGCCGCAGGTGGTACCCCATGAACCCCGCACTGCGCAGCATCCTCAACCAACGCCACGCCACGACCACAACCAACCCCCAACCACCCCGACCCACGATCGGGATGCTGCCGGGACCGCAGGTGCCGGTGCACCGGATCTGGGCGGTTCCTGCTGCGGTGAGCCATCACCGGCATCCGGTCGCCGGTGCAGGTTGAGGCCCGCCACGGTTCGTCCGTGTTCGCGGGGAGGCTAGTTCCAGTACCCGACAGCCGGCGCTGTCGAACCGGATGGCCACGGCCCGGGCCATGCGGTCGTCCAAGGCGAAGACGAACGGGCCCGGGATGAGTAGTACGCGGTAGCGGCCTGCGGACACGAAGTCCAGCAGCCGGTTGAGCGCCGGGGGGCGCCCCTCGTAGCGGTACCCGTTGTCCATGAACAGCACCGGTTCGTCAAAGCCCATCGATTCCGCAAGCCGGCTCAGGGCGTAGAAATGTGGGGCCATCTGCCATCTGTCGTGGGGGTAGCACCGCAGGTAGGCGGCGACCCGGGACGAATTGGGCGGTGCTGTCTTCCACATCCGTCGACCTCCTCCTCGGGGGAACGAAGGCGCCACCGTCCTCCCGGCCTCGATCGCCAGGGCTTCCCGGGGGCTTCCCTCCTGATTCCAGGAAAACGCACCCGGGGGATGAGATCCAGAGCCGGACCGAGTGGATGCCGTCACGGTCCGGCCCGGCACCCGGGGAATAGGCAGAAAACACCCCGTAGTGGCCCTCGTGGGCCTGTCTGAAGACGTCGTCGCGGGACACGCAGGCCTCCTGCGGCTGCGGCCCGGGGTGGGTGCATCAGTCCTGGTGGGAGTGGTGCAGAACGACCGGATCTGGGATGCGCACGCAAGCGGGAGCGCTGGCGCTTGGATCGGAGCCGTCCGGCACGACGGCGGCTCCAGCTGCTATTTGCAACTCCGTTAATAATCGCGTACGGGGTATTTACTGTTGATTCCCCGGGGATCGGTATATTCCGTGACCCTTTCGGGTGTCGGAATTACTGGAATTCGTCATCTTGCTTCGCTTCCATGGAGGGAGAAGAAGTTGACCGAGGTTTCGTGGTATCAAGCGAGAAATGCGGAACCTCTCTCGCCGGAGGAGGTTGAACCACATGTCCGCCGTGGAGAGTTCTCATCCCGTCCGTGCCGCCGTGTACCTCAGGTGCTACCCGTACGACCGGTGGCAGATGGAAACCCACCGCAGGGCGCTGTGTCTCTATGCGGAGAGGATCGGTTTCCCGGAGCCGGCCGTGTTCATCGACAACGGCTGCCGCTCCCGGCATCCGCGTCCCGCGCTGGAGCAGCTGGTGGGCCTCGTCGAGGCCGGCGGCTACCAGGTCGTGCTGATCCCCGGCCCGTTTGTCTTCTCACTCGACGACGGCCAGGCCAGTTCGGTGGCCCGGCAGTTCGACGAGGCGGGCTGCCTCCTGCTCGAACTGCCTCCCCGCGGGGCCGAGACCGGAGGATGGTGAGTGTCGTGCTGTCCAGCTATGACCCCGCATGGCCCGTCTGGGTCGGTCGCACTATCCTCCTGCCGAACGGCACGACCGCGATCGTGCGGATGGCCCGCCGCGGAACCGCAGCAGACGCACTCTGGGCGGTCGATCAGCACGGCACCATGCACCACGTCGTCCGATCGCCCTGGCCCCGTCGTAGATGCGCCCACCTAGCGCTCGATTCCTGAGCTCCACCCCAACACGCGGGACCCGCTCCGGTGTTGTCGCCATGGCGCTTCCCTCGCACCCCAAGCCCGGAACCTCGTGGTGCTGCCTGTCGGCGGACAGTGAAACCGGCCACGGAGCCCGTAGCGCCAAGCGAGCGGCCTCCCACAGTCGGGGCCGCGACGCCCCCGTCCAGTTCCCGGCTGTCACCGCGGGATACGCATTCCCTCGCGGGAAGGCGGGGGAGGAGGTGGCCGGCCGTGATCGAGATGAGCTACGGCTTCTCCTCCCTCATGGCGGCTGGCGCCCGCGTGCACCTCGCGGCGTTGGCCCGCGAGGGCATCGACGCTAGCCCGTGGCCGGCTGATCCACACCCCGGGGCAACACCCAAGCACGCCCCGCGAAGCGATTGAGCCTGCAGCCTGGCCTAACTGCACGTCCGCTCAGGCGGACCTTCAAACTGACCTGGCCATCGTTGCCTTCAGAGGCCACTACAGCCGCTCCTCGCACGGTGACGTAGCCGAGGGTCGGGTCACCCAGCGAGTCACAACCGGATGGCATCATGTTCGACCTTCGTCAGTTGAGGGTTCTCGTAGAGGTCGCGCGCACAGGCTCGTACACCGCCGCCGCACTGTCGCTCGGTTACACGCAGTCCGCCGTCAGCTACCAGATGGCGCAGCTCCAGCGAAGGGCCGGCGTGCCGCTGGCCGTCAAGGTCGGGCGAGGTGTCCAACTGACTCCCGCAGGACAGTCACTGGCCCAACACGCGCTCACCGCGCTGGCCGTGCTGCGCGCAGCCGAGGAGAGCTTGTCGTCCCTCCAACCGCACGGAATGGCGCAGGTGAGGCTGGCCGCGTTCCAGGGCGCCTGTTCGGGCCTGGTCCCAGGGGCTCTGCGGTTGCTGCAGGAGTACGCTCCCGGGGTGAATCTCAGGATCGACCAGGTCGATCCTTCTGAAACCTTGGTCCTCCTTCGCAACGGGGACGCCGACCTTGGCCTGCTCTGCAGTTGGGACGACGACCTGGCGCCGGAGGGCGAGAGCCGGTTGCTGTCGGTGCCGCTGCTGCGTGAGCGCCGCTGCGTGATCATGCGGTACGACCATCCGCTCGCCTCCGCCGAGGAGGTCGATCTCGCCGATCTGGGTGCCGAGGACTGGGTCCTGGTAGGCCGGCAGGAGTCCTTCGTGGCGGCCTGTGCCCGCCGGGGTTGCCGGCCTCGGATCGCCGCCTCGCTGGGTGATGTTCTCGCGATGCAGCAACTCGTCGCCGCGGGTCTCGGGATCGGCTTCCTGGACGAGCTCGCTCTCGCCTTCCATCTCGACCCGCAGTTGGTCGCCCGTCCCCTGCGTAATTGGCCGACCCGCCACACCTATGCACTGCTGTGGCCCGAGATGGCCACGGTCCCCACCGTCGCAGCCGCTCTCAAGGCTATCCGCATGGCCGCGAGCCGCCTGCGCCTGGGTCCGCCCGCCCTACCTGAGGGATCCGGCGGCCCTGCCACCGATACCTGCGGAAGCAGCGAGGACGGCTGACGTCGGCCCCACGGCATGTCGGCTGCACTGCTTCGGCTCTGTCGCGGATTCGGTGGTGGCGCCCCGCGCCGCCGGCCCGACACGATCACGTCCGGGGCTGGATTCCGTGTGCGGTGCGACACGTTCTGCGCCGGGGCCGGCCTGCCTACGGAGGCGGGCGCCTCGGCGGCCGCGTGGACGCGCGGAGCACCCAGGATGCCCAGGTCCGGGCCAGCCTCCCGTTCCCCACCCTCCCAGACTCACCGCGCAGCGGGTCATGGCCGGTCCGGAGTGCACCTTTCCCCCGCCGCGTCGCGGAGTCGGTTCCGATTGCTCCACCGACACTGATTCCAGAAGTGACCGGAAAGGTGCTGTCCGCTTGCCATCGGCATCGATGTGCGGGAGCAGAATGAATCCGGTGCCACCTGTCGGCGGACGCTGCTTGATCGCGATCAGGCGGAAGAACCCGACAGTGAAACGCCAGGCCGGTTACCACAAAGTCTTGGTCTCCGCAGCGGGTGCTGCGGAGACCAAGACTATTTCCATCGTCCGGGAAATATCAGCCTACGGGTTCTACCGGCGAGCCGGTAAGGAGGATGTCGACGACGAACACCAGAGTGGCATTCGGAGGGATGTCGCCGCTGGCCTTGTCCTTGTAGGCGAGAGCGGGCGGGACCACGAGTTCGACACGGCTGCCGACGGTCTGCCCGATCAGGCCGTCCTCCCACCCCTGGATGACCTGCTGGCCGCCCATGATGAAGCCGAGTGCCTCCCCCCGCTCGAAGGAGGAGTCGAACCGCTTGCCGTTGGCGTAGAGGACGCCGGTGTACTGGACGACGACGGGCTGGTTCTTGCCGAGTACGGGTCCGGTGCCCTTGACGAGGACCGTGGACTTGAGTGCCGTGGGTGCGGGCACCTGCGAGGACACCGCGATGAGGGGGCGGTTCGCGCTGTCGGCGGTGACCTTCGGCATGTCGGCGGGTGCGGGCGTCATCTGCCCTTGGACGGTGCCGGCGGGCGGGGCGGCGTCCAGGACGTCGAGGACGAAGACGAGGGTGTCCTTCGGGCCGACCTTCATCTCCTTGTTGCCTGCGTCGCGGAAGGCCGCCGCCGGCGGGGCGGCGACCACGATGCGGCTGCCGACCCTGTGGCCGACTAGGGGATCCTCCATGGCGGGCACGACCTCGTGCACGCCGTTCTGGTAGACGTGCGGAGTGCCGCCCTGGTCGTAGCTGCCGGGGATGCTCGCTCCGGTCGTCCAGTTCTTCGCGGTGAAGGCGACGTTCACGTACGTCTTGTCGGTGATCACCGGTCCGGTGCCCTCGATGAGGGTCCTGGCGGCGAAGGTGCCGTCGGGTGCGGCGTCGGGCAGGGTGATGTCCGCCCGCTTGCCGAACTCCCCGGTGACGGTGGGGACGATAGCTCCGAAATCATGCAGCGGAGGCCCGCCGGTGCGTGACGGCATCGCTGTCGGCTTCCAGCCCTCGTCCTTCGGAGTCCCGCCCGAGCGGTAGCTGATGGAGGTGATGACGAGACCTGCGACCACCAAGACCACCACCGTGGTGAACACCGCCCAGCCTCCTCGGCGCAGACGGCCGGCAGTGGACCGTCGTGGATCGGCTCTGGGTCGAGAACGGGGGCCATCGGCCTCGGCCTCGGCGCTCATCGGCCCGGCGCTTCCCCGACCAGGGCGCAGCGTATGGGGAGCGCCCGTCCGGTCTGCCGTCGCTTCTCGTTTGCTGCTCGACATGATTCCTCCGCGCGCCCTACGTGATACGAGCCTCCGCAGGTACACGGGTGGCTCCGATGACGGCAGGCGCCTGCGCCCGGGAGAATGCTCCCGGGCACAGACACCCCGCTTGCTGTGATCAGCAGTTGTAGTTGTAGAAGTTGAAGCCGACGATGGTGGTACCGCTGAACCACATGCACACCCGGTCCGCGGAGCCCTGACCGAACACGAACCACCGGCTCTTGCCGAACGAGGCAGCGCCGTAGATGGTCCAGCCCCAGTTGTCGTCGAAGTACAGCCGACGGTAGAACGTCCCACCCGCGGTCACCTGGCCGTACGTGAGGCGCTGGCCGACGGTGGCGCCGCCGTTGGGGTACTGGCCGCGGTAGACCGAGACATTGCCGACGTAGGCACCACTGCTGCCCACGTAGAGGTCGATCTGCCGCTGGGCAGCGTGGCTCTGGGTGGCGGGCGTCAGGGTGAAGAGGCTCACCACGACGGCCATCATGATGCCGAGCTTGACGGCCAGCTGCTTGATGCCGACCGGGCCGGTGCGTCCGCGCATGGCCGGGGTTGCGAGTGCGGTTTCGGGGACGGGTTCGAGAACCTGGGTATCCATGGCAAGACACCTTCCATTAGAAGGCAGGACCACTGTGAGAGGCTGCCTGAATGGGGATTGGATTACACCTCGAAGGGAATCGCTCAATAGCCGGAATGTCTTTGCGGCCGTTGCTGATTTCCTCTTTATGTGTTGCCAACACTGTGGCAGGTTCCGCCTTCAGTGACAATCAGGGATTCCAGATGGATTGCCGACTGACCTATCAGCTTTCTTGATTCGTTGCCAGCGCTTTGGTGCTCGATGGCCGTGGAGCACTGCCGGTGCGCCTTGGCGTTTCCGCATGCGAGGGCACTTGATCCACATGCAAATCGAAGATGTCCATAACGCGAATGCTGAAAGAAGATCAAGGGCAACAACTTCCGGCTCATCGATCTCTTTCCCGCAACAGAAAACTTCCTTGCCAGCCGGTACGGCCGACTTCATGGACCGTGATCGACGTGACCTCCTCACCCGCCTCGGCGGAGCGGGAAGCAACCACGGCAAGATGAGAGAGCGCCACCTGAGGTCACAACAATTCGCATGATTCCTTGGGTATTTGGGATTGCGCTGTGGTGCGACCTGCGCGCGGCGACCTCGTGGTGCGCGAGCTGCTCGGGCGCGTGGCGGCAACGGACTCAGAAGGGACCATCGAGGTCATCTGGCCCGACCCGGACACAGGCGGATTCGCGTCCAGCAAGCACTGAGGCCAGGGGTTCCCGCCCCCGGCCTCAGATCACTTCCAGCTACTCGCGCGGTTTCTCAGGCTCCGCGAGTGCGGCTCGCCGCCCATCTCACTGAACAGGAGCGCCCCCAGTATGTCCGACCGCCCCTGCCTGCGGAAACCCCAGGCCAGGTCGCACTAGAGGCATCTCGCACACGCCGGGCCAACGTCGGCCCGAACACCCGACAGCACCGTGCGCACTGGCACCGCCGGCCGCCAGCCGGACGTGCCGACAACAACTCCGCCATCCCGGTAGATACTTACAACCCTGGGGGTTCCGACGTGATCCACGTCGTCCATTCGCTCATCACCGACGAGAACGCCTGGAAGGTGCTCGGGCTGGCCCTGAGCCTCGTCCTGGACCTGCTTCGCCAGACCGTGGCCCAGCGAAAGGCCCGGCCCGGCCAGCCGCTTCCCGCCGACGAGCCGCCGATCGCGGCCGACCCGGCCGCTCCCCTCTACCCTTCCCGTCGCGTCGGCGAGCTGCATCGCGCCGCCGCCCGCCGCCGCCGGATCGCGGCCAACGTCCCCTCCACCGGCACGGTGCGCTTGATCGCGCAGCCGGGGCGTGCCGCGAGCAGCCGGATGGCGAACCGCCGCCGGCCGGGCAACCGCCGCTCGTAGCACTGGCCACGTCTGTGGCCCGGCACCCACCCGTGCCGGGCCGCAGACCCGCCTCGCCAGGCGGCCTCAACTCGGGGCTCCCCGGGCACTACGAACCCAGTCGCGGCTGGTCGGGCTGCGCCCTACAGTCGGACGATGCCGACGATCCAGACCTTCTCTGACTTCGTGGCCACCGAGGGGCCACGGATCGACTTCTGCGACGCCACCCGCTGTTCGGTGTCGGCACCGAACAGCGGGCCAGCTCGAGGCCTACGCCAGCGACAACCCCGAACGGATGCGTTCGGTGGCCGCGTTCGCCGACTTGGCCGGTGTCGCCCCGATCCCCGCCTCCTCGGGCCGCACCCATCGCCACCGTCTCAACCGCGGCGGCGACCGGGCCGCGAATAAGGCCCTCCACACCATCGTCCTGGCCCGCATGCGCTTCGATGCGCGCACCCTCGCTTACGTCGAACGCCTTACCGAGGAAGGCCTGTCCAAGAGCGACATCATGCGATGCCTCAAGCGATTCGTCGCCCCCGAGGTCTATCGCGCCCTGACACGCGCGCCCCATAGATCACTCAAACCAGCCTCGCTCCAACGGCTTGACAGCGATAGGAGCACCCGCCGACGACAGGCGCACCGATTCTCGACCCGGGACGGGCCGACGGGTGAGACACTCCTGGCCACGGGAGCTGTACTGGCGAGGAGTTGGGGGTGGGCGCCGGATGCGCCGGTGGGTGTGGTGGAGTGCGGCAGGGCTGTTCACAGCGGCCGGGGCCGGGTTGGTGGCGGTCGCGGTCCTGGTGGACCTGGAGAGCGCGGACAAGGTCGCGAGTGTGGGCGGCGCGCTCATCGCGCTGGTGGGCCTGGCGGTCACGGTGCGCGGACTGCTGCGCGACCAGGGCAACAGCGCCCCGACGGGCGGCGAGCAGACACCGCCTGCCACCGACGATGGTGGTGGTGTGCGGGAGATCCGGGTGCACGCGGAGAACGGAGGCACCGCGGCCGGCAACGACTACACCGCAGGCATGGCCGGGCGCCCGGACCGGCCCGATGGCGACGGCCCGCAGCCGCGCAGCGAGACGCGCCACGTGCACGCCACCGGCCCCAGATCGACCGCCGCTGGCAGAAACATCACCGTGACCGGAGCTGGCCAGCTACCCACCGAAACCCCCACTACGGCTGCCCCGCCCGAACCCGGCCCGCCGTCCGCCGCCCGAGATGGCGCCGCCCCGCGGAGCGAGGTACGCGACGTACGCGCCACCGGCCCCGGAGCAATCGCCGCCGGCAACGACATCCACGGCATCGACCCCCAAAGGAACCGGCCATGACCCCACCCCCGACCTGGCCTTGGCGCAAGAAGCCCCCGGAGGGCGACAGCCCCACGGCCGCACAGGACGCGGTAGGCGACCGTGACCGTGTCCCGGTGCCTGACACCGGTAGCACCGGGACGGCACCGGTGCAGGTCACGGCGGACAGAGGGGCAATCGCCGCCGGCCGGGACGTGACGATCACCAACCACCATCACAGCGCAGCCCCGGCCGTGGAGTGGCCGGTCAAGGTGGGACAGATCCCGGGCCGCGCCGGGTTCTTCCAGCACCGTCCCGAGGTCGACGCCCTGGAGGCGGCACTCGCGGACGGCGGCGCGACCGTGCTCGGCCAGGTCATCACCGGCACCGGCGGCGTCGGAAAGACCCAACTCGCCGCCCACTACGCCCGCCAGGTCTGGCAGGCAGCCCGCGCCGCGGCACAGGCTCCCCCCGGCCCTCCGTCCACGGGGCCGGCGCCCGTAGAGCCGGGCGGGACCGGCGGGCACTCCCCCGCAGGGGCACGCGAGGTGGTGGACCTGGTGGTGTGGGTAAACGCCGCCGATCCGCAGGCCATCATCGCCACCTACGCCCAAGCCGCCCAAGCGGTGCAGCCCGGCCGGTTCAGGACGGAGGACACGGAGGACGCCGCACGATGGTTCCTCACCTGGCTCGAAGGCGGCGGCCGCAAATGGCTGATCGTGCTGGACAACGTCGCCTCACCCACCGCGCTGACCGGTCTCCTGCCGCCCCCCGACGAGACCCAGGGCCGGACGGTGATCACCACCCGCAGCCGCGACGCCGACTGGACCACCTCGACCCGCACCCTCCTGCCCCTCGGCCTCTACCCCCCCGAGCAGTCCGTCGCCTATCTGCGCGGGGCCCTGGAACGGGCCGAGCGCGCCGGCTTCGGGGACGGCGACGAGCACCTCGCGGCGCTGGCCGAGGACTTGGGGCACCTGCCCATCGCGCTCGCCCTGGCCGCCGCCTACCTCGTGAACAGTGGCCGCAGCATCCCCCGTTACCGCGTCATGCTCGCCGACCGCGCCAGGCGACTGGACCGGAGCCTGCCGGACATCACCGGCCCCGACCAGCAGCGGCGCACCGTCGCCGCCCTGTGGGACATCTCCGTCGAACAGGCCGACGCACAGCACCCGTACGGTCTGGCCCGGCCGCTGCTCGAACTCACCGCGCTCCTCAACCCCGACCACATCCCCGATACCGTCCTCACCAACGAGGCAGCCCGTGTCCACCTCACCACCGACGGACAGGCGGCGCCCGCCGACGAGGGTGGCGGCGCAGCACGGGCGGCGTGGGCCGCCGACAAGGAGTTACCCGGGCAGGCGGGCGGCGACCGGGACGGTAGCGGCCTCGTGCCGCAGGAGGACGCCGAGGACGCGCTGCGTGTGCTGCACCGCCTCAACCTCATCGACCACACCACCGCCGACCAGCAGAACGGGACCATCGGCTACGGGACGGTGCGCGTCCACCGGCTCGTCCAACGCGCCGTCCGCGAGAGCGACCGGTTCCGGCCCCGCATGCGCGTCCTCGTCCGGGCCGCGGCGGACGCCCTCTGCGCCGTCTGGCCCGAGGAGAACAACTTGGACCGGAACCTGGCCGCCGCTCTGAGGACCAATACCGACAGCCTCACCCAACACGACGCCGACGCCCTCTGGTGTCCCCCCGACGGTGTCCACCTGGTTCTTCTCCGCGCCGGTGTCAGCCTTCTCCAGGCAGGGCTTCACCAGGCCGCGACCCGGCACTGGGAACACCTCGCCACGACCGCCGAGCACCTCCTGGGACCGGATCACACCGACACCCTCATCGCCCGGGGCAACCTCGCCAGTTCCTACGGACGTGCCGGACGCACCACAGAAGCCATCGTCCTGCAGGAGCGGGTCCTGGCCGACTCCGAACGCCTCTTGGGCCCCGACGACCCCGACACCCTCATCGCCCGGGGAAACCTCGCCGACTTCTACGGACAGGCCGGACGCACCACAGAAGCCATCAACCTGCTGGAGCAGGTCCTGGCCGACTCCGAACGCCTCTTGGGCCCCGACCATCCCGACACCCTCACCACCCGGGGAAACCTCGCCGGCTCCTACGGGGAGGCCGGGCGCATCAATGAGGCCATCGCCTTGCAGGAGCAGGTCCTGGCCGACCGCGAACGCCTCTTGGGCCCCGACCACCCCGACACCCTCACCACCCGGGGAAACCTCGCCCGTTCCTACCGGAGTGCCGGGCTCATCGAGGAAGCCATCACGATGCAGGAACAGGTCCTGGCCGACTACGAGCGCGTCCTGGGCCCCGACCACCCCGAGACCCTGATCGGCCGGGGAAACCTCGCCGGGTCCTACCGGGACGCCGGGCTCATCGAGGAAGCCATCACGATGCAGGAACAGGTCCTGGCCGACTCCGAGCGCATCGTCGGAGCCGACCACCCCGAGAGTCTGACCATCCGGGCCAACCTCGGCATCTCCTACCGCCGGGCCGGACGCACCGATGAGGCCATCGCGGTACAGGAGCAGGTCCTGGCCGACTTCGAGCGTCTCGTCGGGCCTCACCCCGACACTCTCAGCGCCCGCAACAACCTCGCCGGCTCCTACTGGGACGCCGGGCGCACCGATGAGGCCATCGTGTTGATGCGCACCGTAGTGGAAGGCCGGGAACGGGTGCTGGGGCCTGCGCATCCGGGCACGGCTGCCGCCCGGGCGGGACTGTCGATGATGCTGGTCGAGCGGGGAGAAGGTCTGCTGCCCGGCGACGTAGCGGGGGCCTGGCGGGATGCCACGGAGGCAGTCTCGTCGGTCGGTCCTCATCTGGCGGACGATCCGGGCGAGTACGGGGCCGCGCTCGCCGGTGCGTACCTGCTCGCCGCCGACGCTCTGGACGCCGACCGACAGCCCGGGGCCGCCACCGAATATCGGCAGCGGGCCTTCGCCGTCATCGCCGGATTGGCAACCCAGCGCGAGGACGGCATCGACCTGAGCCGGAACCGGCAATAACAGCCGGTCCTGCCTTGGTACAGGATCGCGTTGACGATCTCCCGCATCTCGTAAGGACCCTGATGCCCAGTCGGGGAGGCGTGCTCGGCCTTCCACGCCGAGATCACCGGCTCGATCAGCGCCCACCGCTTATCCCTGACCGTCGCCAACCTGACCGACGCCAACCTGCGCGGTGCGGACCTCCGCGGCGCGAATTTTTGCGACGCCACCCTGGTCAACGCCAACCTGCGCAGTGCGGACCTGCGCGGCGCAGACCTGACCGACGCCAACCTGACCGACGCCAACCTTGTGGGTGTGAAGTGGTCCGTCGGAACCCTTTGGCCTCGCGGATTGGTTGAAGACCTGTTGGCGCGCTCTGAGCCGCTCGGAGGCGGCGGCTACGTAGTGCAAGGCTCGGGAAACAGCGGGGCCGATCTTTCCATTCCCCCAGTTCCAGTGCCTTAGAGCTCGTAACACGATCACGCCGTTGGCTTGTTGAGCCTTCTCCAGCAGATGAGCGCACAGGCAAGCGAGATGAGTGAGTCGTGCAGGACTCCGGCGGCCGTGGCCAGGACTCCCAGCGTTCGTTGTAGGCGGGTTCGTCGTAGGCGGCGAGTTCGGCGGAGCACCCGGCCTCGATGAGCGCCAAGTCGGCCTTGCGGTTGACGCGGGGCGCGACTCGGCCAGCGAGCGTCATCACCGCGATACCGAGGGCGGCCCGGAGCGCAGCGGAGGCGGTCAGGACGGTCAGCGACGTTGCGGCTTCGCGCAGATGGTCGGTCACCGGGCCGGGTTGCAGGAGCGCGGTGAGGGTGCCGGTGGTCGCGTACAGGGCGAGTGCTCCGAACACGCCGCTCGCAGCCTGGGCGAGGAGGAGCAGCAGGGCGGAGCGGCGGTCGGCGTGCCAGGCGAGGGCAAGGGAGCGTCGGATCAACTCCGGTAGGCGCCGGATCATGGTGCGGGTGGAGATGGACTCGCCGACTTCTCGACGCTTGTCTCCGGGGAAGCTGTAGCGCAACTCCTCGTCGCGTTGATCGGGTTCGTCGTCGGTCTGGGTGTCGGCTACCCCGGTGGGGGTCTGGCTGGTCTCGGTCACGTTGCTCCCTGGTTCGGCGGCTGGGCGGCAGGTGCGTGCGGGCAGGGCGGATAGCCGGGGCGGCTGGGCGCGGTCGGCGGGCTCTGGCGGCGGGCGTGCTCGGGTTACAGCGGTGCCGGTCGGCAGGCTGCAAGGAGGGGGCTGCTGGTGCGGCACTGATCCTGTCAGCGGGCGGTGGGGTGTTGCGGCGTGTCGGCGGCACTCTCACTCGATTCGGGTAAATCGGTTTCACGATCGGCGAGTTGCTGGCTGTGGATCACGGCGGGGGTCCGCTGCGGGGCGGGGTCCGGCGGATGACCGTGCAGCCCTCCAAGGCGACGACGAGGTGGACGGCGACGACGAACCGAATGAGCGGGTCCCGGAAGTCGACGAGCTGAACACTGCTGCGCGGCTGGTCGTCGCGGTGAGGGTCAGCACGGGGCAGCGCCGACGGCGGCACGCAGCCGGTCCAGGTCGAATTCGGTGAGCAGCGGCCGATGGTCGCTGATGTGTTCGAGAGCACGGACCACGTCGAAGGACAGCAGTGCGCGGGCGATCTGCGGGTCGGCGTAGGCGCGGTCGATGCGCTGTTCGCCGCCCTGGCCAGCTTTGCTGTACCCGGCGGTCGGGGTGAGCGGGGAGTTGCCGCCGATGCGGTCGCCATAGTGGTGGGCGAGGTCGACGTATCCGGCGGCCGTCAGGTCCTCGTCGGGCCGGGTATCGGCGATCCTGCCGAGGGTGGGGTGGTGGGCCGCAGGAGGTCCACGAGGGGGCGGCGGCCGAGCGGGGTGGTGACGGGCACGCGGGGTTCGAACATGTCGAGTCCACTTCCCGCTGCGGGGCTGTTCTGGGCTGCGGGGAGCTTCTGGCCGGGGATGCGGCGAGGCATCGGCGCGGGCGGGGTGCTCACTGTGCGGCGGGGGGCTGGGGGCGGCGGACGACGAGGTAGACGGCGCCGGGGGCGGGCGGCGTCCAGCGGCCCGGGCCGGGGCGGGGGTGGCAGCGGGCTGGGGCGCGTTCATGGGGTCCTCGGGTTCGGGTTCGGGCATGGCGGTGCCAACGGCGCGCCGTGCGGGGCGCGCAGGTCTAGCGGAGGTGGCGGCGGGCCCAGGTGGCGGCGGCGGCACCGCGGCGGCCCCGCTCGGCGGGCGCGATACAGACCTGGGCGATCGCAGCGGCCAGGTACTCGGTCCGGGCGTCGGCGATCCAGCCGTTGGCGTCGTAGCCGCCATTGACGATCGCGTGTTCCGCGCCGGTGCGGGTCAGAGCGATGGGCGGGCAGCCGGACGCCATCGCCTCCCACAGGGCGGAGCCGGTCGTGGTCGCGGTGGTGAGGTAGGCGTCGGCGGCGCGGAAGACGTCGGGCATCTCCGTGTGGTGACGGTGCCTGGCCACGAACACGTCCCCCAGGATCACCACGATGCCGACCGCTACGGTGGCCGCCACCGGCGATCCCGATCAGCAGGCCCGCTGCCAGCTCGCTGCCGATGCCTATCGGGTCCTGCCCGAGACCGATCAGGCCGAGATCATGCGTACGGTCGCCACCTGCCTCACCGAGACCTCCCCCGCTGGGACGACAGGCGCTGGCCCGGCAGAACGCCCCCGAGCAGGTCGGCACAGTGCTCACCGAGCGTCGCCGGATGACCACCGAGGCCACCCGGTCCGAGCAGCCACTGACCGAGGAACGCTGTCGCCGGCCCTAGCCGAGCCGGCCACCAGGTCCACCGCGACCGGTGCCAGTAGCGGGCAGCCCGCCCGCGCTGCTCTGCCGGCGCCGACCCGCCGGGTCAAGCCGGACATGACGCGGCAGACCCAGGCTTCGCCCACCGACGGCGGTCCATCTGCTTCCGCCGCAGGTCCGCCAGGACCAGGACCAGAATGGTCCGCGCCTGCGGTAGATCCCACCGGGCGGAAGGGGCGCATGCCTTTACACTGCCGGCCCCGGAGGTGGCGGCCGCGGGAACTCCCAACCATCGGGTCGGTACGTCTCAGCAGCGATAGGCGCCCAGTACTGGGGCGGTTCACCGCCCACCGGTCCGCGTCGGCGCGTGGGTGGTGAGTGCGTGCGGTGTTCGCCCTCGGGTCCGTCGTGGCCAATGACCAGAGCCAGGGTTAGCGTTGTTGGAGAGAGGTGGTTCTGCCATGCGTTCCGGTGGTGGTCGTCCAGCGGTGGAGGGCGAGCGGGGGTTCGTGCTGGTGGGCCGCGAGGACGAGTTGGCCCTGCTGAGGGCGGCGTTGCGGAGCCTGCCGGCGGTGGTGTTGGTCGAGGGCGAGGCAGGGGTGGGCAAGTCCCGTCTGGTCCGGGAGGCCACCGCGGCCATGGCCGGTCAGGGAACTCGCCTGCTGACCGGCTTCTGCCACCCGCTGCGTGAGCCGTTGCCCTTCGGGCCCGTACTGGAGGCCCTGCGGCCGGTCGCCGAGTGGCTGCCTCCGCCGGAGACGCTGAATCCGCAGGCCGGGGCGTTGGCACCGTTGCTGCCGGAGCTGGCCAGGCACCTGCCCCCGGCCCCCGACCAACCGGGTGACGCCCGCAGCCGGCGCTTCCAGCTGGTCGGCGCGGTGCGCTCGGTCCTGGAAGCGATCGGCCCGGTGGTTCTGGTGGTGGAGGACCTGCACTGGGTCGACGACGCCACCCGGGAACTACTCCTCCTGCTGGCCCGCGACCCGCCGAAGAAGCTCGCCCTGACCCTGACGTACCGCGGAGAGGATCTGGCCCCCGATACGCCTGTGCTCGGCGCCCCTTATCGGCGCCCGGTCGGCACCGCCGGCGTCGAAGTTCACCTGGACGCCCTCGCCGAGCCCGACCTCTTCGAACTGGCCTCCACCGTCCTGGGCCACCGGGCCACCCGAGGGCTGGCCCGCGTGCTCTACGAGCGCAGCGCCGGGCTGCCCCTCGTCGTCGAGGAAGACCTCCTCACCCTGCAACTGCACCACCGACACGAAGAGACGCTGCGCGCCGGAGGCCGACAGGCCGGCGGACGCGGTCCCCGCGCTTTCGAGAGGGGTAGCCGCCGGCCGGGCACGGGAGCTGCCGGGGATCCCGGCGGTGGTGATGATGTGGCGGTGCTGACGGGGGCGGAGGTGCCCCGGTATCTGCGGGAGGCGTTGGCGGCGCGGCTCGCGAGTCTGACGGCGGAGGGCATGGCGATGGTCGAGGCCGCGGCCGTCCTCGCCGTTCCGGCGGACCAGAGCCTGTTGACGGAGGTCGCCGGCCTGCCGTCCGACCGGGCCGCCACCGGCCTGACCGAAGCCCTGCAGCTGACGCTCCTGCGCGAGAGCGCCCCCGCCCGCTACGGCTTTCGCCACACCCTCGCCCAGCAGACCGTCTACCGCGACCTCCTCGGCCCCCGCCGGGAAGCCCTCCACCGCCAGGCCGTCCGCACCCTGTGGACCAGACCCTCGCCTCCGCTTGTCCAGATCGCCCACCACACGCGCGCACTCGGCGACGTCCAGGGGTGGCTGCGCCAGGCCGAGGCCGCGGCCGACCAGGCCATCGCGGTCGGCGACGACGGCACCGCCGCCACACTCATCAACGAAATCCTTGCCCAGCCCGACCTCGAAGGCGATCTGCGCACCCGCGCCGCCCTCGCACTCGCCCGCATCGCCAAGGAAGGCGTCGAACGTGCCACGGCCATTACCCTGCGCAAGATCCTCATCGACCCCCAACTGCCCGCCGCGGCCCGCGGCGAGATCCGCCTCACCCTGGGGCTGCTCCTGCTCAACCAGGCCCTGGACCACTCCGGCCTGGCCGAGCTGGAGCGGGCCGTGCAGGAACTGGACTCCCGGCCGGACCTCGCCGCCCGCGCCATGAACGCCCTCGCCGTTGACGAGCGGAACCGCTGCCAAGGGGCGACGCATGTGTGGATGGACCGCCTGGAGGCCCTGACGCAACAGGTCGAGCAGGGCGCTCCGGACGAGCGCGTGTGGGCCGCGGTGTGTGCCACCCGCCTCTCCTTGTTGGCCACGGCTGGCGACCCCGCGATGTGGGAAATGCTCGAGAAGCTTCCCCGCGGATCGGCTGACCGCGAGGTCATGTCGCATACCGCGAGGGGCCTGCACAACGCGGGCTCCGCTGCGATCCGGATGGGGCACGACGAGCAGGCCAACAGGCTGTTGGAGGAGAGCTGCGACCTCGCACAGCGACTGGGACACCACCTTCTGGAGTGCTTCAGCGGGCTTTCCCTCCTGTGGCTGGATTGGTTTGCCGGCCGGTGGAGCACCCTGGAGGAGGACATCGCGCGGTGGGGCGAGGAGTTCCCCGAGGTCGACATCATCGGGCTGGAGGCGTTGCTGCAGGGTGGAACGCTGAGTGCGGCCCGCGGGCAGTGGCAGAGGGCACTGGATCAGCTCGGCAAGGTGGCCGCCAGGGCAAGGCGGGCAAGTGAGGACGACACGATCTTCCGGGCGGCGGCGGGCATCGCCCGGATCCACCTCGCCCGGGGCGAGCCCGAGGCGGCCTGGACCGCCGTCGCCCCATCCCTGCACCTCCTGCACGACGTCCCGGTGTGGCTCCAGGCCGGCGAGCTGCTGTCGATCGCGGTCAGGGCGGCCCTGGCCTGCGGTCATCAGGACCGGGCCCGGGATCTGGTCACGGCGGCCGAGCAGGTCCTGGTCGGCAAGGACGCCCCCGCCATGGAGGCGGAAGTCCACCTCGCGCGTGGCCTCCTCCTCCAGCACGGCGCGGACGCCGACGGCGCGGCCGCACACTTCGACCGCGCCCGACTCCTCTACGACACCATCGGCCGGCCCTACCACGCCGCCCAGGCCGCCGAACTCCTCGCCGCCACCCGGGTCGCCACCGCCCCCGGCACCGCCGCCACCGGATACACGCAGGCCGGCACCGCCTACACCGCCCTCGGGGCGGTCGCGGACGCCGCGCGCTGCCAGCAGGCCCTGCGGGATCTGGGCCTGGCCCGCCCCACACCACGTGGCCGTCGTGGCTACGGCACCGAACTCTCACCCCGCGAGAAACAGGTCGCCGAACTCCTCGCCGACGGCGCCAGCAACCAGGACATCGCCCAGGCCCTCTCCCTCTCCAAACGCACCGTCGAAATGCACGTCGCCAACACCCTCAAGAAACTCCATGCCACCCGCGACGCGCTCACGGACCGGAATTAACTGCAAGGCGATTCTCCCGACTCCTGACCAGCCCAGAATGCGAACCGCTGCCGGAGGGCTCAGCGAGCGGCTGCCCTACCATTCGGCTAAGTCTTCAGAGCTGTCAGACGAGGCGGTCGGCTTCTACGGTGACTTCAACGCGGCCAGCAGTAGTCTGGCTTCGCCTGTCAGCTGATCGAGTGGCCGGTCCAGTTCGGTCCCGTGGCGGTTGACTACGGCAGTGAGGGCAGCGAGTTGGCCGCCGATCGGAGCAGCGCCTGCAGCAGCTGTCTTGAGCACCTTCGCCACCTGCCCCTGGCCGACCGGTTTGCCCTTGGCGATGATGGCGTGCAGCTCCTTGGCGGCTGCGAGTATCCAGGTCAGCCCGTCTGAGGCGGTGGCCGGCGCTGACCTAGGGGGAGCAGGCGGCCGGAGCTGGATGCGGTCGTAGACGTACAGCTCCAGTCCGGCCGCCCCGCAGAGCTGCTCTGCTGTTGCCCGGGTCGCCGTGGGCACCTCGTCGACGTGGTCTGCGACCTGACCTGCGGCCGTCTGAAGAAGATCGGCTCACGTCGGCGCAACCTGCCATCCGGGAGATCACCCTGCTCGTCATGCCTTTCCCACACGGCAGGCGGCAACGACATCTCCGCCTTCACCATGCTTCGGAGGCGCTGAAGGTGATCGACCGCTCGTCGCGCGCCGCCAACGAGCACGGCCTGGTGGACCTCAAGCCTTGGCGCGACCTCACCAAGGTCTGTGCGAAGGCCCGGTGCACCGCCGAGCCCCTGCAGGCTCCGCTCGTCCTGGCGACAGCCGAGGTCAGCCGCAGTCCGATGAGCATCTCCCGGCCAGCAACCTCTGACGCCCAAGTGCCCCGCCCCGCCCCACACCAGATCCCGTGACCTGCGACTTCAGGTTGAAAGTAGGCGATGGTCAGGTCTCCGGGAGCTGTTCGACCCGCGCCGAGAGCGGGTTGAGGACCCGGGAGAGGAAAGCTCGGGTCCGCTCGTGTCCGGGGCGGTCGAGCACCTGGTCGGCGGGGCCCTGTTCGACGACCGTCCCGGCGTCCATGAAGGCCACCTGGTCGGCCACCTCGCGGGCGAAACCGATTTCGTGGGTGACCACCATCATGGTCATCCCTTCCTCGGCGAGCAACTGCATCACCGCCAAGACGTCGCCGACGAGTTCGGGGTCGAGTGCCGAGGTCGGCTCGTCGAAGAGCATCAGCTCGGGGCCCATGGCCAGGGCACGGGCGATGGCGACCCGCTGCTGCTGGCCACCGGAGAGCTGCGCCGGATACGCTGAGGCCTTGTCGGCCAGGCCGACCCGGGCCAGGTTCTCAGCCGCCGTCGCCGCCGCCTGAGCCCGGCCGCGCCGCAGCACCCGACGCTGGGGCAGCACCAGGTTCTCGGTCACCGTCAGATGCGGGAACAGGTTGAACTGCTGGAACACCATACCAATCCGGCGCCGCACCGCGTCGATGTCCACGTCCGGATCGGTCACCTCGGTCCCACCCACGAGTACCCGTCCCGAAGTGGGTTGTTCCAGCGCGTTGACACAGCGCAGCAGGGTGGACTTGCCCGATCCGGATGGGCCGATCACGCAGATGACCTCGCCAGGGGCGACCTCCAGATCTATGCCCTGCAGTACGTCCTGGTCACCGAAGGACTTCCGCAGCTCTCGGATCTCGATCTCCGGGCGCCCGGGCTCCGAGGTGGTGCTCGTGGTCATACCCTCTCCTTCACGGTGCGTGCTTCGAGGCGCCTGACCAGGTAGCCCAAGGGCACCGTGACCAGCAGGTAGCAAAGGCCCGCCACCAGAATGGGCGTAGAGTTCGCTGCCTCACTGGCCGCGTCCCGGCCAAACTTGGTGAGCTCGCGCTCCCGCAGCGTCACTCCGAGGAACAGCACCAGCGAGGAGTCCTTAAACAGCAGCACCAGTTCGTTGGTCAGCGGGGGGATCACGATCCGGAATGCCTGCGGAATGATGATCGACACCATCGCGCGACCGTGCGAGAACCCGAGCGAACGAGCCGCCTCCAACTGCCCTTTGGGCACCGCCTGGATACCGGCCCGGATGGTCTCGGCCATGTACGCCGCCGACACCAGCCCAAGAGCCAGAGCCACCTTGCCGTACGTACCCCCGGCGATCTGAGTGCCGGGGAAGGCCAGCGGAACGGCCACCCCGACGAAGATGAAGATCAGCAGCGCGGGCAGGCCCCGGAATAGCTCGATGTACAGGCCCGCAGCCCACCGGTAGGGCGTCACCGAGGACAGGCGCATGAGGGCGATCACCAGAGCGAGCGCCAGCCCGGTCGAGAAGCCGGACAGTGTGTACGCCACGGTGTTGCGCAGGGCCACGGTGATGATGTCGGGGAACAGCCGGCTGATGAGTTCGGGCTTGGCGAACTGGCTGGCCAGCCGGCCCCAATCCGCCCCCACCGCCAGAGCAGCCACCGTTGCGACGAACAGCACGTTCTGAACACCCCGCGCGGCCGACCTTTTCTGACGCTTCGTCAGCCTGGTCAGAGCGGCCACTACTGTGCCGCGCTCGGGGTCGCGCCCGCCATCGCCGAAGCATCGCCCTGTGCGGTCGTGAGCGGGCCGATCCACTTCTCGTAGCTCTGCCTGTAAGTGCCGTCGGCCCTGGCCTCCGCGATCACCTGGTTGACGACCGCCAGCAGTTTGGCATTGCCCTTCTTCAGGCTGAAGCCGTACTGCTCACCGGTGTTCAGGTTGTCTATCTGATCGAACGCGGCTGAGTTGGCGCTGTCCTTGAGCCATCCCTGAACCACCGGGTAGTCGATGACCACCGCGTCCACCTGGCTGGTGCGCAGCCCGTTCAGGAGGGCATCCGAGCTTTCGAAGGAGACGGGGTTGAAGCCCTGCTTCTGGGCATACTCCTCACCCGTCGTCTGCGCCTGGGTACCGAGCTTCTTGCCCCTGGCCGCGAGGTCCGCCAGGGAGGCGGCTCCCACTCCCTTGCGGGCCAGCACTGCCTGTGTTGCGTCGAAGTACGGGACTGAGAACTCGACGTTCTTCTTTCGCTCCGCAGTGATGGTAATTCCGGCCGCGGCGATGTCGCACTGGCCGGAGTTGAGAAAGGCGCCGGTCTTGAAGTTCTCGAAAGGAGTGTCCACGATTTCCTGGGTCACGCCGAGCTTCTTCGCCACCAGATCGATGAGGTCGACGTCGAAACCGACTACCTTGCCGTTCTGCTCGGACTGGAACGGCGGGTACGGCAGGTGGGTGCAGGTCTTGAGGTGCCCGGCCCCGGCCAGTTGCACGTCTCCCGCCATCGTGTTGGCCGTGCCACTGCCCGTCGAGGTGCAGCCGACGGTCAGAAGGAGCAAGGCGGACGCCACCGTGGCGCCGAGCAGCCGGCGCGTTGGATGGAAGACGGTCGTGGGCATGATGGCTCTCCTGAAGGGTGGGTGGGCAGGCCCGTTGCGCCGCCGGGACTCTGCCGACGTGGATTGTGCGGACTGTCCGGGCGCAGTCTGGGTCGAGTCGTCGTGACGCGGATGTGCGCGTGCCGCCGCTGAACAGTCGCGAGTCCGGGACGGCTCGGGCCCGCGCACAGCGACTGGCCGTCGGGCCGAAGAAGGCGGGACGGTCAGTGGTTGCAGCACGACCCCGGACAGGTCGCACTGGCGACCCGCCGCAAGTCAATGTGCAATCTGGCCACGAGCAGCGTGGAAAACATGCGGCGCACCATATTGGTTTGACGGTCACATAAAAGCGACCGTTCCTTTGGGGGAAATCGCGAAAAGCCCGGAACCTCTTGGTGGTCTGCCACCGGTTCCCAGTGATGCGATGCCAACACCTTGGCACATTCAACCTGCTACGACAATTAGAAGCTTCAGATAGATCGCAAACTGACCCATAAGGCGGTCTGATCTGTCGGCACTTCTGACGTTCAGCAGCCACAAAACCTGTTCGTTGCCGGTTCCTCCCAGGTACCTCCCGAGGGCGGCGTGGGAGCTGTCCGACTCCGGGCTGCTCGTCTCCGCTCTTGGTTCGCAGTTCCTCGTCAACGAGCCGAAGGACCGGTACGAGTCGTGGTCGTGGGAGAGTGCCACGGCGACAGACGCGAGCGATATCAGGTCATGGCCGAGTGGTAGCCGGTTGCTGGTCCTGGACGCTGGCGGGGCTCGCCTACTGTCCCCAGGAAACTGTCCGAAAGGGCCGATTGGACAGTCAGGACAGGCCGGTGGCGTCGGCGTGTTCGCGGTGGCCCCGCGGGCGCACGCAGTTGCCGATGCCCGGTCCGGTGTGGGTGTCCGCCAGGGCTTCGTGGCCGCACGCCGGCCAGGTGGCGGTGATGGCCGATCCCTGGAAACTGTCGCCCGGCTCTCAGCCTCACTGGACGGCAACTCCACACTTAGCGCCTCAGCACTCACGGTCGGGGGGAGAGTCGTACCGGCCTTCGACGAGGAAAATCCGCGCCTCGGTCAGTTCCGGTCCGTGAGCGCGTCGCGGGTGGTGTGGAGTTTCTTGAGAGTGTTGGTGACATGCATCTCGACGGTGCGCTTGGAGAGGGAGAGGGCCTGGGCGATGTCCTGGTTGCTGGCGCCGTCGGCGAGGAGGTCGGCGACCTGTTTCTCGCGGGGTGAGAGTTCGGTGCCGTAGCCACGGCGCCCGCGTGGGGTGGGGCGGGCCAGGCCCAGATCCCGTAGGGCCTGCTGGCAGCGTGCCGCGTCCGCGACGGACCCCAGAGCGGTGAAGGCGGTGGCGGCGTTGGTGAGGTGGGTGGCGGCGTCGTAGGGCGCGGCGTCGGTGCGGGTGGTGGCGAGGAGCTCGGTGGCCTGTGCCGCGTCGTACGGGCGGCCGATTACGTCGTAGAGGAGCCGGACGCGGTCGAACTCATCCGCTGCCGCGTCGAAGTCCCCGGCGTCGAGCAGGAGCAGTCCGTGGGCGAGGCGGAACTCCGCCTCCACCGCCGGCATGTCCTTGCCCCGCACCCCCACCACCTGCTCGGCCGCTGCGGCAAGTTCGCGGGCCGTGTCCTGGTGTCCGCAGACCAGGGCGGCCTGGACTGCGACCGGCAGCAGCCCCCAGCCCTGTGCGTCCAAGGTGGTGAGCCGCAGAAAGGCCAGGGCCGGTGCGACGGCGTCCCAGGCGGCCCGGGGCTGCTCACGAGCCAGATTTACCCGCGCGGCGATCATGGCCGACCGGGATATCCATTCGCTCTCGTCGGACCGGTCGATGACACCGGCCACCTGGTCGAGCTGATCCAGGGCGCTCCGCCACTGACCGCGGGCTGCGGCCAGTTGGCCCAGGGTGAGTGCCGCCTCGACGGCGAGCGTAGTCAAGTCGGGAAAGGCGTCCTTGAGCCGCGCGTAGTCCTCCTCCAGGCTGTGCCAACGGCCGGCCAGCCAGTCCAAACGCAGAAGGTCGAGGCGGCTGTAGCCCTCCAGAAGGTGATAGCCCAGCTGCCGCGCGAGACCGCTGCTCTCGGTCAGCAGACGGAATGCCTGCTCGTCCTGGCCCGCTTGGACAGCGCCGGCGCCCACGTTGTGCAGGGCCTGGTTGATCTGCCGCTGAACGACATGGTCGGAGGACGTCCGGGGCAGCTGGTCGACCAGCTGCCGGGCAGCCGGATCACCCACCAGCACCATCATGTTGAGGCGGGTGGCGCAGACCGCCGCCCAGACGGTTTCGTCGGGGTGGACGCGCAGGGTCTCCTCAGTGGCGTCGAGCCAGGCCAGCAGCCGCTGCTCCCACACACGTGGGCCCTGCGGGTAGCGGCGGCGTTCGTCGGCAGTCAACGCGTTCAGGGCACGCACAGCGAGATCCGGGCGGGTGTCGAGTTCCTCCACGGCCTGTTCGAGCTCGGGGAAGCCCGCTCGGTCGCGATTCTGGTTGAGCATGAGCACACCCAGGGTGAGGCGGATCTCGCCGCGGGCGGCGGTGGGCAGTTGGGGGTCGATGAGGATCCTGCGCAGGGTGGTGATGGTCCGGGTGAACTCGATGCCTTCCTTTGCGACCCGGGCGAGCGCGAGGGCGGCCCTGGTGCGGAGGTCGCCCTCCAAATTGGGCTGCGCGAGGATCTCGTCGATGAGTGCGGTGGCGGTGCCGTCGTCGCCGACGGCGATCGCCTGGTCGGCGGCGGCCTCCGCCTGGTGCAACCACGCCTGGACGTCTCCCAAGGCCTTCGTGTGGTAGGCGATCTGCACGAGCGGTGGGGACGGCCTCGTCCACAACCTGCGGACCGCCTGACGGTGGAGTTCCAGGCGACGCGGGCCGAGGAGGTTGCGGTAGACGGCCTGCTGAGCCAGGGTGTGGCGGAATCCGTAGCGGGCCGGCCCGATCTCGCGCAGGATTGTTGCCCGTAGGGCTTCGGCCAGTCCGGCGGACACCTGAGCCGGCCCGAGGCCGGTGACCTCCGTCAACAAGTCTTGATCCGTCGGAACGGCGAGTACGGCCGCCGCCTCGACCACCGTCCGGCTCTCCACCGACAAACCTGCAAGTCGTTCTGTGATGGCCTCTCGCAGGTACCGGGGCACCTCCGCCCGCGCCAGCACCGCCAATTCGTCTCTGTTGACGTAGCGAGGCACGAACACCTCGTCCGCCGATCTCGCGCGCCTAGCAGCGCTCGTCCGCCATTCGCTACCGTCGGGTTGCCTGTTGCCACCTGAGTGCCCCGCCGCTTCGCGTTGGTGTCGCAGCTGGTGTTCTCGCAGGGTGAGGAGGTCCTCCTCGGCGATGAGGGGCAGGCCCGCGCTGCGCTCGTACAGAGTTCCGGCCAGCTCCGGGGTGGCGCGGCGGCCCAGGACGGCGGAGGCCAGTTCGAAGAGATCTGGTTCAGCCAGGGCGTCAAGGTGAATCTCTGCACCACCGGTACCGACCGGACGCCGGTACGGCGTACCGAGTACAGGAACATCAGGCGCGAGATCCTCACCTCGGTAGGTCAGCACCAGCGCCAACCTCTTCGGCATGTCACGGGCCAACAGCAGCAACAACTCCCGTGTCGCCTCGTCGACCCAGTGCAGATCCTCCACCACCAGCACCGCCGGACCGACCACCTCCAGCACCGAACGCACCGCACCCACCAACTGGAACCGCCGACCACGAGCATCCACCAGCTGGTCGGGGGCCGGGGGCAGGTGCCTGGCCAGCTCCGGCAGCAACGGTGCCAACGCCCCGACCTGCGGATTCAGCGTCTCCGGCGGAGGCAGCCACTCGGCGACCGGCCGCAGGGCCTCCAGTACGGGCCCGAAGGGCAACGGCTCACGCAGCGGGTGGCAGAAGCCGGTCAGCAGGCGAGTTCCCTGACCGGCCATGGGCGCAGTGGCCTCCCGGACCAGACGGGACTTGCCCACCCCTGCCTCGCCCTCGACCATCAACACCGCCGGCAGGCTCCGCAACGCCGCCGTCAACAGGCTCAGCTCGTCCTCGCGGCCCACCAGCACGAACCCGTGTTCGCCCTCCACCACTGGACGACCACCACCGGAACGCATGGGCAGGACCACCTCCTGACCTCCTACAACGCTAACCCCTGGCTCTGGTCATTGGCCACGACGGACCCGAGGGCGAGGACTGCAAGCACTCACCGCCCACGCGCCGACGCGGACCGGTGGGCGGTGAACCGCCCCAGTACTGGGCGCCTATCGCTGCTGAGACGTACCGACCCGATGGTTGGGGTTCCCGCGGCCGCCACCTCCGGGGCCGGCAGTGTCAAAGGCATGCGCCTCTTCCGCCCGGTGGGATCCATCGCAGGCGCGGCCCCGTCTGCTCCTGGCGGGCCTGCGGCGGAAGCGGATGGACCGCCGTCGGTGGGGCGAGGCCTTTGTCTGCTGCTTCATTGCCGGCTTGACCCGGTGGGTCGGTGCAGACAGAGCAGCGCGGGCGGGCTGCCCGCTACTGGCACCGGTCGCGGTGGACCTGGTGGCCGGCTCGGCTAGGGCCGGCGACAGCGTTCCTCGGTCAGTGGCTGCTCGGACCGGGTGGCCTCGGTGGTCATCCGGCGACGCTCGGTGAGCACTGTGCCGATCTGCTCGGGGGCGTTCTGCCGGGCCAGCGCGGGGGAGGTCTCGGTGAGGCAGGTGGCGACCGTACGCATGATCTCGGCCTGATCGGTCTCGGCCAGGGCCCGATAGGCATCGGCAGCGAGCTGGCAGCGGGCCTGCTGGTCGGGATCGCCGGTGGCGGCCACCGGAGCGATCGGCATCGTGGTGATGCGCCGTGCGGCCCTCAAAGCAGTACCCCTGGACGGCAACAGCAGTAGTACGCACGTCTGCCGCGGCGAACCCCGTCTGGCCATGCGCCGGGACGGGAACCGCTGCTGCCCGCGGCGAGGTTCCTCTCCTCGCCGCCGAAAACACGACCGCACGCCAGGCCGCCTGGCCCGTGCCGAGCACCTGGTCGCCGCCAGCCCATGCCCGGAAGGGCACCCGAGAGCCGGTCTGGTCATGGGCTGAGGCAACTGTGCTCGCCAAGTCGGTGGTGGCGTACAACCCTGGCACGCTGAACCAGGCACGAGAGGTAGGCCTCCGGTACGTCGAGGTCTTCGATGGGCCCGACTGCGGGTGGACTGCCCACAGTGACCTGAACAAGACAGTCCGAGCACTGCGCACTGTCGACGAAGCCGCTGAGTGGCCGACCGCTCACCCGCATAGTCGGCCGGCGTTCGGTTTGCGGCCAGATGCATTGTGACTAGCGGAGGTACGTGCGCTGCCAGTCAGCCAGCTTCATTGTTTGAGCCGCGTCGGCGAGAGCGATCGCGGACGGCAGTTTGAGCTTGGCCCGGGTGCTGTCCACCCACTCCTGAGCTGCGGGGTAGCCCTGCTGGAGGTACTCAAGTCCCTGGATCATGCACTCCAGTTTGTCGGCGTCGTGGGCGACCTGGACTTCCAGGGACTTCCCGTTCTCGTAGTCGTGAACGATGGCGCTGATGCCGTCGGCCACAGCCGGGTGCGCGTCCGCTACCTGGTCAGCAGTCACCGTCTCGTTCGACTTTGTCTGGATGTACCGTCGGCCGATCCAGGGGATGTCGCCGATGCGCGTCTCCTGGGTGTCATGGAAGGTGCAGAGCAGTGCGACCCGAGCGGGGTCGGCGCCTTCCATCATGGCGAGAACCGCACCGATGACGGCTGTCCGCCACGAGTGCTCGGCAATGGTTTCGGGATCCTTGATGCCGGCGATCCACCAGCCGCTGCGCTTGGCGCGCTTCAATGCACCTGCTTCCAGAAGGTAGCTGACGGTGCCTTCGGCTTCCTGGCGGTCGTTCACTGCGGTGGTCCTTCCTGAAGATCAGGTGGTCAGTCTCAGACCGTAGTGCACGGAAACGAGCTCTTGCCGTGCTTGTGCGGAGATTCCATCGGAGTCGAGCAGCACCATCACCCGCTCCTCGAGGTTCCGGCTGAGGTTGGGATCAGCGGTGAGAAGTCCTCGGCGAAAGCCCAGCAGCGCCCACACCGAGTGGACGTTGAGGTCGATCGCGCCGATGCCGGGCGTCAGCCTGTCGGTGAGTCCGCGCAAGAGGGCGAGGGCGTCCCACGACTGTGCTGGAGCGGCGATCATGAAGTGATCATCGGCCTTGGGTAGGGAGTCGATGCCGAGCCAGTAGGCCCAGTAGTTCAGGTTGGCGGCCTCTCCAGCCTCGTCGCCCATGCCGGTGGCCATGAAGGCGGCCAACGCGGCATGGTCCCCATGCCGAGTGAGTGATGTCGCGACGGATCGGGCGTCGGCCCAGTTCGGAGACCAGCCGTGCGTCTGTGTACGTGGCGGCCTGCGGCGTATCTCGGCTAGCCAGCCAGCAGTGTCGGGTGAAATGTCGTACGAGCAGAGGTAGAGCGCTTGTCGGCGAAGGAGTGCAGCCTCGTCACCGGACCAGTGCGCGAGTTCGGCGGCCCTGCGCATCTGGCTGAAGAATGCGTTCAGCTCATCGCGCGGAAGCTGTGGGGAGCTGGGGGTGGGTCCCCGGCGCGGGAGCTTCTCCGTAGCAGGCAGGGAGGCGGGACTGCTTCCGGTAAGTGCCCAAGCCAGCATGTGAGTTGTGTCTCGGGTCAGTACCCAGCTTGCGAGGGGGTGTTCGTCGGCGCGCTGAATCGCGTGGTCGTTCACGACGAAGTTGATGATGCTGTCGGCATCTAGTGCCTGGTCGAGCAGCATGAGAAGTGTGGGGTCTCCACCTAAGCGGAGCAAGTTACGCCTGATGGCGCGAAGTGATCCGGCTCGTGAGGAGTTCAGCGATCGACGTCCTGACTCCCAGCCTTGGATCGTGCTCTTGTCGACCTGAAGAAGTTCGGACAGTTGATCTTGGGATACGCCGATGCGCTCCCTGACCTCCTTGAGCAGGTGGCCCGAGACCGCGCCGAGGCGCTGGCCGGGCCGAGGGCTGCTGGCAGTCAGTGTTTCGAGGCCCCGCGCCTCGCCGTGAACTGTCACGTTTCTACCAACCTCGTTTGGAACAGGCGGATTACCCGTACTGGCAGTCAGTCCTTTTGATCCCGTGCGAAGCGTAGCGTCTCCATTGCAAGACGCACAGTGATCATGCCTGGATCTGGGGCGGTCGCGCGATGCGCGGTGGCAGTTCTTCACGCGGTACTGACGTCCGGCCCGATCGGAGTGATCCTGGGTGGTGACCATGCGAACGGCACAGCAACTGCACGCGTGGCAGCAGGCATTCGATGCCTATCCGGCATCGGTGGCCGCGGCGCGACACAAACTTCGGCAGGTCCTGGCCGCGTGGGGCTGGACGGGTTTTGATCAGGTTGAGGACTTGTTGCTGATCAGTTCGGAGCTGATCAGCAACGCCATCATGCACGCGAGTCGACCTGGCGACCAGGTCTGCGTGCGTCTCCAAGAGATCGGTGGCGAGTGCCGTCTCGAAGTACACGATCGACGGCCGGACTTGCTGCCGCCGAGGACGCCGTGTCCGCGCGGGGAGCACGGGCGCGGCCTGTTACTCGTCCAAGTCCTCGCAGAAGACATGGACGTCGTCACGACGAGAAGGAGCAAGATCGTGTGGGCAAAAGTGTTGCTCGGGACTTATCCGGAGCGAGCGGCATGAGGGGAAGCCTACGCCGGGCGCTGGGCTTCGGCTCGGGCCACCGGCGGTCACCAGCAGTAACGCGCCCGCCCTCTCGACCCGCTCAGCAGGCCGGCCGGGTCCCGTCGTGCCGGAGCGACTCCGAGACGGGCACGACCGGTATCCGCCCGGCCGGTCCCTCCACCGCCACCTTCTGGTGCAGCGCCGTGGCCTATCCGCAGGGAGCAGGCCGATCGACTCTGTTCGGTGCACATGTGACCCACGACGCCCGGAGGTCGGTGCGCTGGGTACAGATGCGGGTTGGCCAGCTCGCCGAGCAACTTGATCCGAAGGAGGCGCAGTCGGCGTGGGTGTGGATCCACGATGAGGGCGCCGCGGCGGCTGCGATGCGGGCACTCCTGGCGGGTGAGTCCTACTCTCTGACGGTACGAGACGAGCAGGCGACGTACGTGTTCACAGCTCAGTTCAGCACCGGTACGGAGCCGATCCTTCCGGGCAGAGGTGTCGGATGGCCGATCTGACTACCGCCTTCACCGGAGCGACCGCGGTCGGCGAGGCGGATCCGCTGCAGCTCCCGCTGGACGTTGTGCACGGCCTCGGTGAGCAGCTCGGCCCGTTCTCGTTCGACGGTACCGATCGCCGTTCAAGTGGGGTCTTCACTGGCGTTGTTCGGCCGGACAGCGGGTCGCCTCTGTACCTGCGGGCAGTACCTATCACGGCGACCTCGGGTGCGGAGCAACGTCGGGCGTACTTGGTTGCTCACCGGATCGCCCGGGTCGGGCCCGAGGCGTTCGGTGAGATCTACACGGCGCGGCATCGGCTCATCCTGCATGAGTACGTCGCCGGGAGGCCCGTCGATCTCGCGCCGGGCTCGCCGGATCTGCGGCTGGTTGGTGACTACCTGCGGAGGTCGGCCGAAGCTCTGACCGGGGATCGGGTCGGCGAGGTCGGCAGCATCGGGGGTGCGCTCGCTGCAGGTGGGTCCTGGCCCCTGCTGGCAGGCCTGGCCTACAGCAGCCTCGACCCGCGTGAGTGGGACGAGATCAACCGCCTGGTGACGCTGGACTTCGCGGCGATGCGGCTGGACGGCCCGTGCGTGGTGCACGCGCGCCTGCACCCCGGGAACTTGCTGCTCGGCGCGGGCAGGGTAGCGGCCGTGGGGTGGCGGGCCGCCTGCTTCGGTCCGGCCTGGACCGACAGCGCCCTGCTGGTTCCCCACCTGGTGGATGCCGGGCACTCGCCCGCGGCGGCCGAGAAGTGGGTCGTTCAGCACGGAGAGCTGGCCCAGGCCGACGAGGAGGCGGTGACGGCCCTGGCCGTGGCGGTCGCCGGGCGCGCCGTCTTCCGCTCAAGCCGGATCTACGACGGCCACGACGCTCTGACGCAGATCCCGGCGAAGGCGGCGCTGGAGTGGATGCGCCACCGGATGGCCGCCCGGCCCAGAGCGCGCCGCACGCGGATGACCGGAGGCGAGTGGTGACCCGAGCGGCCCCCGCCCGGGAGGGCACGGAGGGCCCCTGCATGGTCGAGCACCCGAAGGTCAGGACACCGGCCGGCGGCCGACGTCCCGGGATCACGGCGGCCGACCTCACTCGACACAGAAACCCAGCCGCTTTCGGCGGATAGCCCCACAGCTTCCTCGCTCGCGATGCCTACCAACGTCAGTACGAGGTTGCGGGGGGCGAGGAGAAACCGGCACGCCGCGCGCCCACAAGGAAGCGCGGCCCCCACCCCCATGCACCTACCGCCACCCGGCGGTGACCCACCACAAGGAGACGCGATGACCCTGACTCCCGTTCCGTCCGCCGGCACCACGGCCGAGGAGCTGCGCCACGCGATGGTCGACCAACTGCGGGCCGATGGAACGATCCGATCGGAGCGCGTGGCGAACGCCTTCCTGGAGGTCCCGCGACACGCCTTCGCCCCGGAGGTGTCGTTGGCGGAGGCGTACGAGCCGGTCCAGGCGCTGGTGACCAAGCGTGACGAGAACGGCCTCGCGGTCAGCTCGGTGTCGGCCGCGCAGATCCAGGCGCTGATGCTGGAGCAGGCCGACGTGAAGCTGGGCATGCGGGTGGAGGAGATCGGCTCCGGCGGCTACAACGCCGCGCTGATCGCCGAACTCGTCGGGCCGGCCGGCGAGGTCGTCACGGTCGACATCGACCCGTTCGTCACCGACCGCGCGGCCAAGTTCCTCGACGCTGCCGGGTACAGCCGGGTGTCCGTGATGTTGGCGGACGGCTCCGAGCCCGTGGAGGGGGGACTGTTCGACCGGATCATCGTCACGGTCGGAGCGTGGGACCTGCCGCAGGCGTGGACTGACCGGCTCGCGGAGGGCGGGACGATCACCGTGCCGCTGCGCATGCGTGGTCTGACCAGGTCGATCACCTTCCGCCGCGACGGCGACCGCCTGGTCAGTGTCAGCGCGAAGGTGTGCGGCTTCGTGAAGATGCAGGGTGTCAGCGCGCACGACGAGTTCCTGGTGCTGCCGCGCGGCACGAAGGAGATCGGGCTGCGCTTCGACGAGCTCGACCGTCCTGACACCAGCGGCCTGGCGGGCGTGCTGGAGACGGCCCGGGTGGAGCGGTGGACCGAGGTGACGGTCGGCAACCAGGAGCCGTTCGATTCGCTGTACCTGTGGCTCGCCGGCGTGCTCCCTGGCTTCGGTCTGCTGTCCGTCAACTCGGAGTTGGACACCAAGACGGTCGTGCCGGCGAACAAGTTGGCGTGTCCCGTCATCGTGGACGGCGGCAGCCTCGCCTACCTGGCGCTGCGCAAGATCGCTGAGGACCCGGTGAGGTTCGAGTTCGGGGCACACGGCTTCGGCCCCGACGGGGACCACCTGGTCGCCCTGATCACCGAGCAGGTCGAGGTGTGGACGCGCGAGCACCGCGCCGGCGACGGCCCGACCTTCACCGCCTACCCGGCGGGCACCCCCGACGACCAGCTCCCGGACGGGCCGGTCATCGACAAGAGGGACGTTCGGATCCTGATCTCCTGGCCGTGACTTGCGGACAGGTCACTCAGCACCACCCACCAAGGAGGGCAAGCCCCATGACCAAGACCATCCCGGACGCCACCGCCGCGGCCGACGACTTCGACCTCGACCTGCGCATCGTGGAGGGCGCTGACCCGGTCGCCGCGCTCCTGCGTTCCACCGACGACAACTGCGGCAGCACCTGCTCGGGATCGGCCTGTGCCAGCGGCGGCGGCAACGTCTGACCCGTCCCCGTCCCTGAGAGACCCGAGGCCCGGTGTGCGGCCGACGCGCAGAACTGCCGCACCCGGGCCTCGGCCTTGCCTGAACCGGAGGTGAACCACGTGTACCGCGTTGTGGGACCGGCCTTGATCCGTGCGTCCGCCCGCCCCGGCGGAGCGGACTTCCAATGGCCCGACCTCGCCGACCGTTCCCCCGCCGCCACGGCCAAGTGGCGGTCGTGGCTTGCACACGCCTTCTCGGATCCCCAGCTGGTGGCGGCCATCGAGGTGGCAGCCGGAGCCGAGCTGATCGCCAGGGTGCGCGCGGTGGCCGACGGTCGGGCGATCAGCACCACCCGACTGCGCAGGCTGACCGCCTCGGTGATGCACTACGCGCTGCGCAGCCAGGGCCGGGCCACGCCGTTCGGCCTGTTCGCCGGCGTGACCGCCTGCACCGTGCAGCCGCACCCGGTGGCGCCGCGGTGGGGGTCGGCGCGAGCGGCGGCCCGAGTGGACGCGAGATGGCTGGGGCAGACCGTGGGCCGCTTGGAGGAGCTGTTGGCGGACCGGCTTCCGGTGGCGGCCAACCAACTGCGCGTGGTGAGGGGTGGCCGGGTAGTGCTGCCGGTCGCGCAGCATCCGGGCGGCGGGGCGCCGGTCGAGGTGTCCGTCCGTGCCAGCCGAGCGGTGCTCGCGGCCCTGTCCGGGGCGGAGGAGCCCGTGCCCCTGGGGGCGCTCGCCGACCGGCTCGCGGAGCAGTTCCCGGGCTCCCATCCCGGCCAGGTGCGACTGATGCTCGCGGAACTGGTGCGGCAGCGGCTGCTATTGAGCTCCTTACGGCCGCCGATGGCCGCCGCTGACCCGCTCGGCCACCTCCTCGCGGCGGTCAAGCAGGCCGAGGTCGGCACCGTGTCGCAGGCTGCCCGGATCGCCGCCGAACTCCAAGCCGTCCAGGAGGAGCTGGAGCGGCACAACCGGCTCGACCAGCCGGACGAGCAAGGCCCCATGCGGGTGGGGCTCACGGCGACGATGGCGAACGTCGTCGCCGATGCCCCGCCGCTGATGGTGGACCTCCGGCTGGACGCCGGGCCGCTGGCGTTACCGGAATCGGCGGCCGCCGAAGCGGCGCAAGCCGCCGCGCTATTGACCCGGCTCAGCCCCCACCTGGGCGGGAATCCTGCCTGGCTGGACTACCACGCCCGGTTCGTCGAGCACTACGGGCCGGGAGCGGTGGTGCCGGTCGCCGATCTGGTGAACCCAGACACGGGCTTGGGGCTGCCCGCCCGCTACCGCGACTCGCTGCTCCGGCATCCCAGTGCGCATCTTGGGCGGCGTGATGCCAGGCTGCTCGCACTCGCGCAGAAGGCCGCGGTCGAGGGCTCGGGCGAAGTCGTCCTCACCCTGGAGGCGCTGGAGCACCTGGCGCCCGGGCCGGTGCCGGACGTGGTGCAGCCGCACGCGGAGCTGACCGTCCACCTCACGGCCGCCGACATCGCCGCGCTGGATACGGGGGAGTTCACCGCGACCGTGGTCGCCGCACCACGTGCCGCCGGCACGACAGCCGGCAGGTTCCTGCACCTGCTCCACCCTGATGACCGGGCGGAGCTGGCGGGGGCGGTCCGCGGGGCGCCGACGCTGCGGGCGGACGCGCAGCCGGTGCAGGTCTCGGTACCGCCGCTGTTCACCCGGGTCGAGAATGTCGCCCACGTTGGGGCGCTGCTGCCGGTGCTGTCGCTCGGCGAGTACCCGGCCTCCGGCGCGCGACCGTTGCGGCTGGACGGCCTGGGGGTGTGCGCTGACGAGAGACGGCTTTGGCTGGTGTCGCTCACCGACCGCCGACCGGTGGAGCCGCGCGTCCTGAACGCGGTCGAGTTCCGGGCGCACACGCAGCCCGTCGCCCGGTTCGTGTGCGAGATCACCAGCGCCTTCACGCCCATGCTCACCCCTTTCGACTGGGGCGCGGCCGGAAAGCTGCCGTTCCTGCCTCGGCTGCGGCACGGCCGGATCGTGCTCTCACCGGCACGGTGGAACCTGCCCGCAGCCGACCTGCCGCCTTCGAGCGCACCGTGGGGCGAGTGGGAGAAGGCCGCCCGCGGGTGGTTGACGCTGTACCGCGTTCCGGCTCGGGTGCATCTGACCCAGCAGGACCTGAAGCTCCCGCTCGACCTCGACCGGCCGGAACAGCTGGTGCTGCTGCGTGACCATCTCGACCAGCAGAAGACCGCGACCATCTCCGAGGCACCTACGGCGAAGGCGAACGGCTGGTGCGGCGGCCGGGCACACGAGATCACCTTCCAGCTGCACTCCACCCGTACACCGCTGCCCGCCACCCGCCGCCGCCCCGTCTACGCCGCCGGGCGCTACGACGGTCACCTGCCGGGGGCCTCGCGATGGCTGTACGCCCGGCTGTACGGCAATCCCAACCGGGCTGACGAGATCCTGGCTCAGGTACCCGCCTTCCTCGACCGGTGGGCGGACGGGCCGCCGTGGTGGTTCCTGCGCCATATCGACCCTGAACCGCACCTGCGGCTGCGCCTGGAGCTACCGGAGAAGGTGCCGTTCACGCTGGCCGGAGAACGGATCGGCGAGTGGGCCACCGACCTGCGGGCCGTCGGTCTGGTGACGCGGGTCCAGCTCGACACCTACCAGCCCGAGACCGGCCGGTACGGCCATGGTGCGGTGATGCGTCAGGCCGAGGCCGTGTTCGCCGCCGACTCCCGGGCCGTGGTTGCCCAGGTCGCTTACCTCGCATCCGAGCAGGCACATCGACAGGCGGTGGCGGCGGCGAGCATGACTGCCATTGCCGCCGGGCTGCTCGGCGGCGAGGCCGGAACGCGGTGGCTGCTGGAGTACGTACCCCGCCACACCGACCAGGCCCTGCCGCAGAAGATCCGCCGCCAAGCCGTGTCGCTGGCCGGCTGGCCGGTCGCCTGGCCAGGCCTGGATACCAGCGCCGCAGACCGTGCCCTGTCCCGGGCCTGGCACGCCCGCGCCGCCGCGCTCGGCGAGTACCGCCGCCACCTCGACCAACAGGGCGAACTGGAGCCCGCCGACGTGGTCGCCTCGCTGCTGCACATGCACCACGTGCGGGCGATCGGCGTTGACCCCGACAGTGAACGCCTCTGCCACAGGCTCGCCCGAGCCGCTGCCCTCACCCACAGCGCCCGCACCCCCGAAGGAGCGGCACGATGACCACCACCACTGGGCACGCCGCGCTCGCCCGGCTCATCGAACCCCTCCTTGTCCCGCCCGACAGCAACTCCGCCAAGTGGGGCCAGTCCCTGGCCAAGGGAGCCCCCGGCATCACCCTGCTGCACACGGCCCGCGCTGCCACCGGCGACGGCAACTGGGACACCGTGCACGCCTGGATCGCGGCCTGCCTGCGCCGACCCGTCCTGTCCACGCCCGGCACCGGCCTGTACTTCGGCGCCCCCGCCCTCGCCTACGCCGTGCGCACCGCCGCCCGCCTCGGCCCCCGCGACTACCGACGCCAGATCACCGCGCTGGACGACACGATCGACCGGATGACCGAACGACGCCTGGCCGCCGCCCACGAGCGGATCACCCGACTCGACCGACCGATCTTCGCCGAGTACGACCTCCTCTACGGGATGACCGGCCTGGGCGTCCACCTGCGCACACGCGGCGACGGCCACCTCCTGCGCGATGTCCTCACCTACCTGGTCCGCATCACCGGACCACTGCGCGACCGCCCCGGCTGGTGGACCGATGTCGCCCCCTCCGGGGACCCCTCCCCGCACTACCCCGGCGGCCACGGCAACCTCGGCCTCGCCCACGGCATCACCGGCCCGCTCTCCCTCCTCGCCCTCACCTGGTCCGACGGCATCCGCGTCCCCGGCCACGAGGCGGCGATCGAGCGGATCACCGCCTGGCTCGACACCTGGCACCAGGACACCGGCACCGGCCCGTGGTGGCCGGAGGCCGTCACCCCCGCCGAGTCCGCCTCCGGCCGCACCCGCCAGAAGGGCCCGCTGCGCCCGTCCTGGTGCTACGGCACCCCGGGGATCGCCCACGCCCAACATCTGGCCGCACTCGCCACCGACGACAGGCCCCGCGCCCAGCTGGCAGAACGCGCGCTGCTGGCCTGCCTCACCGATCACCGGCAACGGGCCGGGCTGGTCGACAACAGCTTGTGTCACGGCACCGTCGGAGTCCGCCTTCTTGCACACCGGTTCGCAGAGCGCACCACCGACTCCACCACTGCCGCACACCTGCGTTCAGCCGCCGACGCGCTGCCCGTACTCGATGCGGCCCCCGCAGAACCGGGCCTGCTCGACGGCGCGGCCGGCACCTCGCTGGCCCTGCACACCCTCACCACCGACCAGCCCCGCACGGACTGGGACGCCTGCCTGCTGCTGGCCTGACCCAGGAGAGTGCCGTGACATACCCCGCCGAGCCGCCGTGGCTCCAGCACCACCTGCACCTGGCCGACCCAGGCGCCACCGAGGCGCTGGCCGCACAGTACCTCGGACCTGCCCTGACCTCCCTGGAGGAGGCAGGAGTTGTCGCCGCCTGGCACTTCCTGCGCAAGGGGGACCGCTGGCGGCTTCGCTACCTGCTGACCGCCCCGGACGGCGCCTCAGCCGTGGACGCGATGCTGAAGCAGTGCCGCGAGGCCGCAATGGTCACAGCCTGGACCCCGGTGATCTACGAACCCGAAACCCTCGCTTTTGGGGGAGCGGAGGGCATAGTGGTTGCCCACCGGCTGTTCCATCGCGACAGCCGGCAGATCCTCGCCTACCTGCGCACCATTCGGAGTGAGCAACTCAGCGATCAAAGAGCGGAGTTGTCGGTTCTGCTCGGGACCGCGATGATGCGCGGCGCAGGCCTGGACTGGTACGAGATCGGCGACACCTGGGCCAAGGTGGCAGTCCACCGGCCCCCAACCCGGGATTCCGGGCCCAGCATGCGCCTGCGAAATGCCGTCGGCATCCTTCTCCGCACCGATACAGACTCCGCCTCAGCTCTTCTCAATCGTGGCCAACTCTCCTTCGCCAGAGAGTGGTTCACAGCCTTCACTGACTGCGGGCGAACCCTTCGAGAGCTTGCCGAGGCTGGGCGGCTGCATCGTGGCCTACGGGTAATCCTCGCTCACCATCACCTTTTCCACTCGAACCGGCTCGGCCTCAGCCACCAGCAGCAAGCCCTGCTCGCCGAGGCCGCCACCACCACCGTCCTTGACCTGAACCCGGAGCCGGAAGCTACCTAATGACGATTGCCATTCCACCCGGTCCCCTCGCTGACGCCCTCGCCCGACTTCCGCTCGTCCCCCGCAGGCACGCCCTTGCCCTTCCATTGGACGACCGCGTGAAGCGCCTCACCGAGCTTGCCACGTCGGCCGACGCCACCGGCAACCTCGTCCAGGCATCCGCTGTCCACAACCTCACCGCGTTGCTCGCCGCCGACCGTGGGCTGCCCGGCCGTGCACGTTCCCTGTGCCGCGGCCACGCCAACCTCTACCTCGCCCACCGGCCGCTGACTGCAGAGCGGGGCCGCCTGGCCCTGGAGCCGCTGGTCAACCTCGCTCACCTGCTCACGCGGGCGGGCGACGGCGATGCGGCCCTGGCCGTGCTCGATCAGCTGGCCTACGCGGTCGCCACCAGCAACGACACGACCTTGGCAGGTCTTCCGGTGAGCCTGGCTGATCTGACCACTCCCGGCACCGCCCGGGAGGACGTCAACGAGTGGCTGGACAACATCCGGATCTACGATGGCGCCCGCGCCCTCGTGCGGGCCGGACGCTGGGTGGACGCCTACCTACACCTGAAGGCGGCCGGGGACGTCGGACGGAGGATGTTCGACGGCCGCCAGATCGGTGCCGTCGCCGTCACCACCCAAGGGCACACCGACCTCGCGCTCGGAGTTCTGGCCGGAGCGCCGACGGAGGAACCCTGGGAGGACGTGGTTGCTGCCGCGCTCACGGTGGCCTGCACGCTCATCGCCGGCCGCCCCTCCGTCGAGCACACGGACGCGATGCTCACCGGCCACCGGGTTCTTGCCCTCCACGACGAGATGCCGATCTTCGACGTTCGCCTGGCCCTCTCGGTCGCGGACCTCGCCACGGCAGCCGGCCACCCCGATCAGGCCCGCCGGATCTTCTCCGACACCGCCGCGAGAATCCTCGTAAACCCCGAGGGCTACTGTGCCCGCGACCTACTCACCCACCCCCGAGGGCGGGACCTTGCCCCCACCGAACGTGATCAGCTCGCCGCGGTCGCCGCCACGGCCGGCCTGGGGGTGGGCGATCTGTCCACCGACCTGGAAGACCGCATCGCCGCTGCGAACACGCTGGCCACCCAGGTCATCAACCGCACACTCCACCACAGGAACGGCGAATGACGGTCGGCGAACGCTGTACGTGGCCAAGTCGGTTCGCCTGATGTCGAAGTCAAGGTCCTGCCATTCATGCGAACCATGAGCCTGTCGGCAAGTGTGCTCATCGTGGACTTGCAGTCAGAACAGTGCATCCTGGTGGGTGGCCGTGACCTGAGTGCTTCGAACGATGCGGCCAGGGGCGGTTGTGGTGATCCGCTTCTCCTCCCGCAATCTGGTGAGTGCAGGAATGACCTGAGCAGGCCGGTAGACGGTCTCCAAGAGCGCGAAGCGTTGGAGTGCGGCCACGGTGAACCCGTCCGGCGAACTGCGAAGGTATTCGATGAGGATGCGGCGCAGTGGGCCCGTATCGGGTTCGAGTGTGAGCTCCAGGACCTGCTGGTCCGGGTCCTTGGGGTCGCAGTAACGCACCCCCGTGGTGGTGTCGACCTTCCACATGGCTTCCTTCATCTTCTCCACGCCCTTCTCATGGCTCGTGCCGAAGATGAGGTACAGCAGATGGCGCTTCTCGTCGATCATCTCGAAGGAGAGGCTGTGGTCGAAGCCGGCGGCTCTGAGAGTTCTGCGGTACTGATCTCGTAGATAGGGAGCCTTCTCGTTGGATGGCAGAGCGAACACGGAGTGCCAGTCGGAGTTGCCGAAGAAGGCATCGCCGGCGGCGCGGTGCGTTCCGTCCTTCTGGGCGAATCGGACGAGGAACTGAGGCTGGAAGGTGATCATGACCTCGCTGCTGCGGTGCCGAGCCACCTGTTGCAGCAGGGCGAAGGGCACCTCGGGGCTGCCGAAGCCGTCCAGGAGAACGAACATCGGGTGGCCGAGGCTGCCTGTCTGCGCGAGGTTGCGCAGTAGGTCGGGGTGGCAGCCCCCTTGGGTGACGTGTGTTTCCAGTCGAGCGAGTTCGGGGCCGGGTTGATTCTCCCGGGCGTGCGCGAGCTGCTGTTCCAACTCGGTCTTTCGTCGGCCGTCCTCTTCGACGAGCACCATCTTGACGCGCTTGCCCGCGCGTTGGCGAAGGGAGCCCGCCAAGACCTGGTGGGCGATCACCGGGGATCCCGCCTCGCCGCCCTTGTAGATGCCGGGTCCGGCGAAGCCTTCGGCGTAGGTAACGATGTCGTTGCGGGACAGCAGGATGGGTGCCCATGCCTGCAGGTACTGCCGGAGCACATCATGCTTGGCGGCGGTATGTGGATCTCTATGCCAGGTAGGTTCTTTCGGTACCACCATGTGTCCCCCACGCGGTGTCGCGAATATGCCTGGGGAGAGGATCACACAACCTTCACTGGTCCACCAGGGTGCGTGGACGGCGCATTCAGGAGAGGGCGAGGCTGCTGCCGAGCGGAAGTTGATCCCAGGTTCGCCCTTGAAGATCTCGGCCACCGGCCTTGGGGTTTCGGCCGCCCCACTGCTTGAAGAAGAACGGTACCTCGGCGGCCTGGCAGGCTTCGCGGACTTCGATGACCCACTCTGACTCGATCGGCCGGTGCCCAGGGCCCGACTCGCCGCCCACGATGACCCAACCGATGCCGTCCAGATTCAAGCCAGGCAGCGAGCCGAGCAGCGGCTCCAGGGACAGAAACCTCACGGACGCGGGTACTTTCCGCAGGTCGTCGATGCGATGCAGCTGTTCGACGCTCTCGACGGAGACGCCCATCCATAGGTTCGCCGGCCACTCCAGCTTCTGGGCGACCCGGCGCAGGCGCAGGGATCGCTTGGTCAGTACCTGGTAGGTGTGCTGCGGCGTGTCGGTGATGACGTCGAACACGTCACGGACGAAGGAGAGAGGCACTTTGGCGTGGAAGAGATCGCTCATCGAGTTTACGAAGACCTTGCGCGGGCTCTTCCACTGTCGAGGCACGTTCAGGGCGTCGGGATGAATCGTCAGGCCGAATCCGGGACCCGACGTTCGAAGGTCCCCGTCTCGCTGATACTTGGCCGCGCCCATGGACTTAAGTCGCTTGGCAAGTGTGAGGGCATAGCAATTGTCGCATCCGGGGGAGACCTGATCGCATCCCGTTGTTGGGTTCCATGTCGCCTCGGTCCACTCGATGGCGCTGCGATCGCTCATGGTTCGGCCTCCCCAGCCGGCCCGCGGCATGCTCCGGGCCTGTGTCTGCCGTGTCCAACGAGCCATCACCCGAACGGACACGCGATCCGCCCCATCATTGCCATCGAACGGCCGCTCCGCCAGCCCCGAAGGGCTCGCGATCGTAGGCGATGCCGACAGAGCTGGTGTTTCGGCGTCGACGCACTAACATGAGCACTCCTCGTGTTTTATGCTCTCATCCATCGCCGTCGTCAGCTGGGAGTCAGGCCATGCCGAACCGACTCGACCTCCCCGCGGGCTTCCGCTGGGGTGTCTCCACCGCCTCCTACCAGATCGAGGGGGCGGTCGAGGAGGACGGCCGCGGCCCCTCGATCTGGGACACGTTCGCCGCACGCCCCGGCGCCGTCCGCGACGGCCACACGGGCGCCGTGGCCTGCGACCACTACCACCGCTACGCCGAGGACGTCGCCCTGATGCAGGGCCTCGGGCTGGACGGCTACCGGTTCTCGATCGCCTGGCCCCGCATCCAGCCCACCGGCGCCGGCCCCGCCAACCCCGCCGGCCTCGACTTCTACGACCGCCTGGTGGACGCCCTGCTCACCGCCGGGATCACCCCGCTGCCCACCCTCTTCCACTGGGACCTCCCACAGGCCCTGGAGGACGGTGGCGGCTGGCTCGCGCGCGACACCGCGTACCGCTTCGCCGAGTACACGGCCGTGGTCGCGGACCGGCTGGGCGACCGCGTCCCCGCCTGGATCACGCTCAACGAGCCCTTCGTGCACATGGTCTACGGCTACGCCCTGGGCATCCACGCCCCCGGCCGCGCCCTGATGCTCGACGCCCTGCCCGCCGCCCACCACCAGCTGCTGGGCCACGGCCTGGCGGCATCCGTGCTGCGCGAGCGCGGGCTCGACGTGATGATCGCCAACAACCTCACCCCGGTCCGCCCGGCGAGCTCCTCGGAAGCCGACCGGGCTGCCGCGGCGGCCTACGACGCCCTGCACAACCGGCTGTTCACCGACCCGATCCTGCTCGGGCACTACCCCGACCTGTCGGCCTTCGGCGTCGGCCCCGACCTCGGCGGCAGCGTCCGCGACGGCGACCTCGAGCTCATCGCCGCCACGCCGCTCGACGGCCTCGGCGTCAACTACTACAACCCCACCCGCATCGCCGCCCCCACCGACCCCGCCCTCCCCTTCACCGAAGCCCCGATCGAGGGCGTCCCCCGCACCGCCTTCGACTGGCCCGTCGTCCCCGACGGCCTGCGCGAGCTCCTTACCGGCCTCCGCGACCGCTACGGCGCCGCCCTCCCGCCCGTCACCATCACTGAGAACGGCTGCTCGGTCGCCGACGAACCCGCCGCCGACGGCACCGTCGCCGACCCGGACCGGATCGCCTACCTCGCCGGCCACCTCGACGCACTCGCCGCCGCCGTCGCCGAAGGCGTCGACGTCCGCGGCTACTTCACGTGGTCGTTGCTCGACAACTTCGAGTGGGCGCAGGGGTTCAGTCAGCGCTTCGGCCTGGTCCATGTTGACTTCGAAACTCAGCGGCGCACGCCGAAGGCGTCTTATGGGTGGTACCGCGATCTGATTGCGGCGCACCGGGGTCGGTCCGATGGGTAGGAGGCGTTCCGGATCAGTCAACTCAGCTGTCTGAGAGGCATATTGGCGACAACTTCGGATCGTTCTGGAGGCTCCGTCTACAATGACAGGGTGTTCGACGGGCCGAGGGCTACCACCAGCGCTTCGGCCTGGTCCATGTCGACTTCGAGACGCAGCGGCGGACACCGAAGGCGTCGTACGCCTGGTACCGGGACCTGATCGCAGCCCACCGCGCGGTGCGGGAGAGGTAGTTGGGCATCCTCGCGGGGAGCTGTCGGCTGGACCGGACCTGTTCCGGAGCCTACAGCCGGCGGAACACGGAGCTCGGCGTTTCGATCGCCTGCGCGGAGGGCTTGTCGGTGAGGTGGCGGCTCACGCCAGGCCGGTCCCGGCGTCGGCGGAACGGTTCGCCGGGCATCGCGCACGTTCGTCCATGCGCCCTCGGCCCGCGATCGGACGGGCCCGGGCGCGCGGTGGGCGCGCCGTCGACGGGGGTCGTCCGCGCCCCCGGACACGCCCCCCGCGGGCAGAACGCCGGGACGGGGCACGGTCGTCCATGTCCGTCCGGGGGGTGACCTGCGGATACTGGCAGCCCACGGTAGGTGTGCGACAAGGCGGCGGAGGAACGGGTGGCGGCGGACGGCAGGGGCGTCGAACTGGTGGTCCGGGTGGACGACGCCGGGCTGAGCGAAGGCGTCAACCACGCGATCGTGGAGGCCCTGCGGGGCCCGGTCGCCCGCAGTGTCTCGGTGATGGCGGCCGCCCCCGCGGCCGCGCACGCCGCCGGACTCCTCGGGTCCGTGCCCGGGGTGGTCTGCGGCCTGCACGTGACGCTCACCAGCGAGTGGGAGCAGGTCCGTTGGGGGCCGGTCCTGCCGCCCGCCCGGGTGCCCTCCCTGGTCGATGCCGACGGGCTGTTCCTGCGGACCACGGCGGAACTGCAGGAGCGCGGGGGAGCGGATCCGGACGAGGTGGCCGCGGAGATCACCGCGCAGCTCGACCGGCTCCGGGGCTGGGGTCTGACGGTCCACTACCTGGACGAGCACATGGGGGCCGGCTGGGTCGACGGAGTGGGCCCGGCCGTCCGCGCGGTCGCCGCCGCCGAGGGCCTGCTGGACGCGGACCGGCGGGCGGCGCCGCTGCCCCTGCCGGCCACGGGGGACACCGCCGCCGCGCTGCCCGCAGCGGTGCAGGCCTGCCCGCCGGGCGGACCGCGCGTGCTGATCACCCACCCCGGCTTCGACGACCCCGCGCTGCGCGCGCTGCGCGGTACCGGCTTTCCCGACGGGGGTGTGGGCTTGGTCCGCGACGCGGACCGGCGGATGCTCACCGACGGCGGCCTGTGGGAGGCGGTCCGCGCGGCCGGCGCCGTGTTCACGGACTTCGCCCGGCTCGCCCCGTAGCCGTCCGGGCCGTCGTCCCGCTCTCCGGCTCCTGTTCCGCCTGACCTCGGACGGAGACCCCCTCCGCTGCCGTACCCCGCACGAGCCGGTGGATCGTCCGTTCCACCGGATGTCGAGCTGCCGTCAGCGGTGGTGGCCGGGCAGGTGGGCGAGGAGGAGGTTCGGGTCCTTGCCCGTGGTGTAGGCGGCGTTGAGGACGTACACCTCGTCGCCGCGCAGTGCGACGGAGGTCGGGTTCTGGAGTCCGTCGTCGGTGTTCAGCACGGTGGTGCTGGTGCCGTCGGGGCGGACGAGCACGACCTGGTTGGGGGCGTTGAGGGTGGCGAGCACCTCGTTGCCACGGCCGGTGAAGGTGAAGTCGTCGACACCGGCCAGTCCGGTCGCCCGCACCTGCGGTGCTCCCGCCCTGTTTCCGTGACGGATCGGGATGCGTACGAGCGTGCCCCGGTCGAGGTTGGTCACCCAGAGCGCGCCGTCGTGGACCTTCGCGCCGTTGGCTCCGAGGAAGCCGGTCGATGCGAGCTCCGACGCGGTCGACCAGGCGGTGGGACGGCCCCCGGAGAGGGGGACGGTCCACACGGTGCCGAGCACCGAGTCGGTGATGTAGAGCTGCTCGCTGTGCGGGTCCAGTGCCAGACCGTTCGGCAGGCCGTCCGGGGGCAGTGCGGCGATCCGCTCCGGTGCCTGGCCGGGGGCCAGCCGCCACAGGCCCGTCAGGTCGGCGGTGCCGGTCGCGTACAGCACGTACGTGCTTCCGTTCGCGGCCCGGACGATGCCGGTGGTCAGGGGGAATCCGAGGACGGGGGTCGTGGCTCCGCCGTCGGCGGGCGCGGGCAGTGTGGCGAGGACGCGGGTGCCGCCCCCGGGGGTGACCCGGGCGACCTGGCGGCTGCCGGCGAAGGTCACGTCGGCGGTGCCGTCGGGCAGCAGGGCGATGTTCTCCGGCATCTGGCCTGCGGCCAGGTCGAAGTGATTGGCGATCCGAACGTGGCCCAGGGGCTTGGTCGTCACCGGTGCGGCGTCGGCCGGGTGGGCCGCGGCGATGGCCGTTGCGGCCGTCACCGCGGCTGTTGCGAGCAGGCTGATTCGCTTGAGCATGGGTTCCTTCTCTGTTCTCGGGCGTGCGGGCGTGGAGGTATGCGGGCGGGCGGGTATGCGGGCGTGCGGGCATGCCGCAGCCGGGGGAGTGCCGGGGCGGGCGGAGGCGGACCATCGGAGGCGGACGGGGCGCCGTCGACGCACGTACGGGCGTCAACGGCCGCGGAAGGGGCCCGGAGAGGGGCGCGCTCGGGTCAGGTGGGACGGGATCCTGCGCCCCTGCGGGGCCGGACCGTCTCGCTCCCCCCACTGGCCTGGGCCAGGAGGCTGAGGGCCGCTGCGGAGGGGGACCCGGGGGCGGCCGTGGCGATCACCACGGCCGGTCCGGTTCCCTGCGGACTCTGGAGCGTCTGCTGGGTGACGGTCAGGGTCCCGACCGTCGGGTGGTGCATCTCGTAGTCGGCGACGTCGCAGGCCACGATCCGGTGGTCGGCCCACATGGCCGCGAACTCCGGGCTGCGCATGCTCAGTTCACCGACGAGCCCGGCCAGCAGCGGATCCTCCGGAAACCGGCCGGCGGTGAGGCGCAGGTTGCCGACCACGGCCCTGGCCTTGGCGGGCCAGTCGGCGTAGAGGCCCCGGGTGTGGGCGTCGAGGAACACCTGCCGCGCCATGTTCGGCCGGCGGCCCGGTTCGTCGGGCCTGCCCCGCTCGACGTGGCCGGCGAACAACGCGTGACCCCGCGAGTTCCAGGCCAGCACGTCACTGCGGCGGCCCAGGACGACGGCGGGTGTGCCTTCGAGCGCCGCCAGCAGCGCGCCGGTGGCCGGGGTGACGCGCTCGGGGCGGGGACGGGGTGCGGCCCTGCCCCGCGTCGGCGTACGGGCGAGCTCGTGCAGATGCACCCGCTCGGACTCGTCCAGGCGCAGGGCGGTCGCGATGGCATCGAGCACCTCGCGCGAGGCGTTGCGCGAGGTGCCCTGCTCAAGCCGGGCGTAGTAGGGCGCGCTGATGCCCGCGAGCATCGCCAGCTCCTCCCGCCGCAGCCCGGGCACCCGGCGCCGCTCGCCGTACGTCCGCAACCCGACGTCCTCGGGACGCAGCAGGCCCCGGCGGGCCTGGAGGAAGTCGGCGAGTCGCCCGTGCTTGTTCATGGGACCGAGTATGCGCAGCGCCACCGACCGGTGCCTCACCCTGCGGGGGTGCTGATCCCCGTCAGTGCGGGGCCGTCTCGGCGGCGAACGGCGCGCCGTGGCCGGGAACGATGACGTCCGCGCCGGCCAGCACCCGCAGCCGGGAGGCGCGCAGTCGGGCGAGATCGGGCGCGACCGGGTCGAGCACCGGGCCGTTCGGCCGCCACCACAGGTCGCCGACGAACGCGACCACGCCCTCGGCCGTCCCGGCGAGCAGGGTGATGTCCTCGGCGCTGTGTCCGGGGGTGCGGATGAGCCTCAGCGACGGGGTGAGTTGGAGACCCTCGGCATCCCGGTCGAGCCACTGGTCGTCCAGGTACTCGGCCTTGTGGTCGTGCACCCGGGCCCGCTGGAACAGGCCGACGTTCATGGTGTTGTCCGGATGATGGTGACTGAGCACCACGTCGGTGATGTCGTCGGCGGAGAGCCCGAGTTCGGCCAGCGGGCCGAGGATCCGGTCGCGTCCGGCCACCATGCCCGGGTCGACGATCACCCGCCGGTCGCCGTCGGTGACGTAGGAGACGGTGGCGGCCACGCCGGGGCCGGTCGAGAGCGTGTAGCCGGTGGTCAGGACGTGGTACCTGGCGCTGCGACCGGCCGGCGCGTCGGTCGTCCTCGCGGCACCGGCCACACCGGTCGCGTTGCTGCCGGCCCCGTCCGCGCCGGCCCCGTTCGTGCCGGTCTCGTTCATGCTCGTCCCGTTCATGCTGTCCTCGCTCGTGGTCGTTGCGCTGCTCACAAGGACGATCCTGCCCGGGTCCCGGAGGGCCGACGAGTGGCAGACATGCCACTGATCGCAGGTTCTGTGCCAAACTCCGGGGATGCCGAAGTTCGCCACCGTCGCCGCCTACGCCCCGCCCGGGGTGGGCATGCTCGCTGTCGGTGTGGTCGCCGAGGTGTTCGCCGAACGAGGCGGTGACCTGCCGCGTTTCGAGTTCACGCTGTGCGGCGACCGCCCGGGGCCGGTCCCCACCGACGTCGGTGTGCCCGTCGCCGTCGCGCACGGGCCGGAACGGCTGGCCGAGGCCGACCTGGTGCTCGTGCTGCCGTGGGCGGGCTTCCGCGACCCCGTGCCCGGGCCGGTGCTGGACGCCCTGGCCACCGCTCACGCGCGCGGTGCCGTGCTGGGCGCGCACTGCGTCGGCGTCTTCGCCCTGGCCCGGACCGGACTGCTGGCCGGCCGCCGGGCGACGACCCACTGGCGGTTCGCCGAACTGCTCGCCGCCCGCCATCCGGACGTCACCGTCCAGGCGGACGCCCTCTACATCGACGAGGGCGACATCGTCACGGGCGCCGGTGCGGCGGCCGGCTTCGACCTCTGCCTCCACCTGCTGCGCCGCGAGTTCGGCGCGTCGGTCGCGAACGCGGTCGCCCGCGATCTGGTGCTGCCACCGCACCGGGACGGCGGCCAGGCCCAGTACCTGGTGGCGCCGGTCGCCGAGGACTGCCAGGACGAACGGCTCGCCGACGTCCTGGCCTGGGCACGCGCACACCTCGACCGGCCGCTGCCGGTGGCCGAGTTGGCCGAGCGCGCGCTGATGAGCCGGCGTTCCTTCGCCCGACGCTTCACCGCGGCCACCGGCAGCACCCCGTACGCCTGGCTGCTGAACCAGCGCCTCGGCCGCGCCGAGGAACTGCTGGAGAGCACCGATCTGCCGGTCGAGGAGGTGGCCCGCCGGGTCGGCTACGGCAGTGCGGCGGTCCTGCGCGAACAGTTCGTCCGCCGCCGCGGCGTCCCGCCGAGGGCCTACCGCAGCGCCTTCACCCGGACCGTACGGTCGGGGTGACTCCGGCGCGGTCGCGGTGACTCGGGCAGGCCCGGGGTGACCCCGGCGGGCTCCGTGCAGGGGCCCGGCGGAATCCGAGGAGCTGGACCAAGGCCGGCCTCCCACCGCGGGCGACCGGGATCCCGGGCTGGAGAACGCCCCGCCGGGGAACGGCTGATGAGGTTTCAGCTGACGGCGATTCCGCTGATGGCGGATGGGGGTGGACCGATCGGCGCATCGGTGGCGAGAGTGATCGGTATGCGACTTCTCATGCTCGGTGGATCCGGATTCGTCGGCCGCGCCATCGTCAACGAGGCCCTGTCCCGCGACTGGGACGTGACCCTGCTCCACCGCGGCAGCCGCCGGCCGCCGGCCGGTGCCACCGTCCTGCGGGGCGACCGGACCGCCCCCGACGGACTGGCCGCGCTCGGCGCCGGTGAATGGGACCTGGTCGTGGACACCTGGTCCGCGCGGCCCTCCGCCGTCCGGGACGCGGCGGACGCGCTCGCGAAGCGCGCCGACCGGTACGTGTACGTCTCCAGCGGCTCCGTGTACGCCGACCCGGTCGACCACGGCGCCGCCGAGAACGGCGTCCTGCTGGACGGCTCGCCCGACGACGGCGACGTCCCCTATCCGCAGGCCAAGCGCGGCGGGGAGCTCGCCGTCACCGGCGCGTTCGGCGCGGACCGTTCGCTGCTGCTGCGCGCCGGCCTCATCCTCGGCCCGGGCGAGGACGTCGGCCGGCTGACCTGGTGGCTGGACCGGATCGCCCGTGGCGGCCCCGTGCTCGCCCCCGGCCCGCGCGACCTGCCGCTCCAGTACGTCGACACGCGCGACCTCGCCGGCTGGGCCCTGGACGCCGCCGTGCGCGGACTGTCCGGCCCGTACAACGTGGTGAGCAGGCCGGGCCACGCCACCATGGGCGAACTGCTGGAGTCGTGCGTGGCCGCGACCGGATCCGACGCGGAGCTGCGCTGGACCGACCCCGAGCGGATCGCCGCCGCCGGGATCGCACCGTGGACGGAGCTGCCGATCTGGGCACCGCCGGGCGAGCTGCACGAGTTCCTCTACGGCGCGGAGACGTCCAGGGCGTTCACGGACGGGCTGCGCTGCCGGCCGGTCGCCGAGACCGTCGCGGACACCTGGGCGTGGCTGAAGGAGCTGGGCGGAGTCTCGCCGCAGCGCCCCGACCGCCCGGTCCTCGGGCTGGCCCCCGAGACCGAGGCCGCCGTGCTGCGCGGTTGACGGACCGCGGCCCCCGGCCGGCCCGGGCGCGGGCCGGGTCGGGGGCACCGTCGCGTCCCGCGCGCGGATGTCACGTGCGTGTTGCCCCGGATTGCGTTTCCGGGGAAGCACTTGAGCGCCGCTGAGCGGTGTGTGAGGGTGGGGCGGACGTCCGGTGATCGGAATCCGGACCGTGCAAGTCGAACCGCAGCCGGTCGGTGCCGGGCCTGTCGCGGAGTACGGAGGAATCGGTGCCGTCGCACTCGCAGCCCCTGCGGAAGCTGGGATTCCTGACCATCGGGCTGTTCGACCCGGCCGACCCCGCCCACGGACACGAGTCGACGCTCCGGATCATCGAACTCGGCGAGCAGCTGGGATTCGACAGCGCCTGGGTGCGCCACCGACACCTGCAGCACGGGATATCCTCGCCCGTCGCGGTGCTGGCGGCGGCCACGCAGCGCACCAGCCGCATCCAACTGGGCACCGCCGTCATCCCGCTGGGATGGGAGAACCCGCTGCGGTTGGCCGAGGACCTGGCGACCGTCGACATCCTGTCCGGCGGCCGGCTCAATCCCGGCATCAGCGTCGGCCGCCCCGGGCAGTACGACCGGGTCGCCTCCGCGCTCTACCCCGACACCGCCGAGGCCGAGGACTTCGGCTACGAGCGGGTGCGGCGGCTGCTGGACTTCGTCCGCGGCAAGCCGGCCACCGACTTCAGCGGGGTCGAGGGCATCGAGGTGTTCTCCGACCGGGTCCAGCCGATCGCGGCCGGCCTGGCGGACCGCATCTGGTACGGCGGCGGGAGCCTGCGCTCGGCCCGGTGGGCGGGTGAGCAGGGGCTCGGCCTGCTGACCAGCAACGTGCTGCGGGCGGAGGAGTCGGAGGACTTCGCCGAGATCCAGCGTTCGCAGATCGCCGCCTTCCGCGCCCGCCACCCCGAGGGTGCGCGTGCCCGGGTCTCCCAGGGGCTGGTCGTCATCCCCACCGACGGTGCGTCGGCGCAGCAGCGTGCCAAGTACCAGGAGTACGTGCGCAGCCGCACCCCGCGCACCGCCACCCCGCAGGGGCCGGCACGGACGATGTACGCGCGCGACCTGATCGGGACGTCCGCCGAGATCGCCGAACAGCTCTACGCCGACGCCGGGTTCAGGGAGGTCGACGAGGTGGTCTTCGCGCTGCCGTTCACCCTCGACCACGAGGACTACGTGCAGATCCTCACCGACATCGCCACCGGTCTCGGGCCGGCGCTCGGGTGGCAGCCGGCGCTCTGAGACGCCGCACCACCACGGTCAGGAGCGCCCCGGCAGCGTCGGGGCGCTCCTGACGTCGTGTCCGGTCCCGGCCGCGGGTCCGCCCCTGGCAGGCCGGGCGGCCCGACTCCCGAGCGCGGGGGCGAGCCGCCGGCATGCCGCCCCCGGAAGCCCTGCGGCCCGCGGCTTCCGGCGCCCGCGAGCTGACGCACCGTCTCACCGGAGCGCGATGCGCGTCCCACCATGCGGGACGGTCCGCCCACCCCTGTCGTGGCCCTTGACGTGACGCGGCTGCGGGATGACACTCCGAAGCAGGAATCGTCGACCGTAGGCGGGAGAGCCGTGGGGCACGCGGAGCCGGTGATCGAAGGCGTGGCTCACGCCGTCCGGTCGCTCCCGATGCTGACGTGCCGTCGCCACATCGACCTGCAGCGGGTCTGCAGCAGCATGGCAGGGCCGTTCACCCTCCACGGTCCGGCAACCCTCCCCGCCTGATTCCCCGGCTGCTTCCCCGGCCGACCTCCCGTCTGGTCCACAGCGGTCGGTCGCCTGCCCCGGGCTGCGCCCATCTCCCCCCTCACCCGTCCGTTGTCCGCGCCTCCGCGCGTCGGCGTGTCCGCGCGCCTCCGACTCCTGGGAGACCCATGTCCGCCACGTCCCCGTTCGCCGTGCCCGCCCTCCGCGGGCGGATCGGCCACGACGCCCGCAGCGGCTACTACCCCGTGCCGCACCGCTACCGGCTCCACCTCACACTCTCCTGTCCGCACTGTCTGCAGATCGCCGTCACCCACAGCCTGCTCGGCCTCGACGACACCCTGCCGGTCACGCTGCTCCCGGCGCTGCCCGACGCCGGTGACGACGGGTACCTCGCGCTGCGACCGCTGTACGAGGCGACGGCGCACCAGTACCCCGGGCGGGCCGGGGCGCCGGTGCTCAGCGACGACTGGAGCGGACGGATCGTCAGCAACGACCCGGCCGAGATCCTCACCGACCTGGTCAGGCGGTTCCCCGGTCCGGACCTCTACCCGCACGGCGCCGAGGGGGCGATCGGGGCGGTCAGGCAGCTGTGCGAGCAGAGCATCAACGCCCCGGCCCAACAGGCGGGCCAGTCCGACGCCACCCCGGCCGCGCGCGCGACGGCGCTGCGGAGCCTGCTGGACGGGCTGGCGGCGATCGAGCACCGGCTGGACGACCGGACGTACCTGCTGGGGGAGGAGATGACCCTCGCGGACGTGGAGCTCTGGGTGACCCTGGTGCAGTTGGACACCGTGCACCGCTGGCACCTGGACGCCGCCGCCGTGCAGCGCATCGCCGAGCACTCCCGGGTGTGGGAGTACGCCCGCCGACTGGCCGGGCATCCGGCCTTCGGCCGCCATCTCGACCTGGACGGCATCGCGCGCCGCCACCACACCCGTTGCCTGGGTGAGGAGGCCGCCGGGGCGGCGATCCAGATCGTGGACTGGGCGGAGCACGCCCAGGGGCGGGTCTACTCCGGCTGAGCGGGGGCGGCACGGCGGCGCGGCCCGGCGGACCTAGGCCGTGTCTGACAATTCCCGCCGGGCGCGCGACGCCGGGCATCCCATCTGAATGCACGCCCGAATCGCCCGAGTACGGCCCAGTACGAGGACGATCCGGGCGCACGCCCAGCCGGGCGCCCAACGCCGCGCGCTGATCCGACGCGAATTGTCAGACACGACCTAGGGCGTCGCGCCGCCCGCCGGGTCCTCCCCGGTGTGTCCCTCCGCGCCGAGGCGGCGCACCGTGCGCTCCAGCCTGGTCCGCCGGACACCCGGCGTGGGGGCCTGGAGCAGGGGGAGGACGGTGAGGTAGCGGGCGGTCCGGTCGAGGGCTCGGAAGGCGCGGTCGGCGGCGGGGTCGGCGGCCAGCGCCGCGGCGAGGTCGTCGGGGACGGTGGCGGTGCGCTGGGACGGGTAGGCGCGCGCCCACCGCCCGTCGGCCTGTGCGCGGCGGACCTCGGCGAGGCCCGGTTCGCGCATCCGGCCCTCGGCGGTGAGCACCGCCACCTTCTCGATGTTGACCTGCGACCAGAGGCTGCCCGGGCGCCGCGGGACGTACTTCTGCAGGTAGTACCGCTCGTCGAGTCCGCGCCGCTGACCGGAGATCCAGCCGTAGCACAGGCCCACGTCGACGGCCTGGTCGCTCGTCAGCGACGGGATGCCGGCGCCCTTCTTCGCCAGCTTCAGCCACACGCCCTCGTGCCTGGTGTGATGGGTGCTCAGCCAGTGCGCGAACGCCTGTTCGTCGGGGAAGGGCAGGACCTCGACCCCGTCGATCGTCTCCGTGTTCTCCATCCGGCCAGGCTAGGGTCCGCCCACCCCGTGCCCCCGGGCCGGGGGCGCGAGCCGCTCCTGGTGGGGGCGCGAGGACGGGGGAGGGCGGACCGCCGCTACCCGCCGACGGGCGGGGGCGCGGCGGCCGGGCGGGCGTGCAGCACGCTGCCGTCCAGGGGCAGCGGCGCGTGGCCGACGAGGGCGAGTCCGGCGTCGGCGAGGAGCCGGGCGTAGTGGTCGGCGCGGCGTTCACGGCCTCCCACGTTGCACCGCATGTGGAGGTCCCAGGCCGTGGCCAGTGAGGCCGAGTCGTCGGGGGGCAGCACCCGTTCGACGATGAGCAGGTCGGCGTCGGCGGGCATGGCACGGGCGCAGTGGCGCAGGATCTCGCGGCAGCGCTCGTCGTCCCAGTCGTGCAGGATCCGGGAGAGGACGTAGACGTCGCCGTCCGGCGGCACGTCCGCGAAGTCGCCCTCCCGGTAGGCGCAGCGCCCGCCGAGGCCGGCGGCGTCCAGGGAGCGGCGCGCGGCTTCGAGGACGTGCGGGCGCTCCAGCAGGACGCCGTCGAGGCGCGGGTGGGCGGCGAGGATGCGGCCGAGCAGGGCTCCGTTCCCGCCCGCGACGTCGACCACCGTCCGGGGGCCGGGCGCCTCGCTCGCGGCCGTGACGACGGGGTGTTCGACGATCGGGTCGAACATGCGTGAGCCGGCGGCCATGGACCGGTCGAAGAGGTCGGAGAGTTCGGGGTGGCGGGCGAAGTGGTCGAAGTGGTTCTCGCCGAAGAGGTGGTCGAAGGCGACCTCCCCGGTCCGAACCGTGTGACCGAGCGCGCCGAAGGACCGGTAGAACGGGCCGCCGTACAGGAGGGCCAGCGGCCGCATGGAGTCCGGGGCGTCCGCGCTGAGCAGCGCGCCGAGCTCGGTGAGGCGGAAGCCGTCCCGGTCGGTCGCCACCAGGCCGGACATGGCGAGGTAGCGCAGCAGCGACGCCAGGCTCCCCGGGTCGGCGCCGACCGCCCGCGCGAGGGTCTCGACGCCGGTGCCCGTCCCGGTGTGCATCGCGTCGGGCACCCGCAGCTCGGCGAAGACGGCCAGGGCCTGGGTCGTCCACGCTCCGGTCATCAGGCGCAGGAGCGTTTCCGCAGAGTGCCGTGCGCGGTGCTCCGCCAGGTGGTCGGCGAGCACGTCCCGGTGGTCGCCGGGTACGTAGAGTTCCACCCGCCGGTAGCCGGCCTTCGTCTCGGGGGGCGCGGCGAAGTAGAACACCGTGCCGTCCTCGTGCGGGTTGTACCCGCCGCCGTCGGCCGTCGCGCCGTGCCGCGCGAGGATCGCGCACATGCCGCGCAGGACCAGCGGATCCGGGCGATCGATCTCGAAGGCGAGGTGCGCCTCGTGCTCCCACGCGCGCTCCCGCTCGGCGATCGCGGCGAGGTCGGAGCCGGGCGGCACGGTCAGGGTGAACACCTCGACCGTGCGGCTCGTCCCGTCCGGGCCGGCCACGGGCGGGCGGAGGATGCGGACGTCGAGCTCCGCCGCGTCGCGCCGGTGCCGCGCGGCGAGCCGCTCCCGGACGACCACGCTGGGCCGCGGGGCCACGTCGGCGGGCAGCCCGCAGTCGGCGAAGGCGGTGCGCAGTGCCTCCGGAGCCGGCGGGAAGACCAGCACCGCGGCGTGCGAGAACCGGCAGCGGTCCACCAGCGCCTGCAGCTCCAGGGCGTCCAGGCCCGGCAGGAGGAGCGGGAGCAGGGTGGCGGCGTCCTGCTCCCGGACGAAGTCGACCGTCTCGCCTAAACGGTCGGTGTCGGTCGTGAACGACGTGGTCATGGTGAAGCATCCTCAATTCGGTGCTCGGGAGGAACTCGGCGGGGGAGTCGGCCGGGGGAGTTGGCTGGGGGAGTTCGCGGGGGTACCGGGTGGGGCGAAGGGGTTGTTCAGACGCCGACGTAGTGCTCGGCGAACCAGTCCTGGCAGCTGCGCGAGGTGCCCAGGGACGCGAGGCGGGAGCGGCGCAGGGAGTCCTGGAACATCGACTCGCCGTCCGGGCCGGGGGCGCCGTGCAGCAGCCGGAGCATCCACTGCGAGAACTCCTGCGCGCGCCAGATGTGGGCGAGGCACTGCGCCGAGTAGCGTGCGAGCCCCTCGGCGCTGCCGTGGACGAGGTCGTCGACCAGGGCGCGGGCGAGGATCTCGGCCTCCAGCACCGCGAGGTTCGCGCCCTTGGCCGCGGACGGGCTGAGCAGGCTCGCGGCGTCGCCCGCGAGGAGGAGGGTGCCGTGGCGCAGGGGTTCGAGCACGTCGGATTCGAGGTCGACCACGGCACGGTGGACGATCCGGCCGCGGCGCAGCGGGCCGTACTCCTCGGCGCGCATCCGCAGCGACAGTTCGTCCCAGATCCGGTCCTCGGACCACGCGTCGGGCGGTGTGCCGCGCTCGCACTGCAGGTAGTAGCGCGTGACTTCGGGCGTGCGTGCCATGTGCCCCGCGAAGCCCCGGCGGTGCACCGCGTAGCCCACCGCGTCCAGGCTCGGGGGCGCCTCGGCGAGCAGACCGAGCCACGAGACGCCGTGGTCGAGGTGGTGGCGGCGGACGGCGCCGGGCGGGAGCGAGCGCCGTGCGGCGCCGTGCCGGCCGTCGCAGCCGGCGACGTACCTGCCCTGCCAGCTGCCGGTGCGGCCGTCGGCCTCCCGTACGGCGACGGAGGGGCGGTCGCCGTCGGCGTCCCGGACGGTGAGCGCCTCGGTGCCGAAACGCACCCGGCCGCCGGCGTCCAGGTACTGCGTCAGCAGGTCCGTCACCAGTTCGTGCTGCGGGTAGACGGTGTGCCGTTCCCCCCGGCCCAGGGTGCCGTAGTCGAGGCGGAACCGGCCGTCCTCGGAGCGGAACTCGCAGGTCGCGTGCTCCCGGCCGCGCCGGTGGAGGCCTTCGGCCAGGCCGTGCCGTTCCAGGACGCGCACGGTGTTCGCCGCGAGGAAGCCGGCCCGCGACCGGGCCTGGACCTGCGCGCGGGTGGACCGCTCCAGCACGACGCAGTCGACCCCGCTCGCGTGCAGCAGGTTCCCGAGCACCAGCCCGGCGGGTCCGGCGCCGAGGATGACCACGTCGGCCCGGTCGCGCAGTGCTCTGGTGCTCTGACTCTCCGTCACGGAAATGGATCATAGACAGTGGCCGGGGCCCCGGACGGGCGGATTCACCCGTACGGACGCCGCGGGTCTGCGACGGCCGGGAGGTCGGGTGCCCGGCGTCGCGACCCGTCGCCGCTGGAGGGGGAGGTTCCTGTCGGCGTCGTGGGGCGGCGTGGGCTCGGGGGAGCGGCGGCGCGCGAACCGTGCGGCACCGTGTCCGGCCTGCCGTCGGGTTGCGCAATCGCGTACCCGGTAAGGAATGTGAGGTGGCATCAGCTTCGTCGACCCGGCTTCGCCGCGGGCCCGTTGCTGGAAGAATCACCCGGCAGGCATCGGCTTCTCGTGATTCGGCAGGACCCAGACGCATGGAACCCCTCAAGGCCGGCGATCCGCGACAGGTGGGCCCGTACCACCTGCTGGGGCGACTCGGCCGCGGCGGGATGGGCCAGGTGTTCGTGGGCCGGTCGCGCGGCGGCCGGGTGGTCGCGGTGAAGGTGGTCCACCCCGAGATCGCCGGCGACGCGCAGTTCCGCCGCCGGTTCGCCCACGAGGTCGCCGCCGCGCGGAGTGTCGGTGGCTTCTACACCGCCCAGGTGGTCGACGCGGATCCCGGCGCCGACCCGCCATGGCTGGTCACCGCCTACGTTCCCGGCCCGTCGTTGCAGCAGGCGGTCGACGTGTACGGGCCGTTGCCGGTTCAGGCCGTCACCGCCCTGGGGGCCGGACTGGCGGAGGCGCTGACCGCGATCCACGGCGCGGGCCTGGTGCACCGTGACCTCAAGCCCGGCAACATCATCCTGGCCGGCGACGGCCCTCGTGTGATCGACTTCGGGATCTCCCGCGTCCTGGACGCGACGCACGTCTCGACCACGATCGTCGGAACTCCCGGATTCATGTCCCCCGAGCAGGCGAAGGGGCTGAGCGTCGGGCCGCCCGGTGACGTGTTCGCGCTGGGAGCGGTGCTGATGTTCGCCGCGACCGGCCGCGGCCCCTTCGGTGCGGGGTCGGTCGAGTCGATCGTGTACCGGATCGTGCACGCCGACCCCGACCTGGCCGGGCTGCCCGCGCCGCTCGTCGAGTTGGTCTCCGCGTGTCTGGCCAAGGATCCGGAACGACGGCCCGGCCTGGCCGACGTCCTGAACCGGCTGGCGAGGCCCTCCGCGACGGCCGGCACGTGGGTCCCGCCCGCCGTCAGCACGATGATCATCGAGCGCGAGAGCGAGCTGTCGGACCAGCTGGGCACGCCTTCCGCCACGGCGACCGCTCCCGACCCGTCGGCCGCCCGAACCACGCCGTGGGGGCACGTCCCCGCTCCCGTCCCGCCGGGCGCGTCACCGGTGCCGCGCCCGCCGCGCAGCACCGCCCTGCGTGCCGTCATCGCGGTGTGCGCCCTGGCGCTCGCCTCCGGCGCGGTGATCGGTGTCAGGACGGCGATGGTTCACCACGACGATCGGGCGCAGGCCGGCGCGCCCTCCCCACGGCAACAGAGCCCCTCGCCGCTGCCTACCTCGCCGCTGCCGACCTCGCCCGCGAGCGGCCGAGGCGTGCCGTCGGCGTCCGCTCCGTACAGTCCTGCGCCGTTGCCGGCACTCCCGGTGAAGAGCCCCGTCGTACCGTCGGCGTCCGCTCCGGGTCGGATCACCAACACCTTCAGCGGGCTGTGTGTCGACACCGAGGGCCCGCAGCGGGCCGACGTGACCACGCGCATCAGCGACTGCGGGTACTACAGCGGTCAGATCTGGGACTACAACGAGTCGGGGCACTACCTCGTCAACCCGCCGAGCGGGCTGTGCCTGGACACCGCGGGACCTCAGGTCGTCGGGCTCGACGTGGTGCTCAGAGCATGCGGCAACTACTCAGGCCAGCAATGGGAGTACGACGCCGTCACCCACCGGTTCACCAATCCACCGAGCGGCTTGTGCCTGGACACGGCCGGCCCTCCGGCCGACTACGTCAGGTTGGTGCTGAACACCTGCGGAAACGACACCGGCCAGGTCTGGCGCATGTGAGCCGGTGACGGCTCGGCCGCCGGCCCCGTGCGCCGGCCGGGGCCCAGCGCGGCGGGCGGCCCCCCGCCGGGGGGGGGCGGGGCCGCCCGGGGGGGGGGGGGGGCGGCCCCGCCCCCGGCGGCTGAGA